>CASDXV010000006.1:5434-61845 GCA_949285255.1 uncultured bacterium | reverse complement strand
ATGATTTTTGCAGCACGTGCCATAATGTGGGGCTTATGTCCGCTAAGCTGAAAAGACAGCGGGTATTCGCATTTATTATAGCTTAGAATAAGAGATTTTTGGTTATTAACAAGCGCTTCAGAGGAGAGCATTTCTGTTGTAAGAAGAGTTTCTTTTGAGAATTCTCTGACAAGTTTTCTGTAAACTATATCAGAAATCCCCGCCAGAGGCGCTTGTATTATTTTTATGTTTTTTGGTAATTCTTTCATTATTTATTGTTTAAAAATTTTCTTAATTCACTTACTCTGTCGCGTGCAAATTTTGTGTATTCATCCTCTCCCTCTTTTAGTTTAAGTTCAAGGAATTTATCATAGTTAGTTACGGCTTCCTGATACTTTTCAAGGTTATCTAAGCCAAGAGCGTATGAGTAGTATGCAAGCGCAAAGTTGTTATCAGCATTAATTGCAGCCTTGAAGCACTCGTTAGCCTCTTTTTGATTTTTTTGTTCTTCAAGGATTAAGCCTTTGTAATAAAGGGCATATGTGTTTTTTGGCTCTTTCATAAGTATTTTATTTAAAATAGGCATAGCACCAACAAAGTCTTTTTGCTCATATTTTGCTATGGCATTTTCTAACTCTTGAGCCAATTGAGCTTCTTTAATAGCATTAATTGCCTCTTTTGCGTCAGTGTTTTGAGGGTTAATTGTAATTATTTTATTAAACAGTGTTAAAGCTTTGTCATTTTCGCCCATTTCAGAGTATGACATAGCACTGTAGTAGAGTGCTTGCTGGTTTTGGGGCTCTTTTTGAAGGACTTTTTGATAGTATAAAATAGCGTTATTATAGTCTTTCAGTTCAAAATAACAACCCGCAATTGCAAATAAAACCTCAGGTGTCTGTTCTTTTATTTTTAAGTAATTTTCAAGCGCACCTTGGTAATTTTTTGTTTCATAGAGTTTTGAAGCGTTTTCATAGAGCTGCCCTGCTTGGTTTTTCTCAAGGGTGTCTTTTTGCGCTAAAAGCTCAGCTCCGTATGGTATTTGAGCAATACCTTTGTTTAATATATTAAGAGCATTTGTATAGTCGTTTTTAAGAGTATAGATTTGTGCCGCGTTTATGTAACCCTCTTGTTTTTTAGGGTTAAGTTCAATTGCTCTAAGGTAATATTTAAGCGCTTCGTCGTATTTTTTCTGTTTGTGCATTTCATAAGCGTATGCATACTGCAAGTCGTAGTTTGTGGGATTTGAATTTGCCTCAAGCAGCATATAGTTATATTTATCCGCAGGTGTAAATTTATTGTTTACAATGTCTGCTATAGCGTTCTTTGCATCGTTATCATTTGGGGCAATTGCAAGAATTGTCTTGTATTGCGCAAGGGCATTTTTGTAGTCTTTTTGAGCCTCATAGGTTGAAGCTTTGTATCTTATAATGTCAAGGTCATTTGGATTTTTTGCAAGAAGCTTATCATACAGTGCATTTGCCTGTGCCGTTGCACCTTGTGCGGCATAAAGAGATGCAAGGTTTAAAAGAGCGGTTTTATCGTTTGGCGCAAGAGAAAGAGCCTTTTGGTATTGAGCTTTTGCGCTAACTAAGTCCCCTCTCATTTGATAAACAGTACCCATATTAATATACGCCTGAGCGTTATTTGGGTTGTTTATTGTTCTTGAGCGCCAGAGGTTTTCAAGAATATCAAGAAGTTCGGGATTTTTTTCGCCGTATTTAAGAGCAAGGTTATACTCTTCTGCTGCAGCGTCTTGGTTGTTGGCTTCATCTAAAATAACAGCGTATTTAAAGTGCAATTTAGCATTCTCAGGCTCTGCTTTAAGAGCTTGTCTGTAGCAGTCAATTGCTTTTAAACTATTATTTAATGCCTTAAAAATATCTCCGGCGTTTTCATTTGCGGTTTTTGCATATTGAGAGTTATTCCTCAGAGTTAAGAAATCATACGCAGCAGCAGGCAGTTCTCCCTGTGCACGAAGTGTTTTAGCGTTTTGGAATTTTTGTGCGGGAGTGAGATTTGCTTCATATCTTCTTTGAAGTGAGGCAAGGTTACTGAGAGCTGAGTTTTCCATATTTTGCTCTTTTTCATCCTGCGCATCACTCCAGTATTTCATATAAAAAAGTGCGCTTTTTAAATCGGCAATTGCTTTTTTAGGATTTTTTTCCTCACTTACGTAGTAATCGGCGCGTGCAAGATAAGCAAGGCAGAGTGATTGTCTTACCGTATCATCGTATGGTTGAAACCTTAGAACTTTTTTAAACTCTACTATTGCAGAAGAGTATTTTTTGTTTTTCAGATTAGAAATACCGTTGTTGTAGTATAAATTATACTTTTGTATTTCTTCTTGAGTCGGAGTATTTTGGGCATAAGATATATTTGTTAAAAACAAAAATGCCGCAAATATTACAATTAGCTTTTTTTTCATTGGCTTAACCTTTTTTTCTTGCGTTATGAAATTATAATACAATAAGAGTTTTTTTCATACCCTTAAAGAGTTGTTTTTGGTATTATTTATTTTAAGAGTGTGAATTTTGCGAGGTTTGTTTTGAAAACTGAATTTATAAACCACAATAAAAATTCGCTGATAATTTTTTTCTGCGGGTTTTATACAGACGCCAACTGCTTTATAGAGTTTGATAATTCAAAAAGCGACCTGCTTTTTGTTTATGACTATTCTGATATGGAAAATAATCCTCTTGAGTATTTTGATTTTCTTCCATACACTGAAATTCACGCTATAGCTTATTCTTACGGTGTTTGGGCGCTAAATTATGTATATAATCAGGACTTATTGCCTCAAATAGATTCAAGCTGCGCTATCTGCGGTACTTTTTGCCCTGTAGATAATGATTATGGCGTCAATGAAAAAATATATGACCTTATGGCAAATTCGCTAAATAACGACACTATAGAAAAATTTGAAAAGAAAATGGCGCTTGGTGCGTCATCTCCCCTCAATATTAAAAGAGCAAACAGAAGAATAGAGAATCTTGCCGATGAACTTTTGAATATAAAAATGGTTTCAAAAAAAACCTGGTTTAAGAAAAATTTTGATTTTGACAGAGTAGTTCTTGCAAAAAAAGACAGGATTTTTCCCTACTCTTCGCAGGCAAATTTCTGGGCAGCGCACAAAAACAAGCTGGAACTTGAATGCGGGCATTTTCCGTTTTTTGAATTTAAGGATTTTTATGAAATTCTTGAGGTTTAGTTTTTATGCAAAAAGATAAGTCAAATGATTTTTCAAAAGCGGCTGATACATACAGGCAAAATGCCATTGTGCAAAAGCATATGGCAGATAGCTTGTGCAGGCATCTTGTCAATTTTTGTAATTTAGATTTTGAAAAAATTCTTGAAATTGGCTCGGGTACGGGTTTTTTAACAGAAAATATAGTAAAAAATTTAAAATATTCAAAACTTACCCTTAATGATATTACCGATAACTTTACAGGTTTTAGTGATTTAGAGTTCATTAAGGGTGACGCTTGCAAGGTCGATTTTGTTGATAAATACGACTTAATAATCTCAAATGCCTGCTTTCAGTGGTTTAGCAGTTTTGATACTTTTTTATTTAAAATTAAAAATAATCTGAAAGGCAACGGAGTTTTAGCTTTTTCAAGCTTTGGGGAACAAAACTGTAAACAGTTTAAAATGATTGAAAAAACAGGGCTTAATTATTGTGATTATAAAAAGATACTTAACAGCTGCGGATATGAAGTTGTTGAATTTGAGCAGGAGATTCAAACACTTTATTTTAAAAGCGTTAAAGATATTTTGTATCACATAAAATTAACAGGCGCTTCGGTTCCTGACTCTAAGTCTTGGGGAGCTCAAAGGTATAGGGAATTTGAGAAAAAATATAAGGAGTTGTTTTTTGACAATAACGGATTTGAGCTTACTTATAATCCACTTTATGTAATAGCAAAAGTTAAATAATATACCCTAAAAGCATTTGACGAGCGGATTTTGTCGAGTTAATTTTTTGTATGGCACGTTTTTCAATCTGTCTTATACATTCTTTTGTAACGCCATAGATGTTGCCTATTTCTTCTAAAGTTTTTCTTGCGCTTTCATTTAGCCCGAAGCGAAGAGTTATTACCTCTTTTTCTCTTGATTTAAGGCATTCAAGAGCGCATGCGATATCGTGTTTCAGTTGTTTATCAAGTACGTATTTTTCTACGTTTTGTTTTTCATCTTCAATAATCTCGCTAAGGCTCATTTCGCGAGTTGAAGAAGAATCGTTTTGCGCTTCAAAACCTGTTTCAAGTGAGAGAGCTTTAGTGTATGAGTTTAAAAATAAATCTATTTTTTCTTCACTGTAGCCAATGTGTTTTGCGATTTCTGAGTTTTTAACGCTGCAGCCGTATTTTTGCTCAAGAGAGGATTTTACTTTTTTATATTTTGATAGTGTTTCTTGAATATAAACAGGGATTTTCATTGAATAAGACTGCTCTGATATTGCTTTAAACATTGCTTGTTTTATCCACCAGGTAGCATAAGTGGAAAATTTATACCCCAGTTTCCAGTTAAATTTGTCTGCTGCCGCCATAAGTCCCATATTGCCTTCTTGAATAAGGTCGCTTAAGCTTAGCGAGGTAGAGTGAATAGATTTTTTTGCAACATTAAATACAAGTCTTAAGTTTGATTGTATGAGTTCTTTTTTTGCGTTTTTATCGCCCTGAGAACTTAAGCGTGCAAGTTCTTTTTCTTTTTGAGGGGTTAAAATAGGGTATTTAGATATTTTTTTTACGTATTCATTTAAGCTTTCATCATAGCTTAGAGCTAAAGTTGAGTTTTTTGTTTTTGTGTTAAGCGAATTTTTCATAAAAGACATCTCCTAAATATTTCTAACCATAATTTTTTCCAGTGTAATTTTGGCGCACAAAAAATTTGCAAGCCGCGCTTCGCCTTTTTGGCGGTAGTTTAAGCGAATAAAAATTTAAAGATACAACAAAAGAATTTTTTAAAAGTGAGTTAAATAAAACCTAAAAACAAAGACCGTATGAGAAAAGATATATTTCGTATATCTTTAATATATCACTACGCATTTAAAATAACAAGCCTTTTGTAAACAAATATTACAGAAAAATAAAATAAAAATCGTTTTCTTAACATTACTTAATATTAATACCACGTTTGGAACTGCGGTTAAAAACGCAAGCGTACAGTACTTTTACCCCTATTTGTAAACTAATGTAACGAAAACAATAAAGTGCGCAATTTTTCAAAACTGAAATATTTTATATATATGTAAGCGATAAACAAGATATAACAAAACATAAAAGATATACTTTCTAACCAACACACACTAACCTTCACTTCACACACGAGGAATTACTAAACAAGTATTCCGAGAGGCTTTTGATTATCAAAAGCCTTTTTCTTTATGTAAAATTATTTTTGTGTTAATATCCTTTTGTAGTCAACAAAGGATATATCTATGACAAACACTTTTCAGGGAAATTTATACGCAAATAAAACAGACAAATTTTGCATTATAGTTTCAAGATTTAACGAATTTATAGGCTCAAAACTTCTATCAGGGGCTATAGATTCTTTTGTACGTCTTGGTGTGGATGAAGAAAATATTGATATAATCTGGGTCCCCGGCGCTTTTGAAATACCTCTTATGGCAAAAAAAGCAGCTCAAACAAAAAAATACTGTGCTATTGTAACCTTAGGCGCTATTATTAAAGGCTCAACTTCTCACTATGACTATGTTTGTGCTGAACTATCAAAAGGAATAGCCTCGGTTTCTCTATCTGAAGGCTTACCTGTAATATTTGGAGTTCTCACAACAGATAATATCGAGCAGGCAATAGAGCGTGCCGGTACAAAAGCCGGTAACAAAGGCTCTGAAGCTGCTAAAGCAGCTATTGAGATGGCTAATTTAATCGCCAATATAAACTAAAAAATAAATCTTTAGATTGAGATATTTTTTAAACCCCGAGATTGATGATACTCTTCCTAAAACAAGCTATTGTTTAGTTATAACAAAACTTGATTAGGGAGAGTATTTGAGTATTATGGTAAGGACATTTGTGTTCGGTTTTAAGAAAATATTAATTGCACTTGGTGCATTTCTTTTGTTGTGCAGCGCAGCGTTAGCTCAAGAGAGTTTAATTACATCGGTTGAAATATCAAAATCAAAAGAGCTAAACGGTGCGTATAAGCTTACAATTAAAGCTGATAAGCCTGTAGAGTACAAAGCAAAAGCAGAAAACTCTGACAGTATTTATTTTGATTTAAAAAATGCGCTAACCGTTGATAATGTTGATACAATTTATGATAATGTTTCAGGAATTGACGCTGTTATAGTTCAGCAGCTTGAAAACTCTAAAGTCAGAATTTATGTAAACGGTATAAACACAAGCTCAACTCAGCTTGCTTTTAAAACATCACAGCAAACAGGCAGCGGAGCTACAAACGAGCTTGTATTAAACAGACCCATAAGAGAATACCGTCCGACAAATGACATTAACGAAATAGCTCAAGAAGATATTGACTGGAATGACAATTCTTTTAATGCTGAACACCTTTTTGGTTCGTTTTTTGGAATATTTGACGGCAGAGGCGATATGACATTTGCAATTTGTCTTGTGCTCCTTGTTGCTTCAGTTGTTGTGTCAAAGAAAGTTTTTGCCAAAGTTAAGCTGCAAGAAGAACCTCTTATTGGTCTAAGTTCTGCTTATCAAAAAAATAATGAAGAAGAAAAAGCAAATCCCCTTGATACGGTTTATAAAGAAGCTCCTGTTTCAAGAAGAGTTTATCAAGCGCAAACTCGTCCGAGTGTTATGCCAAAGACAACGTATAGTGCGCCTTCTTATCAAAGACCGCAAAGGCAGCTTCAGCCTCAAAGAAATGCTATAAAGCAAAATTATGCCCTTGGGGCCTATCAAAACGCGCAAAAAAATCCTTATGCAACACCCGTTAATTCTCAAAGCCAAGTTGCATATCAAAAAAGAGTTCAAAAACCGGCAAGTCAATTTGCATCAAGACCTGTTCAAAAAGAAGCTCCAAAAATGCAAAAACAACAAGCTTCTATTGAAAATATAAAATTTCTTGAATCTGTTACAAAAATATATGAACAAAGCGGTAGAAAAGACCTTGCTCAAGGGTTAAGAGCAGGGATAAACAACAGAAAAACAGCTGTCTAATCAGTAAAATAATACTCAACCAATAAGCCTCCTAAAGAGGCATTTTCTTAAAAACACTCTTCCTTTGAGTCTATGTTGTTTCAGCAGGAAGTTTAATATATAATCAGTAAAGTTAGCACTACGGTAATTAAGATGGAGTCTAAAGTCTACTCTAAAAATGACATATTAAATAAACTTGCTCAGGATGGCTTTTTTGTCGACTACCTGACGCTTGACTCTTTTCTTGCAAAATACAAAATCGAAGCAATTTTTGAAGATGATGAAGGCAATGAGTTTTTTGACAAAAGCGCCTACGATATTCTTGTAGAAAAAGTTCTGGGAAGAAAAAGGCAAGATGTTGTGCAGCAAGAGACTCCGCTGCCGCCAATTGAAGTACAAAAAGACTCTATAGCTGCTGATTTTAATTCTCAAGAGCAAAATGCTCATAGTGAAGTTCAAGATGAGATTCCAATTGTTGAAAATACTGATACTCCTGAAAGTGACTCGCTTAATAAAAAAATTCCCTTGGAGAATATTAAATGGCAAAAGTGGGATGATGTATCTGTTGAACTTGTGGATGAAAAGCAGCAAGATAATGATTTTATAGTTGATAACGAACAAAAACAAAGTCAACATGAAGATATTTCTCTTATAGATGAACTCAAGCATCATAAAGAAGCTGAAAATGCTGGCATATTGCAACAGTCGGCCCAAGAGCCTCAAGCTGAGCAAATAATGCCTGAAACGCAGAATGAATATTGGGGCAGTGAATCTCAAAATGATGCTGTAGAAAGTTCGCAAAATACCGCTCTTGAAGAGTCAAAAAAAGAAATACAGCAGATTATGTCTACTCCTGATGAGGGTGATGAAGATTTTGACGATATCGGACTTTTATCTGATTCAATTCAAGCACAGGAAAAGTTTCAAAAATACATTGTAAATGAACTTGCAAAAAGAAATATTGATGTCACTCCGCCAAAGCCTGAGAACGCTTTTAAGTTTGATATTTCAGAAAAAACTCTAAATATGATAGCAAGAGCCATAGCAAAAAAAATTGCAAAACAAGTTTCTATGGTTCTCTCAACTGACCAAAAAAACAATACAAAATTAATTCAAGCCGAGAAAAAATCACAAATGCTTGAGCAAAAGGTAAACTCTCTTGAAGAGCAAAATAAAAAATTAAAACTTCTTCTTGCTCAATCAAATAAAAATCTTAACTCATACAAGCCGACTTTCTTTGGCTTGTACAGATTTGTCAAAAGAAAACCGGAAAAAAGAAAATAAAATATGAATATCATTATAATGCTCATCTTAATAAGTCTGTTGGTTTTAGTGCATGAACTGGGGCACTACCTTGCTGCAAGAGCTTTTGGTATTCAGGTTTCTCACTTTGGTCTCGGGCTTCCTATCGGCCCTGTTTTGTATGAAACAAAGTGTGGCGATACAAAAATAACTGTGCATGCATTTTTATTAGGCGGGTATGTTTCTTTTCCCGATGATGATGAGGAAAATGAAGATGCTAAAAATCTTCCCCTTGATTCACCAAAACGCTTTAAAAATAAAAAACCTTGGCAAAAGGCAATTGTAGTCTCGGCCGGTGTTTTTGCAAATGTTGTATTTGCTCTGTTTCTTGTAATGTTTTGTGCTGCTTTTTATCATAAACTTCCAAGCAGCAAGTATGATGTTTTTGTAAAAGACTTTGCACCTGAAGTTCAATCAAATGTTAAAGACTCAGGCATTTTGCCAAATGATAAAATTATAAGTGTTAACGGTATTCCTATAACCAATTCTTATCAGTTTATTTTTCTTGTACAAAAAAGCAAATTCTTTGACGGCTATGTTTCAGATAAAACAGTTGAGAAAAAATTATCCGAACTTAAGGCGCTGAATCCTAAAATTTCTACTGTTGTAAAAACAGGTGAAACTATAATTCTTCCAAAATCAACACCTGAGGATGAACTAAAGGTTTCACAGAATGTTCTTATAGGGATTGAAAAGTACAAACCTGACGAGCTCGAGCTTACAAAGACTCAAAAGGACTTAACCCAAAAGCTTTATCAAAAAAGCGAGTTTGTCGCAGATAAAGAATATAATCTTGAAGATATTGCCCGTGCAATTTCAGATACTTACAAGCCTCTTTCAATAAAAGTTTTAAGAGGTGACAAGGAGCTTGTGTTTAACGACTTAAAAACCTCAAAGGACGGGCTTTTGGGTGTAAAGCTTGAAGTAAGCGAGATTTTCCTGCCTATTAAAACTCCTCTTGATGTTATTACACACTCTTGGGATTATCTTGTTGACAATACAAGGCTTATGCTGCTTGGACTTTGGCAGCTTGTGAGCGGAAAAATTCCTCTTAGTGATATGCACGGTATTGTTGCAATAACAAAAGTAGGCGGCGATATCATTGAAAACTCGGGTATGCTAAAAGGGCTGCTTTTAAGCGCTATTATTAGTATTGACCTTGCTATAATCAACCTTCTGCCTATTCCTGCGCTTGATGGCGGACATCTTATGTTCTTGGCGTTAGAAAAAATCTGCGGCAGAGAGCTTGATGAAAAAATTGTAGAGGGAATTTCAAGAGTATTTTTTGCGCTTTTAATTCTTCTTATGATTTATGTTGTCTTTAATGACATTTTTGCCCTTGTTACAAAACAGCTCTAAATATAGCCTCATCACTTGACGCAGCTATTGGTGCGTGTTATATTGAAGCCATAAGTTACACTTAAGTCTTCAAAGGAGGTGAAAATATGCCTGAAGTAAGAGTTCGCGAGAACGAAAATATCGAAAGCGCTCTTAAAAGATTTAAGAAAAAAATTCAAAAAGCAGG
This sequence comes from uncultured bacterium, assembly GCA_949285255.1. GTDB lineage: Bacteria > Cyanobacteriota > Vampirovibrionia > Gastranaerophilales > Gastranaerophilaceae > Galligastranaerophilus. The sequence continues at coordinate 51,906 of CASDXV010000006.1, read as the reverse complement.
AATTTTATCTGAAATCAAACGCAGAGAAAGGTATGAAAAACCTTCTGTTAAGAGAAAACGCAAATCTGAAGCTGCTCGCAAGAGAAGAGTTTAGATTTTAGTATAAGGATATAAAGGGGATGAAAATCCCCTTTTTTAAAAAGATGGGGTGAAAAATGGCAAAAGATTGCAGTTTTGATGTTGTGTCAGAGTTTGATAAGCAAGAGCTTGTAAACGCGGTTGATCAGGTTAAGCGTGAACTTAATTCAAGATTTGACCTAAAAGGTTCAAATTCTGATATTACTCTTGATGCGGATAAGTCTATCACTATTACAACAAGTGATGATTTAAAGTTGAGAAATATTTTAGATATTCTGCAAACAAAAATGATTAAAAGAAATCTGAGTATAAAAATTCTCGATGCTCAAACCCCTGAGGCTGCACTGGGCGGGAATGTAAGACAGGTTTTCAACCTTAAAAAAGGTCTTAGTCAGGAGCTTGCAAAAAAAATAACTGCTGCAATTAAAGATTCAAAACTAAAAGTGCAAGCATCAATTCAAGGCGAGCAGGTTCGTGTAAGCGGTAAGAGCAAAGATGATTTGCAAGATGTTATTAAGCTTTTAAAAGAAAAAGAGGACAGTTTTAATATACCTTTGCAATTTGTAAACTACAGATAAAATGGAATTGAGTTTAGAAAAAACCATAATAGTTTATAACCCTGAAATTGAGGGCGCAAAAGAGCTCTCGCAAAAGCTTTGCTGCTCTTTTGAAAATTCTTGTGCTTTTTCACTGGATGAAATGCCCCATAGTGCAACTTTTGTGATAGTTGTGGGCGGAGACGGTACGCTTTTAAAATGTGCAAGAAAATACTCTCAAACAGATGCGGTTTTATTTGGTTTTAATATGGGACGCCTTGGTTTTTTGGCTCAGGCTATGCCAAATGAAATTGAAAAAGTTGTAAACAAAATAAAATCCGGAGATTTTAGAATTGAAAAAAGAACCATGTTAAAATCCCCCACAACAGGCGCTATAGCGCTAAATGATATGGTTATAAGGGGTGCAACATATTCTCGTACATCAACTCTAAACCTTTATATTAACGACATTAAACTATGCTCATATTTAGCTGACGGGTTAATTATCTCAACACCTACAGGTTCAACGGCTTATGCCTTATCTGCAGGAGGGCCTATTATATCTCCAAATCTTGAGTGCTTTGTAATAGTTCCAATATGCCCTCACACGCTAAACGCCAGACCTATTGTAGTGCCTACATCGGAACATATTAAAATTACAACTTCTGAAGCGCCGAAGGATTTTCAAATGACATCAGACGGTCAGGACGCTTGTATTGTCAAAAACGAAGTATGTATTGAAAAACACTCAAGATATTCTAAACTGTTACTATTAAACAACGACTGCTGCCATTTTTATGATATTTTAAGAGAGAAGCTCCACTGGGGAATTGCACCTAATAAATAATGATTAAATCTGTATTGATTAAAAATTTTATACTTATTGATGAACTGTTTTTGGAGTTTGAAGACGGTTTTAATGTCCTAACGGGTGAAACAGGTGCAGGTAAAAGTATTATCTTAAAAGCGATTGATACAGTCCTTGGTGCAAGAGTGCAAAAGGATGTTATTTTTGATAAAACAAAACCTGCTTTGATTGAAATAACTTTTTCTCATTCAAAAAAAGAAGAATCAACCCTAAGAGATTTTGACCTGTGTGAGGAAACTGTTATTTCAAGGGAAATAACACAAACTTCTCAAAAGTGCAGACTAAACGGTGCACTTGTAAACCTTGAATATATAAAGGAATTAAGAGAACACCTTGTTGATATACATTCTCAAAATCAAAGCTATACCTATGTTTTGCCAAAGTATCATATAGAGCTTTTAGATGCTTATATAAAAAGTGTTGATGAAGAATTTACAAATAATCTGGCATTATACGGTAGCACTTTTAAAGATTATACAGAAACAACAAAAAAACTGACTTTACTTCGTGAAAATAATTCAAAAAATCTTCAAGAAATTGATTTTCTGAAGTTTCAACTAAATGAGCTTGATAGCGCGGATGTCGGAGTAGACGAGGAAGAGCAACTTGAGCGAGAGCTTGAAGTGCTCTCTAACGTACAATCTCTAAAAGAGGCAACCGAGGGAATTTATTATTCTCTTGGCTCAGATGATGGTGTAATTGACGCTTTAGCTAAAATGAAAGGACTCCTCTCGCGCTCTTGTGATTGTGATGAAAGATTAAGAGAAGTAGAAAACTCTTTTATTGAAGCACATGAAAATCTTAAATTTTGTTCGGATTTTTTAAGAGAATACTCGCAAAATCTTGAAAATAACCCTCAAAGGCTTGATGAGATAAACGAGAGAATGTCACTTATTTTAAAATTAAAAAGAAAATATGGTGATATTTTTGAAGCAAGAGAAAAATTTGCCGCACAATTAAGTGAAATCGAGGGCGATTTTTCATCAGTCGAAGAACTTGAAGCAAAGCAAAATGAGCTTGAAAAAAAAGTTGAAGAGCTATCTTGCGCCCTATCTTTAAAAAGAAAAAAATACGCAGGCGAGCTTAGTGGGTTAATTGTGCAAGAGCTTAGAAAATTAGAGCTTTCTAAAGCTGAATTTGAAATAAGTACAAAAGATAAAAAAGCTGATATTAAAGGGATTGATGATGTTGAATTTTTAATTACAACAAATGTTTCATCTTCTCTTGCGCCTTTAGCTAAAGTAGCCTCAGGTGGTGAAATTTCAAGAGTTATGCTTGCTATAAAATGTGTTTTTGCAAAAGTTGATTCACTGTCAACAATAATTTTTGATGAAATTGACACGGGAATTTCAGGCAAGGCGTCAAATGCTGTAGCTGAAGCTATTTCAAATTTATCAAAAGACATACAGGTCTTTGCAATTACTCACCAGCCGATAATTGCGGCACACGCCAGCGCTCACTTTAAGGTGTCAAAAAGTCAGGATGACAAGACAAGGGTATGTGTTGAAAAACTTGATACGCAAGAAAAAAGACTTGAGGCACTTGCAACTTTGGCGTCAGGCGAAGTTAACAGTATTTCTGTTTCTTTTGCAAAAGAACTTTTAAAATCATAAATAAAGTTTTGTTAAAATCTTGACAATTATAATTGTATGATTTTTTCAATTTTGTTAGAATTTACTCATAATTTACATCACCAAAAAGAGATAAGAAGGATTTTAAGATGAAAGTTGATTTTAAGACGGCATATTCCCCTGCAAAAAATATCTATGCCGGTTCAAATTATGCTACACCCATTAACAATTATCAAAGTACAAACGTTCTTAAAAATAATGTCCAAGATACTTTTGTAAAAACAAATCCTGCTTTTGGCAGAAGAAAACAACCAGTGGTTGTTATTTTTAGACCGGAGGTTATTAATAAGGGTAAAGAAGGAATTGTACACAACCTTGCAATATACTCCAGGTCTTTTGCTTACGCTGCAGGACACGCTATGCCAACAAGCTGGGATTTAGACAGATGCATGAAAGAATACTTTAATCTCTGCTGTGCGGCAGCCTCAACTTATCCAGAAAAGGAAGGAGTTGTTCGCTATCCCAGCTGTCAAGAATTTGAAGAAATTATAGCTGGACTTTGGAATGACAGTAAAAAACTTGAGGGAGTTAATGAAGATGATTACATTAACCCAAAAACAGCTCAAATGAGAGAAGCGCAACGCATGCCATATATGAGAGCACTCATAAAAGACGATATAGGCCGTGCTATGAATCTTCTGTCTTTGGAAAGATATGGTAAACCAATTACAGATGAGGATGAGGCAAGAGAGTTTGCATATAAAATATACAATGATAAAACAACAAGGACAATAAAACCCTCTGTATCTAAGAGTGTTCAGAAACTTGGCCCTAAAAGCCCGTATTATGCTCTTTTAGAACAAGAGTTCGACTCTGCGGATATTTTAAGGTATTTAAGAGAACATAAAAATAAGTTCTTCGGACCTCCAAAGAGCCTAAGGTCGCGTTTTGACGACTATAAACTGATTTTCTTTGGCGTAACTGTTGATAACAAAGAAGAACCCGAGGAAGTAAGATACGTTGATGATGACGGCCCTTCAGATAAAAGAACCGACTGGGAAAGATGGTTTGATGAACACGGGCTATAATTAGTCAAATATCGCTTCTATAAATTCCTTGCGGTCAAAGTTTTTTAAATCTTGAGTTCTCTCTCCTATACCAACCAGTTTGGCGGGCAGAGAGAATTCTTTTGCAATTGCTATTATGATACCGCCTTTAGCTGAGCCGTCAAGCTTTGTTATAGCTACAGAAGTTAAATTAAGCGCTTCTTTAAAAACTTTGGCCTGAGAAAGTCCGTTTTGACCAAGATTGGCATCAAGTACCAAAATACTCTCCGCAAGGGCTTCGGGCGCATTTTTATCGATTACATTTTTTATCTTTTTTAACTCTTCAATCAGGTTAAATTTGTTTTGCAACCTGCCTGCGGTATCTACAATAATTACGTCAAAATTTTCTTTTTTAGCTTTATCAATTGCTTCATATACAACGCTTGCGCTGTCGGCTTTATCTCTTCTTACAATTTCAACATCTGCTCTTTTTGCCCAAATATCAAGCTGCTCCTCTGCTGCAGCTCGGAAAGTGTCGCCTGCTGCAAGGAGAACTTTTTTGCCTTCGTCTTTGAATTTTTTTGCAAGCTTGCCGATAAGTGTAGTCTTGCCTGCGCCGTTAACGCCTACTATAAAGTAAATGTTAAGAGAATTTTCCCTGTAGTTAAGTTCATTTGAGCCTGCAGCGTCAAGAATGTTTTCAAATTCCTCTTTCAAAAAGTTTTTAAGCTGAGATGATTTTAGGCTTTTGTCTTTTATTTTATTTACTATCTCAATACTTAAATCTACCCCTAAATCAGCCTTTATAAGCATTGATTCAATGTCATCAAGGGTAAATTCATCTATCTCTTCACTTCCTGAGGCCGCCTCAACTACATTATCAATAAGCGTTTTTGAAGTTTTTGAAAGCGCATTTTTAAGCGCTTCAAAACCGCTTGAGATGATATTTTTGTCATCTTTTTTAAAGAAATTAAACATATCTTTCGACCACTTTTGCAAGAATACCGTTTATAAAAGACGGTGAGTCATCGGTTGAGTATTTTTTTGCAAGTTCAAGTGCTTCATCTATTACAACCTTGTGCGGTGCGTCTTTCATAAACACAAGCTCTATGATTGAAATTCTAAGGATGTCTTTATCTATTTTAAACAATCTGTCTATATCCCAGCCAAAAGCCAGTTCTTTAATTATATTGTCAATGTCTTGTTTTTTGTCTTTGAAAGTCATTGCAATTTTGTTGATGTAGTCTTTTACGTCCGCTTTTTGTGACAGCGTGCTAAGCTCTGCAATTTCAAGTGCGTTTAGTGCCTTATCACAAACGCCGAGAACTGTTTTTATTCTGCCTGCCATATCGCTTGTAAGGGGAATTTGAACAGGGATGTTGTTAGCGTCAATCGGGCGTTTAAGGTTGTCGGGGTGATTGTTTTCGTACTCTTCAATGTACTCACTGAGTTCTAAAAGCCCGCTTGTAGCGATGTTCAGTTCTTCTTTTGAAGAACTTATAAGAGTTCTTACTGATTTTAGGACGATTTTTTCAAAATCATCGTCTTTGTATATATCAAGATTTTTTTCAAGTTGTGAAAATAAAATTAGTGCCAATTCTCTTGAAGCTCGTCTTGCTTGCATGTTTGTTTCCTTATTTTATCTTTTAAGTTAATTATAGATGAAAAATTTTTAATTTACAGATTTTTTTTAATATTTTCAAGATAAATTTGTGCGCATTTGTAATACTCAAGCTCTTGTGCTAAATTTATCCCGTTTTGTGATATTTGGGTAAGTTCGTCTATATTTAGTGAATATATTTTTCTTATTGCATCTTCTATACTTTTTGCATTTGGTTCTATAATAAATCCGCTATATTGGTCTTTTATCCAGCCGTCCATACCGCTTGATTTGCTGCATAGTGTAATGCAGCCGCTTGCAAGTGCTTCAAGATAACTCAGACCAAAGGTTTCTTTTATTGACGGCAGAATAAAAACGTGAGAATCCCTCAGGTTTTTAAGTACTTCGTTTTTTTCAATCTGCCCCATAAAGTATATTTTTGCCCCGCTCGCCCGTTTTTTTAGCTTTTTTTCTCCTCTACCCGTGCCAAATATTTTAAGCTCTATATCAATATCTTTTATGTTTTTTATGGCGTCAATTAAAACCGCTACATTTTTTCTTTTTATAAAAGATGATACGCAGGCTATTTTTAAAGGATTAGTGTTTTTAAATTTTTCTATTGCTTTATCTTTAGAAATTACATCTTCTTTTTTTATTCCTGATGGTAGTAAAAATGCTTCTTTATCTTTAAATTTTTCTTTTATCCAATGCGAGCGTGCGCCAACGCTATCTGCCTCATTTAGCGTTTTTTTAAGGGCGGATGAAAAATAAATTTTGTATTTTTCAAGTACTTCAATGTCGCTTGAGTGCAGAATAGCAATGTGGGGTTTTCTAAATTTTTCTTTTATTTTAGTGGCACAAAGTGTGCCAGATGGCATATGAGAAATTATTACATCAAATTTTTCTTTTTTGAGAAAATCTAAACCACGATAGTTAGGTAAAAGAAAGTTTTTGTTGATGATTTTTATTCCGTTATGAAGATATTCTCCTTGGGGGTATATTTTTCTGCCCCTTAAAAGAGTGTTAAAAACTAAATCGGCTCTAAGTACAAAAACACTATTTCCCAAATCCTTTAGTGCAAGGGCAAAGTTTTCGATAGTTTTTGGAATACCCTTATGGTTACTCTCAAGCGGGTATAAGTCTGTAACAAAAAGTATATTCATCTATAAATATTGAAAATCGCACACAAGTGAGAATTTTTCTTTTAAAAGGTTTAAAAGAGCAATCCTGTTGTTTTTGATTTTTTCATCTTTGTCCATTACAAGAACTTTATCAAAGAAATTATTTATTGGTTTAACAAGTTCACAAAGCGAGAGTGTGTATTTAGCAAGGTCATCAGCGCTTTGAGTTTGTTTTTTAATTGAAGCGTAGAGTTCTTTTTCTTCATCGAGTACAAAAAGTGATTCGCTAACTTCGCTATATTTAGCGTCTTTTGTAATTCTAAGTACTCTTTTTGCCGCTTCGCAAAGTGTTTTAAAGGTTTCTTTTTCGTTTTCTTTTTTGAGAAAATCAAGCCTTTTTAGATAATCATCAAGATTTTCAAGCGGATTAATCACGCTGCATGCTTTCATTAAGTCTTGAGAGTACTCTTTTTCATACATTATAGAAAGTCTGTTTAGTACAAATTCGTATACATCAGAGGCGGTTTCGGCCTCAAGCTCTACATTAAATTCCTTTGATAGTATATTTAGCGAATTATCAAAAAGAGTTTTTAAATTAAGCTTTAAGGAATTATTGATAACTGTTCTTAAAATCCCTATAGCTGCACGTCTTGCGCCAAGAGGGTCGTTTGAGCCCGTGGGACGTTTTTTCTTTAATTTGCCTTGTGTTGAGATAAATAAGGCGCAAATTGTGTCGATTTTATCTGCTATAGAAACTATCTGCCCTTCAATGCCCGAGGCTGTTTCACTGTAAGCGTTGAGCGGGAAATAGTGTTCTTTTACGGCAAGCGCTACATTTTGTTTTTCGCCCGATTTAAGCGCGTAGTTTTCGCCGATATATCCTTGAAGTTCGGTAAATTCAAACACAAGCTGAGTGCTTAAATCCGCTTTTGCTAAAAGTGCACTTCTTAATACGTCTTTATCTTCAACATTTAACTGTTTGCAGATTTGTTTTGAGAGTTCAATTATGCGTTGAGTTTTATCAAAAAGCGTACCTAAGCCTTTTTGGAAAGTCATACCTTTTAGAGCCTCAACCTTATCAACAAGAGGTGTTTTTGTATCTTCTTTATAAAAGAAAATACCATCCTCAAGTCTTGCACTTACTACTCTTTGATTACCTGCCTTGATATTATCCATAGATTCTTTATCCGTGCCGACAAAATTTGCCATAGTGATAAAGTGATTGGATAATTTTCCGTCTTTTTGCCAAAGAGGAAAATACCTTTGGTGTTTTGACATAACAGTTGTTGTCACAATGTCGGGTATTTCAAGGTATTTTTTGTCAAAGTCACAAAGAACGGGTATCGGGTATTCCGTAATATATGTAACTTCTTCCAGTAAATCATCAAGATTATCAAAGTTAATAACCGTATTTATTGTATCTGCGCATTTTTTAGCACTTTCAACAATAACTTTTTTTCTCTCTTGTACATTAACTATAACATTTGCTTTTCTTAAATCATCAACATAAGTTTTTGCATTTGTAATTTTTACAACTTTATTTGCGCTGAATCTGTGCCCTAAGGTTGTGTTTGCAGATGTTTTATCAAGAACTTTAAGGGGCAAAATATCGCCGTTGTATAGCGCTACAATATTTTCAATCGGGCGGGAGAACTTTTGTTCGTGGCTACCCCAGCGCATAAAGTGCGCCCCTTGCATTTTAAAGATTATATCTTCAATATTTTCGCTTAAAATTTCTTTTGTGCTTTTGCCTTTTATTTCAACCTTTGCCCAGATGTAGTTGTCTTTAATATAAAGGTCAGACTCCTGAGCACCGTTTTTCTTTGCAAAACCAAGTGCCGCCGGAGTGAAGTTTTTATTTTTATCTAAAGCTATATTTAAAATAGGCCCTCTGGCTTCTTTTACAATGTCTTTTTGTTTATCTGTAAGGTCAAAAACCATAACCGCAAGACGTCTTGGCGTCGCTTGAACATCAAGGGTTTTGTATTCTATGCCGTATTGGCTAAAAAGCTTTTCAAATGCGTCTTTTAATTGTTTTTGCGCATCGGGTATAAACTTATAAGGAAGTTCCTGTACTAATATTTCTAATAAAAAATCACTCATAGCACATATTTTATTACAAAAAGAGTTTTAAAAGCAAGGGAGAATACATTTTTAAGAAATGTTAATTTTTGTTTAGCTAATGTTTAAATGTTGAAATGTTGACATTTATGTGTCATTTTATTAGTGGAAGAGGAATAGTGTTTAATGTCAGAGTATAGTGGTTCAACCATACAAATAAATGACAATTTGGCAAATCGCGCAAGAAAGATTAGTGCACGTATGTCCTCTCCTATGGTGCGAAAAAAAGCCCTTGTTGATATTTTGGCAATTAGTTGTGCCGCTCGGTATTTTAGCGAATGCGGTTTTAAGGTTAACACTACAAGGGGTTTGTATAATATCCCTGAGCTTTTTGAAGAGTTTAAAATAAGTGATATTTACATAAATAACTACCGTATAGATGTTATATCAAGATTTAAAGATGATAAGATAAAAATTCCCCAAACGCACAAAGAATATTCCTGCCCTCCTGATTTTTACGTAGTGGTTGATTTGAGCGAAAGATTAAAAGATGCTAAAATCACAGGCTATTTTAGAGCGTCTGATGTCGATTTCCTAAAGGCAAAAGGGGATTTTGTCCTTGTTGATGAAATATATTTAAAAAGCATTGCGACACTTATTAAAGACTTGAAGAAACCTGCTTCCCCAAAGCCGATATCAGGTAAGCACCTCGATTGTCTTTCTTTATTTTTAAGGTTTATTGATAAAGAACTTGCTTCAAGCAACAAAAAACTTCTCTTGCAGCATTTAGTTACCTGTCCTGCCTGTACAAAGAAATTATCCGATGTACTTGAGTTTAACCGTGCTATGAGGGGGGTAAGAAATATTTCATCTATTGCCCAAAATTATCCTTCTTCTTATGAAGATTCAGGTATTGTAAAATATTATGACAAAGGGAAAAAGACCTATGATACTTCGGTTTTGGACGAGGATTACAGTGAATATACTGATGAAAAATATAAAAGTATAATAGATGGCATTTTCGCAAAAAATAATAAAATCGAGCCTTCGAAAATATTTTCTATTATCGGAGGCAGAAAAAAGAAAATGATAATTACAACTTTTTGTATTTTATTATTTCTCTTTTTGTCAATTTTTATTGCCTTTAAAAACTCAAATTCAAATATCTCTTCTATTTCTGACGCTGATTCATACACTCAAGAATCTAACTATGATATCCAATCTCAGGCTGATTTTGCCTCTGACCACAATCTGCCGCAAGAAGTATACGGGGTTACAAGCGGAAGCGATTATTCAATAGCAAGCCAAACAACAGGCGAGCCTTTGGTTGCAACAATAAATAAAATATCTTGGGAAGTGCCTGAAAACATTGCAAACAAAGGTAACTACACAAGATTTTTACAGCTTGTAGGTAAAAATATTAAACTCAATTTGCAAAATGACCTGCTTTTATCAAGTGACTTTGCAAAAAATAATGTTATAAAATTAAGTATCAGAATAGCAAGCAACGGTGATGTTATAGGTATTAAAATCCTTCAGGGGTCAGGTTCTGAGCCTATTGATAATATAATCAAAAAAAGCGTTTCAGAAACTCTTATGTACATGAAACCCCCGTCACACGGGTTTATCGCAAGACCGGTTGATGTGATTTTAATAATCAGCCTCTAAAGAGGTTGTGTTTTAAAATTTCTTCCCTCAAGCCTTTAAAGTCGTCAATATCATAGTTTTTGACAAAATCAAGCGCACACTCTCTTGCTTTTTCAAGGATTTCTACGTCCCCTACAATATCAGCAAGTCCAAAATCAGGTATGCCGCTTTGTCTTGTGCCGAGAAATTCCCCCGGGCCTCTCAGTTCAAGGTCTTTTTGAGCTACAACAAAGCCGTTGTTTGTCTGTGTCATTATTTTTAGTCTGTTTCTTACCTGTTTTGATGCTGATGTGCTGACAAGTATGCAGTAAGATTGTTTGTCAGAACGCCCTACCCGCCCTCTTAATTGGTGCAGTTGAGAAAGTCCGAAGCGCTCTGCGTTTTCTATAATCATAACCGTTGAGTTGGGTACATCAACACCTACTTCAACAACTGTTGTAGAAACAAGTATGTCATATTTTTTCTCTTTAAAATCAAGCATTACCTGCTCTTTTTCTTTTGCGTTTAATTTTCCATGCAAAAGTCCTATTTTATAGTCCTTAAATTCGCCCGTTTGCAGCTTTTGAGCCTCTTGAGTGGCGTTTTTAGCACTTATTGTTTCACTTTCATCTATAAGAGGGTACACAATGTATGCCTGATGTCCGAGTTTAATCTGCTCTTTAATAAGGTTGTAAGCCTCTTTTCTGCCCTGAGCGCCGACAAGAGTTGTTATTACAGGCAGTCTGCCTTTCGGAAGTTCATCGATTGTTGTAATGTCTAAATCCCCATGCATAGTAAGGGCAAGGGTTCTTGGGATTGGAGTAGCTGTCATTGTGAGCATTTGAGGAAATTCACCTTTGGTTAAAAGTTTTGAGCGCTGCTTTACACCAAAGCGGTGCTGCTCATCTATTACAACCGCACCAAGGTTTGAAAACTCAATCCCCTCTTGAATAAGAGCGTGAGTGCCGACTGCAATATGCATTTGTCCGTTTTTTAAAGACGTCAGCATATCATTTCTTACTTTTGTACCGTGTTTACCTAAAAATAGCCCAACGCTTAGATTTAGCGGGGTCAGCCACTGGATAAAGTTTTTGTAGTGCTGACTTGCAAGGATTTCCGTAGGCGCCATAATTGCTCCCTGATAGCCGTTTTCTATGGCACATAGTAGCATAATGCAGGCTACAACAGTTTTCCCGCTGCCGACATCACCTTGCAGAAGCCTTTGCATCGGTTCTTTTGAATTTAGGTCATTTATAATTTCATCAACCGCATTTTTCTGCGCATTTGTAAGTTCAAAAGGCAGACTTTCTATGAATTTTCTCACAAGCCCGTCTTGCTTTATTTTCAGTTGAATTGAAGTATTTTTTCTGTTTGCCTCTCTAACAAGAGCTAAGTTCATCTGCAGGGTAAACAACTCTTCAAAAACAAGCCTGTATCTGGCCTCTTCCACTTCTTGTCTTGTCTTTGGCAGGTGAATTTTTCTTACTGCTTCATTTTTGTCAATAAGTGAGTATTTTTCTTTAATAAACTGCGGCAGAGGGTCGGGCATTTTTGGGCAGTACTTTTCAACAGCGCTTTTTATGGCGTTAGAGAGGGTTTTTGAGTTAAGGTTTTCCGTAAGCGGATAAATCGGCACAACTTTGCCTGAACTTATAAGCTCATCATCTTCATAACAAAAATCACAAGTCATAACCTGAACTTCAGGCTTATCTATAGTGATTTTATTTGTGTAAGAATCTCTCTTTACCGTTCCAAAAACTATAACACTTGAGCCTTGAGGGTATTGAGCTTTGTATCTTTCAAGCATTTTTCTGTTTTTTAATTTGTAAAAGAAGCTAAGAGTAATCTCGCCTGTGCCGTCTGATATAGTTAAATTCAGCACAGTGAGCCTTTTAAGGGTTAAATAGGCGCTGACTTTTTTAATTGTTGCAAAGACAGTCACCTGTTCGCCTATTGAAAGATTGGATATTTTTACTCTTCCCTGATAATCTACATAGCGCTTGGGGTAGTATTCAAGGAGGTCTTTTACAGTGTAGATATTCAATTTGTTAAATAACAGCGCTGTTTTTGGCCCGACACCTTTTACAAATTGAACTTCAATTTGAGATATATCATCACTGTAGGGTTTTTTTGTCTCCGGTATGTCCTCTTTTTTCTTTATTCGAGGTTGAGGTTTTATTAATTTTTTAAAATAAGCAAAAGTATCGGCTAAAAGCTCTATGCTCTGCGCTCTTGAGTGAGGTGAGTCAATGTGATACTGCTCAAAATGTGTGATAAGTTTTTCTACCCTGTGGCGCTCGGTTTTATTTATTTTTTTTAAAACCGTATAAAGAGTGCTTAAAACAAATTTTGAAAAAGTAGTCTTTTTGCCTACCGTATCAATGTATTTGTTTTCTATTTCAAGTTTACAGGAGGCAATAATTTTTTTATGTATTTCATCAAAGCTGAGATACTTTTCCATATCTTAGATTATACATTAAGGAGGCGCAAAACCTCATAAATGTTAATTTTCTTTGCTTTACCTCTTATGGATACTTCTCTTATTTTAATAACATCAACGTGTTTTTGAACCTGTTCAAAGGTTTCTTGGCTTATTAAAAACTTTGTCCTGTATACTTTGTTGTAGTTTTCAATTCTTGATGCGGTATTTACGGTATCACCAATTACCGTGTATTCAAGGCGCTCCTCAGAACCGATGTTACCAACAAAAGCTTCGCCCGTTGATATGCCTACGCCTATTTCTATTTTTGGCTTACCCTCTTCAAGCCATTTTTCCTGAAGGGTTTTAACTTTCTTTAGCATAGCATCAGCGCATTTAATGGCATCAAGCGCGTGGTGTTCGTTTTTAATGGGTTCTCCAAATACTGCAAGTACCGCATCACCCATAAATTTATTCAATATACCGTTATTATTTTCAATAATAGGAACAATTGCAGTAAAGTATTCGTTTAAAATTTTGGTTACTTCTTCAGCACTTAGCTTTTCGCTTATTGAAGTAAAACCTCTAATGTCTGCAAAAAGCACGGTAACATTTGCCCTTTTTCCGCCAAGTTTAACTGAATCAATGTTATCTACAACATTTCTCATGACGTCTTTTGAGAGGTATTTACCCATAGCAGACTGGATTTTTTCTTTTTTTCTGCCTTCAATAAGATATCTGTATGAGTACGCACAACCTATTGCAAAAAGTATAAATACCTCAGGCATAACAAGGTTTATGGCTACCTTATTTGTAAACATGAAAAATGAGAAAATAAGGTACATAAACATTAAACACGCACAGGATAAAATTGCAACAGGGATGGGCAGCGTGCAGACAATGACAAAGGCTAAAATGAATATAAGAATGACATTTAACAGATTGTATAATTCGCTTGATGTTCTGTAAAATTCATTATTTATCATATTATCAAGGTTTGTGGCCTGAATGTCTACGCCCGAAAACGCATCTGATATAGGCGTTCTTTTGACATCTTGCAGCGCTTGAGCTTGAGCATTTGCACCTACAAAAACTATCTTGTCTTTAAAAATATCGGGGTCAAGTAAGGGTTTTTCTCCCCTCTCTATTGCTTCAAGGGATTTTATAACGTCTGATGCGGAGATTTTTTGGTGCGAGTATAACCCGTCATCGGTTTTATAAAAATAAATATTAGAATATGCTATGCCAAATTTATTTGTAACGGGCATTTTAAGAGAGTGGGTATTATTTTTTGCAAGCAGATATTTATCTGTAAGTACAAAGTGCTTAATGCCTGTGTATTTAGAATACATAACAAGCCCTAAAGACGGGTAGAGCTTACCTTTGTAGTTTATTATCTGGTCGACTTTTCTTATGTATCCGTCATTATCAAGGTTTGTGTTAACAGAACCCAAGGATTGAATGTTTTTTAAATAATCTCTTTGAAAGGCGCTAAAGCTTTTGTAGCTGCTTTCTTGCTTAAATTTTTTGCTTCTTTTGTCTTCTATTACAATGCCATTTTTCTTAAAGAGTTCGTCTTCGTACCATTTAACTGTGTCTTTTGAGACATTTTTTTCAAATGGAGAATGAGTAAAACCCACACCTGCGCTTAGATTTTTATAATTTTTAATGTTATTAAAAAACTCTTTATCAACCTCGGGGTGCTCTGTATCGGGTGCAACGATTATAGCGTCATAGCCTATCTGTTTTGCTTGGGTGTGATTTGTTATGTAGTTAAAAATCTGCTCGTATCTTGACCTTTTCCAAGGCCAGCGTCCAAGCTCATGGAGTGATTTGTCATCTATTACAATGAGCATAATGTCATCTGATGCCTTGGCGTTTTGAGTAGTCATTTTGACAAGGAAATTGTAAGATTTCAACTCAAAAATAGACACGCCGATTATATAGACAATGAAAAATATAATTACCGAAGCAAAAGTGAGTAAAAATAAAGATTTTCTCTGTGAATTCATCATAGTTTAATTCTACTTTATATGATTTAAAAATAAAATACATAATTAATAGGGGATTATGAATTATTTTATGGAAATAAATTAATAGTTTGTTATAATATCAGGTAAAGAGGAGAGAATATGAAAGATTTATTTAAAAAAGCTTCTATATTTGTTTTACTGTTTGGTCTGTTTTATGTAAGTGCGTTTTTTAATCCTGTCCTTGCACAAACTCCGCAGTCATTGTACGACAGAGCTTGGAAGCTTGTTAATGCAAAATTTGTTGACCAGACAAACAACGAGCAAGACTGGTCAAGGTGGCGTCATAAGTATGATGATTACATAAAAGATGACGAAGATGCCTATATTGCAATAGAGACCATGGTTCAGAGTTTAAACGATGTTTATACAAAGTTTTTAAACCCTAAAGATTTTAAGGAAGAAAATGAGTCTATTCAAGGTTCTCTGCAAGGCATAGGGGTTCAAATAGGTGTTCGTGAAGGCAAGTTGCTTGTTATTGCTCCAATTGAAGACACCCCCGGTGAACGCGCGGGTCTGAAGGCTGAGGATGAAATTCTTGAAATTAACGGAAAAAGCACAAAAGGTATAACCGTTGACGCTGCTGCAGAGCAGATAAGAGGGCCTGAGGGTACTCAGGTAACGCTTCTTGTAAAAAGAGGTAAAGAACCTGCTAAGACTTATAAAATTACAAGAGAAAAAATTGAAATAAAATCAGTTTCAACAAAAGCTCCTGAGTTTGTTAAAATACCTGATAATTTAGGCTATATAAGACTAAGTTCTTTTATAAGCAAAAATGCAACTTCCGAGTTTGAGCAGGCACTTATTCAAAACTGTGATAAAGACGGTTTAATTATCGACCTTCGCTCAAACCCCGGCGGACTTTTGACAAATGCTATTTATATCGCCGATATGCTGCTTGATTCAAAGGTAATAGTTTCAACGGTTGACCGTGACGGCTATAAAGATACAACAAGAGCAACACAGAGGATACTGACTCAGCAGCCTATAGTTGTTATCATAAACGGCGGTTCAGCTTCTGCAAGCGAGATTTTAAGCGGTGCACTCAAGGATAACTCAAGAGCGACAATAGTGGGTAAAAAATCTTTCGGCAAGGGTCTTGTTCAAGAAATAAACAGACTCCCCGGCGGCTCAGCCATGCACATTACAATTCAAAAATATCTGACACCAAGCGGAACAGATATAAATAAAAAAGGTATTGTGCCTGATTATGAGGTGGATTTAACAGAAGAAGACGTTAAAAAAGAACGTGACCCGCAGCTAAGTAAAGCAATTGAACTTTTAAACGGTTCAACGGTTGCTAATAAAGACGAAAAAGAAAAGGTAAAAGTAATTATAAAATAAGTTTAAAAAACCCGCTCTTGGCGGGTTTTTAGTTATTAAGACTGTGTATCGGGGCGGGAATTTTTCCGCTCCTGTTTACAAAGATTGAAGAATCCAGTTTGCTTACAGGCATGATTGGCGCTTCACCCAAGAGCCCTCCGAATTCAACCCATTCGCCCTCTTTTTTGTTTGGTACCGGAATAACGCGTACGGCAGTAGTTTTCTTATTTATCATACCTATTGCCATTTCATCCGCTATCATGCCTGCAATGGTACTTGCAGGTGTATCCCCCGGGATTGCTATCATATCAAGCCCAACAGAGCAGACACTTGTCATTGCTTCAAGTTTATCTATCGTAAGTACGCCCTGTCTTGCGGCCTCTATCATGCCTGCATCTTCGGATACGGGAATAAACGCGCCCGATAAGCCGCCAACATAGCTTGATGCCATAATGCCGCCTTTTTTAACCGCGTCGTTTAACATCGCAAGGGCTGCCGTTGTACCGTGTGCGCCTGCTTGTTCAAGCCCCATAGCTTGGAAAATTCCCGCAACAGAGTCACCTTTAGCGGGTGTTGGTGCAAGTGATAAGTCTATAACGCCAAATGGTATATTGAGTCTTGAGGCAAGCTCTCTGCCTATTAATTCTCCTGTTGTTGTGATTTTAAACGCCGTTTTTTTAATCATATTGGCTACATCGCCTAAGGGTGCGTCTTTTGGCATATTTTCTATTGCCCACCTTACAACCCCCGGACCGCTAACACCTATGTTTAGTGCACACTCAGGTTCGTTTATGCCGCAATATGCGCCCGCCATAAAGGGGTTATCCGATACGGAGTTACAAAAACATACAAACTTTGCCGCACCAAGGCCGTCAGAGTCTGCAGTTAATTCAGCCGTTTTTTTAATGATATTTGCAACTTTTAGCACGCCTTTCATATTAATGCCTGCTTTTGATGTTGCAAGATTAACGCTTGAGCAGAGTTTATTTGTGCTCTTTAGCGCCTCAGGTATTGATTCTAAAAATATCTCATCCCCTTTTGTGCAACCTTTTTCAACCAGAGCGGAGTATCCGCCTATAAAATCCACCCCTACTTCATTTGCCGCAGCGTCGAGAACTTTTGCAAGATATACATAATCAGGGTTTTTTGCGGCTTCACCTATAATTGAGATAGGTGTAATTGCAATTCTTTTATTTATAATAGGTATGGAAAACTCGTTTTCAAGGTCGTCGGCGTATTTTTTAAGGTTTTTTGCATACTTTGTAATTTTGTTGTAAATTTTATCTCCCGCTACTTTAATATCTTCGCTGATGCAGTCGCGAAGAGAAAGTGCAAGAGTTGTGGTTCTGATGTCAAGGTGGTGAACCTTAATCATCTCAATTGTTTCTATAATATCTTTTTCGTTAAAATCAGCCATTTTTTTTACCTGTTTTTAAATTGTATGCATTTTGTCAAAAATTTCTTTTCTCTGTACCCATACTTCCATACCAAGCTCTTCGCCTGATTTAATGAGTTCCTCTTTTATTGTTTTAAAAGAGTTTTGAGATTTTGAAATGTCACATAACATCATCATTACAAAGTGGTCTTGCATAATTGTCTGTTTAATGTCTTCAATATTCACGCCAAGTTTTGCAAGACTTTGAGAAATTCCTGCAACAATTCCCACTTTATCTAAACCTGATATGGTTATTAATATTTTATCTTTGCTCATTTTACATCTTCCTTAATAACAATAAGATTATTCATAATTTTCATCGCAACGGTAGGCAGTACAACGTGCTCTAAGCCGTCAGATATACTTATTACACTTCCTGCCTTAAGTACTGTTTCTTCACCTTTGTATAAAAAAGTGTAGTCAGTTTTTCTATCCGAGCGAATAGTAATTTTTTCCATTTTAATAACCTTTCCTTATCTTTGAGGATAAACTATCGCAACGCCGCTTGATGTTCCAAGACGAGTTGCGCCTGCTTCAATCAGTTCTTTTGCCTGAAATCTTGTTGTAATGCCGCCGCTTGCTTTGACGCCAAGGCCGCGTTTTTCAACAGTTTGCGCCATTAATCTTACAAAATCCGTCCTTGCGCCGAGTCCGTTTTTAACAAAGCCCGTTGATGTTTTTACAAAGTCTGCACCTGCGCTAATGCAAGCAAGGCAGGCTTTTTTTATTTCATCATTTGTCAATAAATCCGTTTCAAGTATCACTTTCAGATTATGATTTTCGCAAATATTTTTTGTAGCTCTGATATCATCTGTAACTTTTTTATAGTTACCTTCTTTAAGAGCGCCAAGGTTAATTACCGTATCTATTTCATCCGCTCCGTCAGATAGTGCCTGATGAGTCTGCACAAGTGTTGTATCAAGAGCGTTTGAACCCAGCGGAAAGTTAACAACGGTAACGATTTTTAAATCTGCGCCTTTTGCTATATTTTTAGCGTGTTTAACATAAACGGGATTTACGCATACACCCAAAAAACCGTATTCAAGCGCTTCTTCAACAAGTTTTGTTATTTGTTGAGCGGTTGCTGTCGGTTTAAGCAGAGTATGTTCAATGTATTTCGCTAATTCCATAAGAAAATTATAGCAAAACAAGGTTTTTTGCGCCAGAGTCAGGGCTAAAATTTAAACAGCTTATGAGATTTTCAATTGTCATAGCAAGTATTCTCTCGACCGCCTCTTTTGTGTTGTAAGCCATATGAGGCGTTATAGTTACGTTTGGGAGTTTAAGAAGTTTTTGATTAAGATAATATTTTTCAAGGCAGATTTCTTTTAAATTTTCTAAGCCTTGGCATTTTTTGTTTTCCGAGCATAATATTTCTTCACATTCTATGACATCAAGTGCAACATAGGAGATTTTTTCTTCAAGAAGTGCTTCGTATAATGCTTCCGTGTCAATTATCTCACCGCGTGCAGCATTTACAATAATTGCCCCCTGCTTCATTTTTGCAATATTTTCTTTGTTTATAAGGTGGTAATTATCTTTTGTAAGAGGCGAATTTATTGATATCACATCAGAACTTGCAAGAAGATTATCTAGCGTTGTGTATGTGTAGTAGTTGTCACTGCTGTAGGGGTCATAGGCAAGTGTTTTCATTTTAAAACCTTGTGCTATATCAAGTACGTTTTTACCTATTGAGCCTGCACCTATTACACCTAATGTTTTTGAGAAAAGCTCTGTGCCTATGTATCTGTTCATATTGATTTTATCTTCTTTAACATCTTTAATTGCACGCCCGAGATGTCTTACGGTGTATAAAAGCGCGCCAAAAGTGTACTCTGCAACAGTGTTGTCCCCGTAATGAGGCGTATTAAAGACATAAATATTATTCTTTTTGCAGTATTCAAGGCAAATATGGCTGAAACCTACGCTTCGAGTGAGTATGTATTTTAATTTAGGGAAGTTTTTGAGCACATTTTCATTTAAGTCAGAACTTATAAAGACACTTAAAACTTCTGCGTCTTTTATTTCTTCACTCAAGGCAGAGTGCGAGTTTAGCGGCTCTTTTACGAAAATATAAGAGTAGTTGTTTGGAATATTGTTATGAAGATAGTTTTCTTCATAAGATTGAACATCAAAAAATACAGCTTTCATAACTGTATTTTATTTAGTTTCCTGATACTCCAAATTACCTGACTGAATAGACTTGTCGGCTAGAATTTTTTCATTTACAAGGGATGGTTTTTTAAATTTTAAGGAGTCAAGGAATTTATTCATTTTTTTATAATCAAATTCATCTTCCCACCTTGCAACAACAGTTGTCGCTACACAGTTACCTACAAGGTTTACTGTTGTTCTTCCCATATCAAGAATTTGGTCAATTCCAAGCAGTATTGCAACCCCTTCAACAGGAAGCCCAAAAGTATGCAAAGTACCTGTTAAAACTACAAGAGAAACCCTTGGCACACCTGCAATACCTTTTGATGTAAGCATTAGAGTAAACATTATCAACAACTGCTGGTTAAAACTTAAATCTATACCTGCAACCTGTGCGCAAAAAAGTGTTGTAAGAGTAAGATAAAGCGTTGACCCGTCAAGGTTAAAAGTATATCCTGTAGGCATTACAAAGCTTACAATGTTTTTTGGAACTCCGAATTTCTCCATTGCATCCATTGCTTTAGGCAGAGCAGCTTCCGAGCTTGCGGTTGAAAAAGCAAGCAGCGCAGGGTCTTTTATAGCTTTTATTATACCGCTAAAGGGTATTCTTATTATTTTGCAGACAATAACAAGGGTTATTAGTACAAAAACTATAAGTGATAAGTATGTTACCCCTATTAATTTTGCATAATTAACAAGTATGCCTACGCCGTTTTTGCCTATTGTAGCTGAAATTGCTCCAAAAATACCCATTGGCGCAAAGTACATAACATATTCTGTGAATTTAAACATTATGTCACATGTACTTTGCATAAAATCAAGCACGGGGCGGGCTTTTTGACCCACTGCACAAATTGCAAGAGAAAAGAAAATAGCAAAAACAACAATCTGCAAAAGACTTCCCTCTGCAAGCGCTTTAAAAATACTTGTAGGTACAAGGTCTAAGAGCATATGAGAAAATGAGTGGTCAACTTTTATGGTTTGCATTTCATTTACTGCACCCATAGAAATCGTACTTAAATCTATGTTAAAGCCTGCACCGGGTTTTAGGACATTTGCCATAACAAGCCCTATAATAAGCGCTAAGGTTGTTGCAATTTCAAAGTATATTATTGTTTTTAAACCTATTTTACCTAGGTTTTTTACATCCCCATGACCTGCAATACCCACAACAAGTGTCGCAAAGATGAGCGGAGCGATAATCATTTTAACCATTTTTAAGAAAACATCTGCCAGAGGCTGCATTTTTGCTGCCCAATCGGGTGCAAGCCAGCCAAAAAGTATGCCCGCAAAAAGCGCTGAAAATATAAAGGTTGTGAGCCTTGAATTTTTCAAGTTTTCTCTCCGAATTAAAATGAAAAAATTGCCTGATTACAATTGTAATACAAAAATTTAAAATTTTGTGCTCTTTATATATTCTTTACTTTATCTAAAAGCTCATTGTATACATCAATTGTTGTTTTGCAGATTTTTAGCTCTCTTCTTACAAGTGAGTGTATTGTTTCTGAAAAACACCTCAAAAGCGCCATATCAAGCCCTTTTTCTCCGGGGTTTTCGGTTAGGATTTTTTTAATTTCATCCGAGTAATTTTTGTCCCTTGTGTAGTTTTCTATCTTGTCGGCAAGAAAAATTATTTTCTCAAATAGGTTCATATTTACCTTGCCTATCGTATGGCAGCGGATGGCGTCAATAATTTCTTTATCTTCTATGCCATAAATTGTCTTTGCAAAATAAGCACCTACAGGAGCGTGGAGGGTTTTGTAGTTTTGAAGTTCGCCCTCATCAACGTCTTTTAGTTCTTTTTTTATAATTTTTAAAAGTTCATCACTAGGTTTGCACTTGGCACAATCGTGCAAAAGTCCAGCAAGAAAAGCTTTTTGTTCATCTAAACCATACATCTTGGCAAGTTCTATAGCGCAGTGAGCACAGCCTAAGGTATGTTTAAATCTCTCTTCGCTCAGGCACTCCTTGAGCCTGTTTTCTATATAATCCATGTTCATAAATATACTCCCATGTTCTTTGCTCTATTAAACCGTCTGTGCTTTGGTTGTTGTAGAGTTTTTCTCTAATCATATTTGATGATACATCAATAAAGTCAATATCTGCAATTTTAAAATTCCAGCCGTGCTCTTTTAAATGTTTAAGCGGTTTTTCTAAATCGCCCTCGCAGTGTCTTTTTGTGATTATAAAATTAACATTTTCTTTTAAAATTTGCGGATTTTTCCAGCTTTCAATTTTAAAGAAAGAATCATAACCCATGATGAAATTTATCTTGTTTGTTTTATCCTTTTTTTTTAGC
Source organism: uncultured bacterium (assembly GCA_949285255.1). Taxonomy (GTDB): domain Bacteria; phylum Cyanobacteriota; class Vampirovibrionia; order Gastranaerophilales; family Gastranaerophilaceae; genus Galligastranaerophilus. Next base: position 29,739 of record CASDXV010000006.1, on the reverse strand, counting down.
TCTAGAATTGTGTTGTAACTGTAGCTTGGTATGGGCAGAAAAAACTCAATATCGCTTACATTACTTTTGCCTGCTGCAAGCTGCGCCATTTTTAATCTGTCATAGGGTGTAGTGTCCGGAACTTTATGCGGCGGGGCATATGCCACAACAAAAATGACACTTTCAAAATTAAACTGCTCGCGTACCTTGCGTGCAATTTCAAGGTGTCCTTTGTGTATGGGGTTAAATGTTCCAAAAAAATAGCATTTCATAATCTTTTTAATTATATTACAATATTTCCTGTTATGTACAATTTTGATTCTCTAAGTTTGAAAAATTTTATAAGGTTGAATTATGATTTTTTGCTTAACTCTTCGGTGCAGAAAGTTCAACAGCCCTCAAGACGTGAGATTATACTGAACTTGCGCTCTTGCGGTGAGAGTCGAAAATTGTATATTAATATAAACCCAAAGTATCCTCATATTTGCTTTTTAAATGAAAAAACTTATCAAATGCGCGCTCTTGAGATACCAAAAAACCCTCCTATGTTTTGTATGCAGTTAAGAAAATACATAGACGGCGCAAGGATAAAAAAAATTACAATCCCTGAGTATGAAAGGATACTTGAGTTTCACTTTGAGGTTTATGATGAAATAGGCCAGCTTGCAAATATTGTCCTTGCTATTGAAATTATGGGCAAACATTCAAATATCATTCTATATGATTTTCGCTCAAAAAATATCCTTGGCAGTGCACACAATATTTCTGCTCAAAAAAGTTCAATCAGAGAAATTAGAGGCGGCATACCCTATATTTACCCCCCAAAACAGTATAAAACAGATATCTTAAAAACAAGCTACGGGGCTTTTTTTGAGGTTATAAAAAACGCTGATGATATTAAAAAAACTCTCTGCGAGCACTATTATCTTCTCTCTTACCCCTTATGCGAGATTATTTTAGAAAAAAATAACGACCCTGAAATTCTTTTTAAAAACCTGCAAGAAACAATAAGCCTCAATGACACAAGCGCGCTGCTTGAACTGTGGGGCGAAGATGAGTTTAATTGCGCTATTGATAATTACTTTGCAAAGATTATGTTTGATGAAATTTTTGCACAGAAAAAGTCATCTCTTCAAAAGGTTTTAAAAACAGAATTAAAAAAACTCTCTAACATTTTAAAAAATCCCCCCGATGAGAAAAAAGCCAACAACTACAAGCTTTTGGGCGATAGTATTTTTAATTATATTTATATGATTAAAGAGGGCGAAGATAAGTTTATTGCCCCCGACGGCATAGAAATTCCTCTGGATAGTACGCTAAGCCCTTCTCAAAATGCTCAAAATTACTATAAACTCTACGCCAAGGCAAAAGGCGCTTATAACTACGGGTATGAAAAATATATAAATTCAAAGGAAAAAAGTGCTTATTATGAGGAGATTTTATTTAACATAGAAAATTCTTCAACTTATAAAGAGCTGGATGAAATCCGCTCAGAGCTTGCAATGTGCGGATTAATTAAAGAAGAAGTTAAAAAAGAGGAAAAAATTTCACTAAAAAGTTATGAGTGCGAGGGTTTTGAAATTCTTTTGGGAAAAAATAACAAACAAAATGACTTTTTGGTTTCAAAAATGGCTTCAGCAGAGGATATATGGCTTCATGCTTACAATTGCCCCTCATCTCACGTTTTAATAAAAATAAAAAAAGACTCCCCGCGCTTAACGCCAAAGGTGCTTGAATTTGCGGCAAAACTTGTAAAAGATAACTCCCCTATGAAAAATTCAACCAAGGCATCAATTATTTACACAAAAAGAAAATACTTAAAAAAACCGCCCGGCGGGGTTTTGGGGTATGTTACATACAAAAACGAAAAAGAAATTGTGATATAGAGCGTCTTTATTTTTAACTTTGTTTTTACTAAAATAAATCTGTAAAAATGTTAAAAAAGAGGATTTAAAATGCAGGTTTCATACGAGTGGTTAAACGAATTTGTAGATTTATCGGGAATTGAGCCCGAACAAATTGCTCATAAGCTTACAATGAGCGGTCTTGAGGTAGAAGAGGTTGAATATAAAAAACCAAAATTTGCAAACATAATCACGGCAAAAATCCTAAAAATTGATAATCATCCAAATGCGGACAAGCTTCACCTTGTAACTGTTGATACAGGCTTTGCTACAAAACAGGTTGTCTGTGGCGCTCAAAATATTGAAGAGGGGCAAATAATTCCCTATGCAAGCGTCGGTTCAAAAGTTTTTTCAAGAAAAACAGGCGAGCTTTTTGAACTCACTCCTGCCGTAATTCGTGGTGTTGAATCTCAGGGTATGCTCTGCTCTTGCGATGAACTTGGCTTAGACGGTATGCAGGAAGAGGACGGTATATTTATCCTGAATCGTGTCTATGACACTATCCCTCTTGGTGAGCCCTTAGAAAAGATAATGAACCTGTCAGAGGAAATTATTTTCCACGTTGCACCTACCGCAAACAGGGGCGATCAGATGTCTGTTGTAGGTATAGCGCGCGAAGTAAGTGCTTTATTCAACAGAAAAATGAACTTTAATCCAAAAGATTGTGTTGAGCCTAAGAAAACTCAAGATTTTAAAATTGAAATAAAAGATGATGAAACTTGCAAATACTATTCAATCGCACTTTTAAAAGATATTAAAATCAAGCCCTCGCCCGCTTTTATGCAAAGAAGAATTGAAGCCTGCGGTATGAGAGCAATTAACAACGTAGTTGACATTACAAACTATGTTCTGCTTGAATACGGTACACCCTTGCATGCTTTTGATTTTGATAAACTTGATAATTACCTTTGCGTAAGATATGCCCATGAGGGAGAAAGCATTGTAACTATTGATGAAACAGAAAGAAAACTTACAAATCAAAGTGTTGTTATATCAACAAAAGATACCCCTGTTTGTATAGCAGGTGTTTTTGGTGGCCTAAACTCTGAAATTGATGACAATACAAAAAATATTGCTCTTGAGGCAGCTAACTTTACATCTCATACAAACAGAAAATCCGCTCGCTCGGTGGGTTATCGCTCTGAGGCAAGTGCCAGATTTGAGCGCGGAGTGGATGCTGAGCTTGTACGCTGCGGTCTTTTAAGAGCAGCACAGCTTATGGAAAAATACGCTGACGCTAAAATTGATTCAATGGCTGAAGTCGGTACACCAAATGCGCCTGAGATTGATATCACACTTAGAAACAGTGAAATAAAGAGAATTTTGGGAATAGACATCCCGCAAGAGCGCTCAATAGAAGTGCTTGAAAATCTTGGTTTTACGTTGTTGGGTAAAAATGAAGCGGCAGCCAAGTTTAGAGTTCCAAGCCACAGAGTAAATGATGTTTACCGTGAAATTGACCTTATAGAAGAAGTCTCAAGAATTGACGGTTACGATAAAATCGCTCCTGCGCTTCCTCAAATTGATGAAGGCGCTCAGATAAGCTTTGAGAGCAGAACTCTTAAAAAGATAAATGAAGTATTTTTAGGCTCAGGGTTTGATGAAGTTGTCACATCTTCTCTTGTAGGCGATAACCTTTATAGGGAATATTTCCAAGAGCTTGACGATAAAACTTCTCTTAAAGTTAAAAACCCTCAAAGTGAAGACCATACAACCCTAAGACAAGCTCTTATGCCAAGTCTTTTAAATATCATAAAAGGCAACTTTGATAACGGACAGAAGAATTTTAGATTTTATGAAATAGGAAAAACTTTCTTTGTAAATTCTCAAGCAGATGAAGATAATTCAGGTGTCAGTGAACAAAGAAAGCTCTGCGGTGCTATTTTTGGCAGCATAAATAATGAAATGTGGAATGATAAAAAACCCGTTGATTTCTACACGCTAAAAGGCGTTTTAGAAAATCTTTTTGAAGAGCTAAATCTTACAAAAAGAATTGTCTACAGTGCTTTTGATGAAAATGACGCAAAGAAAAATGAATTTATGCACCCCGCTCAGAGTGCAAAAATCTCTCTTATGGGTAAAAACTTTACAAACCTTGGTTATGTGGGTAAAATTCACCCTATTTTGAAAGACAAAATGAAATTCAATCAAGACTTGTATGTTTTTGAAATTAATCTTGAGGCAATTTTAGAGGCCGTTGTGCCAAGTACCGTTAAATACAAAAAACTTCCCGTATTTTTGCCTGTTACAAGGGATATTGCTTTTGCGCTTGATGAAGAAGTTACAAACGAGGCAATTTTAAAAGTTATTAAAAAAGTCGCGGACAAAAACATCTTCAAAGGTGCTAAGGTGTTTGATATCTATCAGGGTGAGCACATTGAAAAAGGCAAAAAATCAATGGCGTACAGAATTACTCTGCAAGATGAAAATCAAACCCTCACCGATGAGATTATCGACAAAGAAATGTCAAAAATAAGAGAAGGTCTGACAAAAAATATCCCGGGCGTCATCTTAAGGTAGTTTATGAGAATAAATAAATACATAGCTTCAAGCGGATTTTGCTCTCGCCGTAAGGCAGATGAGCTTATTGAGGCTGGGCGTGTGCGTGTGAACGGTGAAGTTGTCAAACTCCTTGGTTATGAAATAAGAACAAAAGATAAAGTTAGCATAGACAACAAACCTCTTCGCACTATGAAGCTTGAGTATTATCGTTTTTATAAACCTACGGGTTACATAACAACAAGCAGTGATGAAAAAGGCAGAAAAACAATTTATGATATCCTGCCTGATGAAATGTTGCACCTTAACCCTGTCGGCAGGCTGGATAAGGACTCATCAGGACTTTTGATTTTAACTAATGACGGAAATCTCGTATATGAGCTTACTCACCCCTCCATTAAGGTTGCAAAAGTCTACAGGGTAACGGTTGACGCTTTTTTAAAGGTTGAAGATTTAGAGTGTCTGGCATCAGGTATTGAACTTGAAAAAGGAAAAATCGCATATTGTGATTGTGAGATTATTGAAAGAAAAAAAGACGAAACCCTGCTTGAAATAACGCTATATCAGGGTATGAACCGCCAGATAAGGCGAATGATAGAGTTTTTAGGGCACAATGTTATTCACTTAAAGAGAATAAGACATGCTACAATTGACTTGGTCGGTCTTAAAAAAGGACAGTTTAAGGCGATAAAACCAAAGCAAATAAAAGAATTAAAAGCATATTTGGATAAAATTAAGGAGAAAGAAGGTATTTAATGCTGGATATTAAACTGATAAGAGAAAATCCTGAAAAAATAAATGAACTTTTAAAAAGAAGAAACCCTGAACTCTCAATTGATGCGGTTCTTGCCGTAGATGAAGAGAGAAGAAAAATGCAGTTTGCACTTGATGAACTAAGAGCAAAAAGAAAAAATGAATCTCAAAAAATAGGCGAACTGAAAAAAGCAGGTCAAAATACTGATGAAATTCAAGCCGAAGTGAAAAAAATCGGTGATGAAATAAAAGAACTTGAAGAAAAACAATCAAGCCTTGATGAAAAACAAAGAAATCTTCTTTTAAATATCCCGAACATTCCCGATGAAACAACCCCAATCGGCACTTCAGAAGATGACAATGTTGAAGTTTACAAGTGGGGCGAGCCCAGAAAATTTGACTTTGAATTTAAGGCTCACTGGGATTTGTGCGAAGCAAAAAATATTGTTGATTTTGAGCGCGGCGTTAAGCTTTCTCAGAGCAGATTTACCCTATACAGAGGTAAAGGCGCTAAGCTTGAGCGCGCTATAATAAACTTTTTCCTTGATATACACACGCAAGAACAAGGATATGAGGAAATTTTGCCTCCGTTTATGGCAAATGCCGCTACAATGACAGGAACAGGCCAGCTTCCAAAATTTGAACAGGATATGTACAAGTGTGTAGATGAGGACTTATACCTCATCCCGACTGCCGAAGTTCCAGTTACTAACATTTACTCAGGCGAAATATTAAATGAAGATATGCTTCCTATGTATATGTGCGCGTACACTCCTTGTTTCAGGCGTGAAGCGGGTTCAGCCGGTAAAGATACAAGAGGTCTTATAAGAGTGCACCAGTTTAATAAAGTTGAACTTGTTAAGCTTACAACTCCTCAGACAAGCCCTGAAGAACACGATAAATTAACAAAAGATGCAGAAAAAATGCTCCAGCTGCTTGAACTTCCTTACAGAAGAGAAGCGCTTTGCAGTGCTGATATTGGTTTTTCTGCTAATAAATGCTGGGATTTAGAAGTTTGGATGCCATCATACGGTACATATAAAGAAATCTCAAGCTGCTCAAACTACGGTGATTATCAGGCAAGAAGAGCAAATATCCGCTACCGTGACAAGGAAACAGGAAAAGTTCAATTTGTCCACACTATTAACGGCTCGGGTCTTGCAGTCGGTAGAACTTTTGCCGCTATAGTAGAAAATTACCAAACACCCGAGGGAGATATTATTATCCCTGAAGTGCTTAGAAAATATACAGGATTTGACAAAATATAATGAAAAAAATTGATAGCGAAAACTATAGCGCTGATGAGCTTTTAGAGATTTTACTTGAGGGGAACAGATGTTTTAAAAACAACACCCCTCGGGTAAAAAATCACTGCTTTAATGAAATGAAAAAAACTCTGACAGAGGGGCAAAAGCCCTATGCTATGGTTTTAGGCTGCTCTGATTCAAGAACTTCACCGGAGATTATTTTTGATACAGGTTTAGGCGAGCTTTTTGTAGCCAGAAGTGCAGGCGGTACAATAGGGCCAAATGTACTTGAAACGCTTGAGTACGGAGTAAGTCATCTAAAAATCAAACTTCTTGTTATCCTTGGACACCAAGATTGCGGCGTTATGAAGTACGCTATGGGTGCACCTTTATATAATGATGAGCTTGAAAATCTCATTCATCATGCGCAGTGCGTTAAAATGCAAATGGGCACGCACTGTTTTAATGAGCTTGCAAAATACTACTGTGACTTTGCAAAACACAGGCTGCTTGCAAAGTCAAAAGTTATAAAAGAAGCTTATGAAAACGGCAGCCTAAAGATTGTAAAAGCTTATTTTACTCTTGAAAACGGCGAAGTAGAAATTCTTGACTAAGGCAGCGGGTCGTATCCGCCGGGGTGATAGGGGTGACATTTTAAAATTCTTTTTATGCCAAGGAAAATCCCTTTTATTACTCCGTATTTTTCAATGGCAAGGTATGTGTATTTTGAGCAGGTCGGGTAAAATCTGCACGTTGATGGCGTGTATTTTGAAAAAAATCTGTAGAGGGATATTAGCTTTAGGCAGATGATTTGCCCGAGGTTTAATTTTTTGCCGTCAGTTGTTTTTCTATGCATAAAATATCCTCTTCCGTATCAATATCTACTACCCTTTTTGTTATATAAACGGCGGGATTGTAGCCTATAAAATCTTTAACTTCAAGCATTGTTTCATACTTAAGCGCATAAAATGCCCCGTTTTCGCATACCATTTTGTAATGCTCGCTTGTATCTTGTCTGCGAGGGCGTGTTCGATAGTCATAAAGTCCTGTTGCCCTGCCGTCGTGTTCTATTTTCCACTTAGCATGTGTTGTTCCCAGGTCAAAAGCGCTAAAGCAGCTGTCGTAACCCTCTTTTTGTTTTTCAAAATAAAAATCAAAGGCGTCATCTGTGTATTTTGCATCGCGAAGCGGGCATGTGGGCTGAAGAAGTACCACATAGTCAGGTATGTAGTTTTCACTGTTTTTTAAATACTCTGCAACGTGCAACATTACAGGGATGGTTTTTGTCTCATCTTGTGCAAGTTCCATCGGGCGCTTTATGACTTGTGCGCCAAATTGTTTTGAAACTTCTGCTATTTCTTCATCTTCTGTTGATACAACAGTTCTTGTTATGTATTTTGAATTTAGCCCCGCTTCAATAGAGTAGGCAACAAGGGGTTTTGAGCAAATAGGGCGAAGATTTTTTCTCTTTATACCTTTAGAGCCGCCTCTGGCAGGGATTATTGCAAGTATTTCCATATTTTAAACGCCTCCATAAGCTCGTTTTCATCCGCTCCATCTTCAATTAAGTGTTTTTTTGCCTCGTTTAGTGTTCTTCCGCTATGACAGATGTTTACTTTTTGAGAATTTTCATAAAATTGTGCACTTAAAAAATACCTGTCTTTATTTTTCAGTTTTTTAAAATTGCTGCATAAAGTACCGTCTATTGCACTTTCAAAAACCTTTTCCAAGGGTTCATCCGTTGCCTCAATCATCATTTTGGCGTCTAAGTCTTTGAAAAACGAGTTGCACTCCAAAAGATAAATTTTATTTTTTGACTTTATAAAATCAAACCCTATAATGCCCGTGTATTCGCCCATATCTTTTGAAAGTGCTCCGACAAGCGGGACAATTGTGTTTTTAAAGAGCTCTTGTTTTTCGTTTTCTTCAATAAAATCGCAGTCAAATTTTGCAAAAGAATTTTGATATGTCTCACAATCCCCTATTAAAACAGGATTGTAGCCGTCACAAATTACATAAACGCTAAACTCCTGACCAAAGATATATTCTTCCGTTAATATTTTTTTTGAGCCTGTGTTAAAGAACTCTTCAACCGCTTCTTTTGCACTTTTGAATGTTTCACAAATTCTTGTGCCTATTATACTGTGAGAATCAGGCTTAATGACAACAGGGAATTTATTTTGTCTTATATAATCAATTGCTGCCTGCGGTTTTTCAAAAAATTGAAACCTTGGAGTCGGGATTTTGTTTCTGTAGATGAATTTTTTTGCCCAGATTTTAGATTCAATAAACTTTAAACACTCGCCCTCGGGCGCAAAGACACTTAGACCCGATTGAGTAAATTCTTTTTGAATATCGCTTGTAATAGTTTCACTGTCGCATAAAATCGTAAGAGACATTTCATTAGCCAGAGCAAATTCTTTAAGCTCTTGAGTGTTAATTGGTGCAATATCAACAAACTCGGCTGAGGTATCATCAAGGGTAGAAAACACAATATTGTCTTTATTTTCGCTGAAGTAATCCGCAAGGGCGTAAGTTGCTGCTGATTTTCCGATTAAAAATATTCTCATAGGGAAATTATAGCATAAAACAAAACAAGCCGCTTGGTGCGACTTGTTTTTGAATATGGTTTAAAAGATTAACCTCTGATATTAAGTTCTTTGATAAGTTTTCTGTATTTTTCGATATCAGATTTTTTAATGTAAGTAAGCATTCTTTTTCTTCTACCTACCATCATCAAAAGACCGCGTTTTGCTTGGAAGTCTTTAGCGTTTATTTTTAAGTGTTCTGTTAATTCGGCAATCTTTTGAGAAAGCATTGCTACTTGTACTTCAACGCTTCCGCTGTCTTTTTCGTTTGCGCCGAATTTTTTAATTAATTCCTGCTTGTTTTTTAAATTAATTGTCATTTTTAATCCTTTTGGCTTTTTCTATCTAACGTTAAATATCGGTGGTGTAACAATATTAACTAAAACATGTTATAACTTCAATACTTAATGTAAAATTTTGTTAACCAAGCCCATTTGTCCCAAGGTGAATTTTTGAGCGTCCGAATTTTTCCTCAATTTTATCCCAAACATCGGAGAGTTTCTGATTTTTTTCAAGTCTTTGAGAGTTAAAGACAGACAGCTGGCAGGAGTCTTGTGAGCTTAATTTTAGTGCGGTTACACCGCAGGAGCGGTAGATGATATTTGGATTGTATATTTCATCAAGCATTTCTTTTATTTTTAAATTAAATTCAAACTCGGAGTTTGTGGGCGTTTCAAGAGAAACTTTTGCACTTAGTATGTAAAAATCTTTTGTTCTTAGCATAATGCTTATTACACCTGATGTAAGCGAGTGAAATCTGAGTTTCTTGCAAACCCTGTGGCAGTGGTAGTTTAGGGCGTTTATTATGTAGTTTTTATCCGATGTAAAATTAGCAAAAGAAGCGGTTTTTTGTATGCTTTTTGGAAGTGTTTCGTTTGGATTAACAGGGCTTGTGCACTCGCCCAGGAGTTCATATTTTAAATCCAGCCCGACTTTGCCCATTACACGCTTAATCCAAGCGTCATTTTGTGAGGTAAAACTGTAGGCGCTTGAGATGTAGTGCTTTCTTAAAAGTGCTGCCGTGTTTGCGCCAACGCCCCAGATATCTTCTATTGAAGTGTTTTTTAGCTCTTCTTTAATTTCTCTGTAGCCTATTTTATACGTTCCTATCAAGGGGTCTTTTTTGTTCAATTCTTTTGCCTTTTCGCAGGCAAGTTTTGCAAGAGTTTTTGAGTAAGATAAACCTATAGAAACATCTATTCCTATGTCTTCTTTTATGTCTTTTCTTATTTTTTCGATTATTTCTTCGTAAGAGCACCGATGCAGCCTTCGCGTGCCGCCAAGGTCAAGAAAAGCCTCATCAATTGAATAAACTTCAACCGTTGGCGTGTAGTTATAAAGCTTTGTCATCACTCTTTTTGAAATTTCATTGTAGCGCGCGTGGTTTCCTGACAGGTAAGTGACATTTTTAAATTGCTTTTTTGCCATAAAATAAGGCATACCCATTTTTATACCAAGCGCTTTTGCCTCATTTGAGCGTGCGACAATGCAGCCGTCGTTATTGGATAATACGCACACGGGCTTGCCTTTAAGCTCGGGGCGAAAGAGAATTTCGCAGGAGGCAAAAAAGTTATTGCAGTCAACAAGGGCTATTACATTGTATTTTGGCACTAGAACCTCCTTGTTATACCTGTTGCAACGCCAAATATCGTGAGAGAATTTTTGGGATAAATATTTCCGTATTGAGGATTTGCCGCTTCAAGCCAGATTTTCTGACCTTTTTTGCGATAGGTTTTAAGCGTAAAAGAGCCGTCAATGCTAGCGAGCACTATATCCCCGTCCTGCGCATCGGAGGTCTTTTTAATGCTTACATAATCGCCCTCAAATATTCCAAGTTCTACCATAGAATCTCCTGAAACCTTGAAAACAAAGACACTTGGATTATCAAGCTGCAATATTTCATCAAAAGAAATTCTTTTATCTACAATATCATCAAGCGCATTGGCAAAGCCTGCGCGTACTTTTGTAGCAAGCAGGGGAGCGCCTGCGGGGGTTTTAATATATAATCTTCCCGAGCGTTCTTTAAGCAAAGACAGCCCTTTTAGGGTTTTTAGGTACTGAGCGATTGAATTTTTTGACTTGTAGCCGAGGTTTTCTCTTATGGTCTCTAAACTTGGCAGTGCGTCTTTTCCGTACGTTTGTGTCAAAAGCTCAAAGAAGTTTTGTTGTTTTAAGGTTAAATTTTTCATAATATAATTATGTACGATTGTACATAAAAGTCAAGCACGATAAAATATTTTTGCGCTAAAATTAAGATATGAAAGTAAGACTAACGGAGCTTTTTATAATATGTGTCAAAATAGGCGCGCTGCTTTTGGGCGGCGGGTATGTTATTGTGCCGCTTTTGATTAATGAGTTTTGTGAAAAAAGAAACTGGTTTACAAAGGAAGAAGTTGTTGATTTTTATGCAATGGGTCAGTGTGTACCGGGGATTATAGCGCCAAATACCATAATGTTTTTGGGCTACAAGTTAAGAGGTAAAACCGGCGCTATGTGCGCACTTTTGGGCTTAACTTTAGCTCCTTTTGTATCAATTCTTTTACTTGCGTCTTTTTTGGGGATAATAGCAAAATCAGTCATTATGAATGATATTTTTTGGGGCGTAAATATATCAATAATCATACTGATTTTTTTAACCGTAAAAGAGGTGTGGGGAGTCTCTATTGTTGATAAAGCAACTTTTCTTATATTTTTATTTGCCTTTATATCTTGTGCAATGGGGGTTTCGCCTGTTATTATAATCATTCTTTCGGCCCTTTTTGGTGCTTTTAGAGTTCTTTATATAAGGAGGATAAAAGAATGATTTTAGTCCTTTTATGTATGGAATTTGCAAAAATAGGCTTTTTCTCTCTTGGCGGAGGGTATGCGACATTGCCGTTTTTGTACCATATGTCAGAAGTTTACGGGTGGTTCAGCCCGCTTGAACTATCCAGAATGCTTGCAATTTCAAGCATTACACCGGGGCCTGTGGGGCTAAATGTCGCTACTTTTGCAGGGTTTAAAACAGCAGGTATCACTGGGTCTTTAATTGCAACTATGTCAATTATGCTGCCTTCTTTTTTGATGGTTGTGATAATTTCAAAAATGCTTAAAAAATTTAAAGACAGCCCCTATCTTGATTCTGTAATGTATGCTCTAAGACCTGCAACTGCTGCTATGTTAGGGGCGGTTGCCTTTAGATTGTTTAAAGATGCCATTATAAGAAACACTGACTTTTCGGGTATAAATCTTCTGAATCTTCAAAACTATGTTGATTTAAAAGGTTTTTTACTCCTTTTTATTTTGTTTTTAATAAGTTTAAAAATAAAAAAAGACCCGCTTATTTTTCTTGCATACGGTGCAATAGCAGGGATTTTGCTTCACATTAACCATATAATTTAGCTCATGTAATACTTTCTTTGCTGCGGGGTTAGCCTTTCAATAGAGTACCTTAGCATAGTCCTTGGCATAGTTTTGTGGTATTTATCAAGGAAATCAAGAAGAGTTTTTTCATCTTTTTTGCCCACTTCTCTTAACATCCACCCCAGAGCTTTTTGCATAAGGTCGTGTTTGTGCTCAAGAAATTTTTGCGCAAGCTCAAGTATTATACTGAAATCCCCGCTTTTAATGACGCTTTGCTGGGATACAACCGCTATTCTCTGCGACCAAAGGTGGTTGCTTTTTGCAAGTTCATTTATTATTTTTGGGTTTTTTGTTTCAATATAATTTGCCCCGATAATCTTTGGTGCACTTAAATCTACCAAGTCCCAGTTGTTTATACGATGAGTATTTTTTACATAAAGGTTTAAAATTTCTTTTTTCTTATCTGTTTTTTCATATATCAAAACCATCATCAAGAGCGCACAGAGGCGAATTTCGTGGTAGGGGTCATTTAGCATATTTTGCAGATAATCAAGAGTTATTTTGTTGTAGTATTTTTTTGCAATAACTCTGTTATCGGGAACGCATATACCTAAAAACATATCCCCATAGCCGTATTGCCCCTCTTTAGTTTTAAAAAACTTCATAAGGTGTTGGGCTTTTTCTTTGTTTTCTAAATTTTTTAAATCTTCAATTGCTCCCATAGAAAAATTATAGCAAGAAAAGTATAAATAAATATTAAGTTTTGGGATAAAAAGCATTGACTTATGGGGCTTATTTACTACAATTGTAAATAATTTAATTCGCAGCCGGAGGCAAATTTGAAAATAAAATCATTGTCAGCAGTTAGTCTGTATACTACTCCTATAAGTAAAATCAATTCTTTTAACAGTTCAAATCCTTTGCACAGGGGCACTAAAAGTGATTTACTTGTGGATAAAAATTATAATCGCTCTCTTATAAATTTTAGAGGCGCTTGTGATAGCAGATATTTTTCTTTTGAAAATAAAGTTTCAACAGCTCTTAATTTTATGAAAGATGATGATGTTTTGCTTGTAGGCAAGGATATTGATGGTGTAAAAAAAGATTTTCTGGAAAATCTTGAAACTTATCCCGAAATAGTATCCAGAATATTTTTTGTGGAAGATGAAAATCTTGACGGTAATATTGCAATTGCAAGAAATCATTTTGGTGATTTTTACATGCAAAATCTTTCCGATACCCCAATTTATCGGCTTGAGGGTAAAAAAAGACTCAGGATGAATAAAGGCGCATCTCTTAAAATTACTCCCGAATCTACTTTTGTTTTTGATGACAAAGAAGTTTCTTTTAGGGTTGTAAAAAACGAAAACGCTTCAATTGGTGACTTGATAAAATCAAAAACACAAATTCATGATTTTTCTCGCTCTGAACAGGAGGCTGTTTATAAAATTAACAGAAGCAACCTTGAGAAAATGGGAACAAAAAGCATAAGAAAACAATCCGAGAAGATAAAATTTTCTGACATTGGCGGCTTGGATAAAACAATAAAAGAAATAAAAGAGTCGGTTATTTTCCCTATAAAATACCCTGAAGCCTTTGAAATAGTTAACCACGGGGTTATTTTAGAGGGTGAACCCGGTACCGGAAAGTCAATGATAGCACAGGCTGCAGCAAATGAATCAGGCGTGCATTTTATTAAACTAAACGGACTTGAACTTGAGTCAAAGTGGATTGGAGAATCTGCAGCTAACTGGCGTAAGCTTTTTGAGGAAGCAAGAGAAAATCAGCCCTGTGTGATATTTATAGATGAATTTGACGCTGTAGCAAGAAAAAGAGAGGGCGATAATTCTACCCGACATGATGATAAAGTGGTAAATCAGATTTTAACCCTTATGAGCGATATAGAAAAAGACGGCTGCAGAATTTTTGTTATGGCGGCAACAAATAAGAAAGAACTCTTGGATGAAGCTATTGTGCGCTCGGGAAGATTCGGTAAGACCATAAATGTTCCTTTGCCTGATGAAAAGGGTTGTCTGGAGATATTTAACATTTATACTAAAAATAAAAAAATTGATGAAAAATTTTCACCCCAAGAGTTTGCAAAAAAACTCTCAAAAGTTAATGCAAGCGGGGCGGATATAGTAGCTATTGTTGAAGAAGCAAGAAAATTTGCATACAAAAGGGAAGATATATTTGCCAAGATGGAGCAAGGTACATTTGATATTAAAGATGTAGAAAAAATTGTTCTTACTCAAGAAGATTTTGACAGCGCGCTTGATTGTCTAAAGAAAAAAGATGAAGTAAGAATGGGTTTTGTCAGTTAGACAAATAATGTATAATGATGTGGTAAATAGGAGGCGAATATGAAAACTATTACCATTGACAAAAGCAAGTGCACTCACTGCGGGCTCTGTGTAAGTGATTGTGTCAGCGGCTGCATAAGTTTTGACAGTGAAAATTTTCCAAAAATCGATGATGAAACAAGATGTATTTCTTGTCAACATTGTTTTTCAATATGTCCGACGGGCGCACTTTCATTCAATGGTAAAAACCCTCAAGACTCGTGTACCGTAGGGTATAATGACATTTTAGATATTATAAAATCAAGAAGAAGTGTAAGGCAGTATTTGGACGAAGAGATACCTGAAGAAACCTTTAAAAAGTTAAAAGATATGCTCCCGTACATTCCAACAGGTTGCAATAACCACTCGCTGCATTTTTCAATAGTCGAGAAAAAATCTGCAATGGATGTAATCAGAAAAAAAGTTAACGATTTACTTGTAAAAACTATGTCATATAAGGCGCTTTCCCCTATTATGAATAAGTTTTCAAGGTATAAGGATGCTTTTTTAAACGGAGAAGATGTAATTTTTAGGGGCGCTCCTCATATGATTGTGGTTTCATCCCCTCTTAGCGCACCTTGTGCTAATGTTGACCCGATAATAGCGCTTAGTTACATTGAGCTTTACGCTCAGCACTTGGGTCTTGGTACTTGCTGGTGCGGTTTTGCGCAGGCATGTTTAAAGTTTTTCCCGCAGTTGTGCGAAATGCTTGAAATACCATCCGGGTATAAGCCTGTTTATGTAATGCTTTTAGGCTTACCTAAGGTAAAATATCAAAGAACGCCGCAGCCTGAGCCTTATGAGATAACATCAATTAAAGAAATTCATAAAAAAGACTCTTGCTTTTTCTGTAAGGTAAAAAGATTTGTGACGAATTTTTTGAGGTAGGTTAGTGTCCTATTTTTAGTAAAATTACACCACTTATTATAAGCAAGACTCCAAAAGCACGCATTAGAGTGAGTGTATCATGGAACACAATAACACCTAATGCAAAGGTGCAAGCTGCACCTATGCCTGTCCAAACCGCGTAAGCTGTTCCTACAGGGATGTTTTTTTGTGCTATAAACAAAAATACCCCGCTTAAAGTCATTGCAACAACTGCAAAAATTATCCAAAGGACTTTGTTTTGGCCAAGTGACGCCATTTTTAGTCCAAAAGGCCAACCTACCTCAAATGTTGCTGCAATAAGTAAATATATCCAACTCATGATATGGGAGTCTAGCAAAAAAGAATAAGTTTTGCAATGTAATAAATTTATTTAATATGCCCCCGTTTGGGATAAAAAACGGGGGCATATGTATTTTATTGTTTTTTATAGCCGCATTTTGGACAAATCCCATCGGAATTTAGCGCTATACCGCACAGAGGGCAGCGCTCAAGCGTCCTGTTGACTTCATAAGTTTCACTCGCCGCATTAACTCCGCTTGTAAATGTAATTTTTGAAATATTTAATTTGTCCTTTAAAAGTTCATATACAATTTTAATCATCCCCTCGACGGTCATTGTTTCTTTTGTAACAACGAGTCTGCAATCAGGGTATGCTGTTGCTAAGTCTGTTTTAAAGGCTGCGCCTTTCATTGTGTTTTGCGGTGCACCGTTTTTAATGCCTTGTTTTTCATAAACCTCTAAAATTGCAGGTAATAGCGGGTCGTCCTCTCTTAGTATTGTTGCATGGTCAAAATTTTTCAATACTTCCCAAGCGGTTTTTTGAATTTCATTGCAAGGGAATACCATATTTACACCGGTGTTTATGGTGTCTTCAACTTCAATAGTCAACACCCCCGTGTGTCCATGCAGGTATTGGGCTTCGCCCTTAAATCCGTAAAATCTGTGTGCATACTGCAAGTCAAAAGTCGTGATTGATTTCATGCTTTTCTCCTTTTTACACTATATAAACAAGTTTGAATTAGCGCCGTTGCTTTCTGCTATGTATTTTGCAACACCTGCTATTTCAACGCCTTCGATGAGTTCTTCTTCTTTAATACCCATAACATCCATAGACATATTACAAGCGATAAACTTAATGCCGCTCTTTTGTGCTGTTTGTATGAGCTCATTTAGATTTGATATGTTTTTATTTTTCATTACCCATTTCATTAGTTTTGAGCCAAAGCCGAGCATATTCATTTTAGACAATGTAAGTTTATCTGCTCCGTTTGGCATCATAAGAGAAAACATTTTGTCTATAAACCCTTTTTTAACTTTTTTGTTTGGTTTTCTAAGGACATTTAGACCCCAGAAAGTAAAGAACATAACTACATCCTTACCGCTTGCCTTTGCTCCGTTTGCAATGATAAATGAGGCAAGCACTTTGTCTAAATCATTTGAAAAAACTACTATGGTTTGAGCGTTTTTATCCTTATTTTGCTTATTTTGAACTGTTCCTTTTTGTATAGTAGCTACAATTTCTCTGCCCTCGTTTTTCATCTCTAAAAGGCTGTTTCCGCTACTGCTGCACCAAGCGCCGATGTCAGATTTAAAGCCTTTGTCATTGCAGCGTATTTCAAATACTTCACCGTCTTTTGCCTTATTAATTGCATCCGATACTTTCATAATGGGCCCGGGGCACTGTAGCCCCGTTGCATCTATTATGGTCTTTTGACTATTTGAGGCAACATTTGCACATAGTGCGGTTTTTGGCACAGTACTTAGGGTTTTTGTTAATTCTTTGTATAATTCAAAGCCTCCGCACAGTGAGTAGACATTATTGTAGCCTTTTTGAATTAAAATCCTTGAGGCACAGTAGCTTGTATAACCGGTGTTACAGAACAGTACCACTTTTTTATCTTTTGGAATTTCATCCGTTCTTTTTCTTATTTCATCTATGGGTATATTTATAGCGCCGTTAATTGTGTTTGTTTTATATGAAACAGGAACTCTGACGTCGATTAAAAGAGCGTCATTTAAGTCTTCCATATAGGCAGGTTTTACAAAGCCCCTTAATATATTATCGGCGTTCATACCTAAAATATTAACAGGGTCTTTAGCCGAAGAATAAGGCGGTGCGTAGCATAGCTCGCTATCAAGCATATCTTGAACCGTGCCGTTAAGACGCATAATTGAGCTAATTACATCTATTCTTTTTTCAACTCCGCTATCTCCCACGGCTTGTGCGCCAAGGATTTTACCTGAGTTATCAAAAATGAGCTTAAATAAAATCTGGGTTGAATTGGGGTAATAGCCGGCATGCGACCTTGAGAATGTGTAGGTTTTCCAATAGGGGATTTGTTTTTGTTTCAGTTGTTTTTCATTGTTTCCGACACTTGCAACAGTTAGGTCAAAAACCTTTATTACCGATGTACCTTGGGATTTTTTGTAAGTTGATTTTATGTTGCATATATTATCCGCTATAATTCTTCCCTGTCTGTTAGCAGGCCCTGCAAGCGGGATTAGGGTATTTGTATTTGTTACAAAGTCTAATATCTCAACACTGTCACCTGCTGCGTATATACTGCTGTCAGATGTCTGCATAAATTCATTTACGATAATGCCTCTTTGAACTTCAAGTCCCGAGTCTTTTGCAAGTTTTGTTTCAGGTTTTACACCTATTGCCATAATAACAATGTCAAAAGCTATTTCCTTGCCTGAATTTAGGATTACTGTATTTTCTCTAAATTCTTTTACGCCATCAGATAGTACCAGTTCAACGCCGTTTTCTTTCATTGTATTTTGTGCAAAAGTTGCAACTTCACTATCAACAGGAGCTAAAATCTGCTCCGCAAGCTCTACAAGAGTTGTTTCAAGCCCCATTTCACAGAGGTTTTCTGCCATTTCAACTCCAATAAACCCGCCGCCTATTACAACGGCTTTTTTTGAGTTGTTGTTTTTTATATAATCTTTTATTTTATCCGCATCGGATAGGTTTCTGACACTGAATACTTTGCTTGAGTCCATTCCTTCAAAGTTTGGAACAATAGGTGAAGCGCCTTGCGCAAGAACGAGTTTGTCGTATGAAATATTTTCTCCGTTTTGCGTCAGTACGGTTTTATTTTCTCTATCTATTGATACAACTTCAGTGTTTAATTTGACATCTATATTAAACCAGTTTTTAAATTTTTCGACAGATGAAACAAGAATTTTTTCCCTTTCGTTTATAACTCCTGAAACATAATAAGGCAGACCGCAGTTTGCTATAGATATTTCATTTGTTTTTTCTAAAATTAATATCTCGCAGTTTTCATTCAATCTTCTTAATCTTGCCGCACAACTTGCACCTGCTGCTCCGCCGCCTATTATAACAGTTTTCATAAATCACCTCATATTGTTGACAATATTAGAATATTATAATATACTAATATTGTCAAGAGGTAAATATGAACGCACAAGAATACTCTGAAATTTTTAAAGCACTAAGCCATCCGCTCAGGTTAAAAATTGCCTGCGGATTAATGCACAAAGGAAAATGCAACGTGAATACCATGGTTGAGAGGCTAAAAGTCTCTCAGTCACTTATTTCTCAGCATCTTAATATCTTAAAAAATTGTGGAGTGATAAAGGGCTACAGAGAGGGTAATATAATCTGGTACAAGCTTGAAAATGAACTTGCACTTAAGTTACTAAAGAATATTGAACTAAACTTATGTGATGAATAATAGGCGACTTAAAGTTATTTATAAACTGTATTGACAAAAAAATATCTTTACTTGTTTTGTATATCCATATTAACGGGATATTGACGGTGAAAATATATTCTGCAAACAGTTATAAGGTAGTTAATAGAAATAATTTGGCAAAAAAAGGTGTGGCTTTGTCTGTTTCTTTTTGTGCAGTGATAGATGATGACAAAAAGCAGCATAACAAAACTTATAATGCTATAAAGGATGTATTCTTAAGAGAAGATGATAAAAAGGCATCAGATAGTTTAGTCAGCAGATTTGAACAGGGTTATGCAAGCATAAAAGAAGCAAGCAAAGAAAGGCTTTCTCAGGTAGGCGGTTTTTTTAAATCAAGAAAAAGAAGACAAATACTTCAAGATGAAGATTATAAAATAAGCGGATTTCTTAAGGCTCAAGAGATAGCTCTTGAAATACAGGATGAAAATTTAGAACTTTTAAAAGAGAATTATGAACTGTTAAAGCAAAAAAATATAGATGCACAAGAACTTCAGAAAGTAAAAAAAGCCCTCCTTATGGCTAAAGTAGTACGACAAAAAACGCAAATTTTGTCTCAAAATAAGGATTCTCATAAAGGCTTTGATTCAATAGCGGGTTATGAGGAAGAAAAATTTCTTTTGACGGAAAGATTTATAAATCTGCTCCCTTATGAAATGGCAGGACACGATGTTGAAATGCCCAACGCTATATTATTTTTTGGCCCTGCGGGCAATGGGAAAACAAGTTTTGCTAAAGCTTTTGCGCATAGTGCAAATTGTGAATTTAAAAAAGCAGAGCCGAGTCCTACGGCCAGAAGCAGAAAAGACAAAGAAAAAACATTTTACGATAACCTTTTGGCAATAGCTAAAATGTCGCAGCAAAATTTTCTTGAAAATGGCGTCAGGACAATTATTTTGATTGATGAAGCAGACAGGTTTATGAATAGCGCATCTTCTGTCGTACAAGGTCTAAAAAGATTTTTGGAGAATTGCTCACAAGATTATCATTGTACAATTTTTGCTACAACAAATAACCCTCTTGATATTCCTTCAGCATTAAGGAGTTCAAAGAGAATGCCTCTAAAGGTTGCAATTGACCCTCCTAATGAAATAAATGCGGCACTTGTTTTTGAACATTATCTGAAAGATTGCCCGAATGTAAATATGGATGAAATAGATTTATGCGAACTTGCAAAAGAAATCTGTTCTGTTTTGCCGGATAGGGCTTATAATAATTCTCAAATTGAAGATATATGCAAAGAATGTATAAAACACTGTGATAATGTGACGCAGGAAGATTTGTTGTACTGCATAAGAAAAGAACTTCCAAAAATTGACAGAGAAAGTTTGAAAAAATATAAAAACGAAGTTGAGCTTATAGTGGGAGGTGCGCAGAATGATTAATAATATAAACAGCCCCTTTAAACAGTTTAACATACCAAATGCTTCAAGTAAGGTATCTAATGAGGAAAAAATCAAAGAAACAAAACTTCCTAAAGAGCCTTTTATGTTCACCGGTACAACTCTCTTGGGCACTGCTCTGGGAACAGTGTTGTCGGTACCTGCCGTTAGGGCAAAAAGCAAACTGTATAAAGAATATATTGAATCCGCCGCAAAGGAATTGGCTGATAATTTTGACTCAATGCCCTATGTGCAGTTGTTAAAGAAAAATATTCAAATTGCAAGAAATATAATAAACGAAAATACTCCAAGAATTGAAGAAGCAAGGCGGCTCGCGGAAGAATCAGTATCAGGACATTTTTTTGAGAAATTTAAAAATTGCGAACAAAATTTAGCTGAAACTGTAGCTATGGCAAAAAGTTCATTTGAAAGACTTACAAAAGATTATAATGAATTGTATGAAAAACACGTCAATGCCCATATTTTCGAACTAAGACAAGATATGGGTAAGGCACTTAGAAAATGCAAGAGAAATTATATTCTTGCGTTCGCTGCTCTCGGGGCTGCGCTTGGTATTGCTATAATCGCATTTGATAAAAAGAATAAAAATAAAAAGGATGAAAACAAATGAAAATAGCTCCGGTTTTCCTTAATAAATCTTTTTTAAAAACCAATACGAGTAATGTCGGATATCATCTTAAACAAGATAATAAGGGTGATGTTTTTACAAGCTTTAGGGGAAAATCTTATCCATCCGGATATTACAGTGATAAGCAAATAGCTATTGCGGAAAAATATCTGGGCAAAAAAAACTGGGAGCAAGAGTATTTTAAGGAAAGATACAGAGAAATTTACCCTCCGCCTTCGCCTATGGTTGAAAATCTCTACAAGGCGGCTTTGATAGTTTTTCTTATGACACCTGCCGTTATAGAGAGCCTTGTTATAGACCCTGCCAAAGAAAATAGGGTTAGAAAGATTATTGAGCCTGAAATAAGAGAGATACGTGCTCTTATGTTTGATATGAATAATGAAAAAATTCAAGAAAAAAAAGAACAAGAACGAAAAATTAAATCTGACCTTAAAAAGCTCGAGAAAGTTGATAATGAAAGAATAAAAAAAGAAGAATTAAGTGCAAAAATCAAAGATGTACTTGTTAGTGAATTTATAGAGCCGATATCTTGCGGACAAGAAGATATTCCAACGGCTGTAATGCTTGAAAGCTCTGATGTTCAGACAAGGAAAGAAATTGAACAATGGCTGGAGGGTGAACTTGATGCAAGAGTTGTTAAATTTAAACTTCCAAAAGACGAGGATGACGCTTTATACAGATTAAATACCGAGCTTCAGTATGCTCAGGAAAAATATCAAAAGACAGGCAAAAGGACAATACTGTTTGTAGATGATTTTTCCAACATTTTAAATCCGGCTCGGGTATCAAATTTTGCTATAGGTGATATGAAGGCGTTTTTATTTTCTTTGTCGGAAAACAAAGAACCCATGAGTATAGTTTTTGGTGCGGACAACCAATGGGGTATTGATTCTGCTTTCTTGTCCAATCACAGGAGAATACCTCTTAAAATGAACCTTGATAATTTAATGCTCGGGCAAAAAAGAAGCTGGAGAGCACATCTTGACAATGATATTAAGAATATGAGTCAAAACCGTCTTGAAATTCATAAATGCTGGCTTAGTGAAATGGCGGATAATGCTGCTAAAAGAGGGCGCTATGGTGATGTTATACGCTATAAGGAAATAAACGCTATGATATGCGAGATGCAAGGTAAACAACGAGATGCATATCTTCTCAGGTGTGATATAGATAATTACTTGAAAAAAATATAAGCTTTATTTATCCGTGTTTATGTTTTTAAGAACTTTCCAAAGCAGAGTAAGTACCGAAGCTAAAGCAAGAGTTATAAATGCTCCGCCCGCAACCCTTGCGGTTTTGCCCAACGGTGTTGCCTCAGAAAAGCCCTTTTTTGCAAATTTTACACCTGCGCTTGATGTTATAAGGGCACTTAAGAAATACATTTGCTTATCCCATGGCTCAATTTGAAATCCTCTTTTTTCCTTAGAATTTTGAGAATTAATGTTTTTTACAGGACTGTTTGATGTAAGCGGAGATATTTTCATATCACTTTAATCCCTCAAGCTTTTGTTCTTCTTTTTTAAATTTTTCAATATCTGATTTTAGAATCTCTGGAGGTGTTAACTGAATTAATTCTAGCATGTTTTCGGGAGTTTTTGAATCTTTGCTGCCTGATAAAGTATAAGACATCTGTCTTATTTGTGAGTTTGAATATGCATTGTCTTTTGCTTTTTTTACCATGGCTTGAGCTATTTTTTTACAGTCATCATCACTAAAATTGTCAAAATAAAATTTTATTACCTTTTCTAAATCATCATTTTTTGGTGGTGACATCGGTATATTAATCGTTTGTCTTAAAATAGAAGCATCTATGTCTAACGGTTCGTTTGTAGTTAGCATAAGAGTTATTTTATCTTCTGCGCAATCTTTTATAAAGTCGGCAAAAATTTTTGCCGCCTCTTTGTCTGAGCCAAAATCGTCGAATTCGTCTATTTTAACTACGGTGTGTCTGGATGAATTTTTGGCATCTTCTCTTAATCTTTTAAGTTCTTCTGATAATTCTTCAATGTTGTCAGGTTCTCTAAATTTTGGCATCAAACATTTGCCTTGTTCTGAAATTGCTCTTATAATGGCAGTTTTTCCAACGCCTGTAGGCCCGTAAAAAAGAATAGCAGGCGGCGGAGTTGTATATGAACCGACCGCTTCTAAGCCAAGAGGCATAATGAATTTTTCTGTCAATTCGTCTTTTAACTCTTCATATCCTGCAATCCTGCCGTAGCCAAATTCTTTTTCATTTTCTTTAGTGCTTTTTGCGGTTACTAAAGAATCCATTTCATTTATTAATTGAGAAATCTGTTCTTTTTCTTCTTTGCTTACGCAGTCGTCAATTTCTTTACTCTTTGTTATTTCTTTTTCTTTGCCTTTTTTTATTGCAATAGCCTCTGCCGCAGCTTTAGAGTTTTTTCTGTTTACCCAGGCATGTGTAAATTCTTGAACTGCGCTTATTGAAAAGTTTTGCAGGTTATAAACAAATGTCCTGTTTTTGAATTGTTTTGTAAAAGCTTCGCTATCTAATGTATTTAAATTTATTTGCTCAAAAAACTCATGTTCTTTTTCTATGAATACCCTATAAACTTCGGGATATTTTTCGAGATTTTCCTGCATTTCCTTTATAGTTTCCTGAGCTTCTTTTGATATGGTTGCAGAAACTGTTTGGTCGCACAATTCATAGATTGTTGCCTGTATCAGTGATTGTTTAAAGAGTTCAAACGCTCGTTTTTTCAATGCTTTCATGCTATTGTCGTCTGATGTGAATAAATTTGATACAAAATTAACTACAAAGAAACTTGTGCCCCTTGCGCCAAAGTCCTTAATGGTACCCAGTGCTGTTGCTATAACATCTTGTGTTTCCGGAGGAATTTTCTCCAGTGCCTCTTTTATAAGCTCGGGTGAAGAAGTGTCTTTAAAGTCAATTCCTGAAATGTCTTCAAAAGGATTTTGTGATGTTAAAATGCCTCTTCCTACAAAATAAGCTGCCGTTTCAATTGTCTGGTCGCGCAGATTCATTCTG
>CASDXV010000006.1:0-5405 GCA_949285255.1 uncultured bacterium | reverse complement strand
CGCGCAGATTCATTCTGTTTTCTTTAACACGATTAACATACCCTCGCCCCATTTTTTCGGTTATTAAAATACTTAAGGAGCTGTTAACCGCCCTAACTCCGCCTGTTATTGCTGCATTTGCTCCTCCGCCTGTTACGACTGTTGTTCCGGTTGCCCCTGATACGGTGTGTGCACCAAGTCCAAGCCAAGAAGTAATAAGTCTTGCGCCGCCTACTCCAAGTGCTTGTCCGGCAAACATTTCTTTTGTGTAATATTCTAAAGATGCAATTGGCGGCACTTTTAGATACGTTGCCATCGAAGAAAACATTGCAAATTGTAGAACTCTTAGAGGAATAGTGTCTGCTCCGACTGCTGCACCTTCGCCAAGTGCGGCAGATACAAGACCGCAAGCTGCCGAAAAGCCGTGGATTATGTTTTTGCAGGTTTTTTCGCTTTCATATGACATATATACGGCAGGCTTGTCTTTTTCTTTGCTTCCGGCAAAAGCAACTTCAGGAATGGTTATGCCTTCTTGTTCTTCAAGCAGAGATTCGTATTCCCTAAAGAAATCTCTGACATTTTTTAAGTCGTTTCTATAGTTTATTTCATTAAATGTAAGAATTTTTTTGCTATCAAGTTTTTGAATTTCTTCTTGGGAATATTTTGCGAAGAATTTTACTACATTTTTTCTTATTTTTTCATTATTTATTAATTTGTCAGAGTTTTGAGCGCTGCCAAAGATGCCTTTGCCGTCTTTTAGATTTTTTCTGAAAATTTTTTCTGCACTGCTGTAGTTTTCAAAAGGGTTTGATATTTTACTGTATGGGTAAGCGCCTTTTGTGAAGTCCGACTTCAAAAGGGTGTTAATTTCTGTCTCATGTCGTGAGCTTTTGTTTGTGCTTTTATAGGCAGCGATTGTTTGATTAAAATTGACCTTAGAGGTGCTGAGTATTTTCATTTAATCTCCAAAAATGTCCCCAAAAAAGTCTTTGAATGCTTCCCAAAGGTAAGCCAAGTGGTGCTCTGAGCTCATATCAATAATGCCGTCACCATCCAAATCCATATCGGGAATACCGTCGTCATCCAAGTCTATATCCGATTTATTGTCACCGTCTAAATCAAGCAGTGCACTGTGCGATATTAAAGGTTTTTCCCAAATGCCTTCTTTTATCATTAAATTTTGATATTTTGCAAAATTTATTGCTTCAAGACTTCCGGGCTCAGGAAAATACCCGCCATGTTCGGCTATTTTACCGAGAACTTCATCTACCATATCGCTGTCATATGTTTCTTCAATATCGGGCATTTGTCCGCCCCATGAATTTCTTCCGCCTTCATAAGCCATAACTCTTGTGCCAAAGGAGGGATACTTGTCTTCGATATATGATTGCAGGTGCATATTATTTGCAAACTCTATTGCAGTTTCATCATTACCGACAAGTTGTTTGAACTTGTCAAAAACCGGTGAAGCCTCAAGTTTTTGAGGTATGTATGTAAGATAGCTGTCTCCTGTTGAATCTGTTGCTTCAATAATTTTGTTTCCAAAAATATCCCTCATATCTTCAGTATCAGGTTCAGAATTATCGCCGAATAGGGATTTAATAAAGTTACCGGCTTTTTCAAACACGTTTTCTTTTTCTTCTGTATCCATGTGACGGTCAATTGTCGCCCATCTGTCATCCCAGGGGCAAGTAGGGTAGCCCGAGCCAAAGGTTGGTATTGCAATATTTTCAAATTGTTCTCCGTCCAGCACTGCGGAAATATTTTCACTCGGGTCAACCAAAATACCTGCTTTGATATCTATGAATTTATTGTTACCAAGGTCAATATCTAAGCTTCCGTCATAGTTTTTAAATATACCGTTTTCCCAGTCAACTATATCGCATTTGTCGGTATCGATTTTAATGCCAGTACCTTCAAATTCTATTATTCCTTCTTTGGCGTCAATATTTACAAGGTCTGATTTTACACCATTTTCGCTAACCTTGTAACCATCTTCATCGCATAAGAGTTCTTTTGCTTCTTTGCCCATTTTAACCATAGCTGCAGATGTAGCAAGCCCCAAAAGGAAGGGCATACCCTTTATGGATACATCCTTAAGCGAAGATGCCAGATTATCTTCCGTTTTTATTTTATTGCTTCTATTTTTTCTAAAACCGCTAAATGAAATACTGTCTTGTTGCTTAACAAAAGAATCTGTACCTATAGGTGCTTTTTTTGTGTTTTGACAGTTTGGAGAATTAATCTTTAAAGCGCCGTATGTCTTTGGTAATATAGCAACAGTCTGAAGTCTAATCATTTTTTATCCTCGTATATGTAAATGTTGTTTCTACCGTAAAATAACAGTAAATAATATTTTTTGTTATTTATTTCAGGTAATTGTATTAAAAATTTACAATTACAATATGTGCACAGAATAGCAAAATGACTGCCCATAGATGTATACTTATATATGTCAGCCACGCATAAGTTATTATATTTTGAAATATATGTCAAATTAGTTTATATATATTTAGCAATTTTGTAATTTTTAAAAATTGTATTTTTACTAAAAACATTGTAGAATTTTTCAAAAAGACAAGAGGCTTTTTCTGCATTAAAAATAGGGATAATAGATAAATGAGCGTGAAAGAGAACAAGATATACACTGCATACAATGAATCGGTGATTTATGCTGCAGAATGTTTTGCAAAAGTTATAAAAGAGTTTATGAGAATTGTTCATAAGGAATACTCGATAAAAATCAGTCATAATGAGTATTTATTGTTGGAGCAAATTTTATTAAACCCCGGTATTACTCAGGGAGATTTAGCAAGAAAGATTTCAATACAGAGAAATTATGTGAGCAAATTATTAGCTGCATTAGAAAATAATAAATACATAAAAAGAGAACAGGAAACAAAGTCAAAACGGATTATTGCGGTTAAGAGCTACATAACAAAAGAGGGTGAAGAGATTTACTCTAAAACACGAGATATACTTGTTAATGAGGCTATGTTATTGTTTAGTGAAAAGGAAATAAAAGAACTGGATGAAATAAGCCAGAAGCTTTTTAAACAGGTAGATAAAATAAAAAAAATAAAAAATATAAAGTTTTAATAACCTATTGAAAATTCAATAGCACCAGATTATACTATTTGGTATTGAATATTCAACAGGTGGTTTTATGGCTGAAAAGACAATTGTAAGTAATGATGCGTCTAAATGGTTGATTTTAGCACCTACTATGTTTGCAGCGTTTATGTTTGCGCTTGATGAAACAATAGCAAACATTGCATTGCCGCACATTGCAGGTAGTTTTTCAGTAAGCTCTCAGGAGTCTATTTGGATTTTAACAAGTTATTTGATTGCAAGCTGTCTGACTGTGCCAATGTTAGATTGGTTATGCAGATTGTGCGGCAGAAAAAATATTTTCATGATAATGGTTACTATATTTACCCTTTCTTCTTTTTTGTGCGGAATTTCAACATCTATGCCGCTTATGATTATCGGGCGATTTTTTCAGGGTTTTGGAGGCGGTATTTTAATTCCGATAGCGCAGGCTATTGTCATGGAGAATTTTAAGGGTAAAGATTTAACAACGGCGATTACCTTGTTTGGAATGGTTGTTATTGTAGCACCTATTGTTGGGCCTGTTTTGGGCGGCTGGATAACGGAAAATTATTCTTGGCACTGGATATTTTTTATGAATGTTCCAATCGGGATGTTTATTGTTGCTATGGCTAAAACAATGATAGTTGACCCGCCGTCTGCTCAAAAACAAAAAATGTTAAAACCGACTGGTGGGGTTTGATATTTTTGATTATGTTTGCTGTTGCATTTGAGATAATGATGGATAAAGCAAATGATGAAGATTGGTTTAACTCTGTTTTAATCTGCAGGCTTACCGTTATTTGGGTTATAGGGCTTATCGGGTTTATTATTTCTCAAATAAAAGGCAAGGAAACCCTTGTAAGGTTCAATGTTTTGCGTAATTGGAATTATACAATGGGAACAATATGTATAACGGTTATGAATACTGTTTTACTCGGTTCGCTTGCAATGATACCCCGGTTTATGCAGACTATGATGGGTTATGATGCTTTTACCAGCGGGCTTTCTATGATGCCAAGGGGTATAGGGTGCTTAATTGGGTTGTTTTTAAATAAATTCTTGCAAATGAGAGTTGATGTAAGATTTCTGGCGTCCTCGGGTATACTTTTGTTAGCCTTGGGCAGTTGGATGCTCGGTGATATAAATTTGCAAATATCGCAAGCCTCAATATTTATTCCAAATGTTCTGTTTGGAATTGGAATGACAATAGCAATGATTCCACTGGTGTCTTTTTCTTGTTTAACTGTTGATTCAAAGGAGATGTCTAACGCAAGCGGTTTGCAAAATTTTATAAAAACAATAGGTGGTGCTATCGGAACATCGCTTGTTGCAACATTTATTTCAAGATTTTCTCAAATGCATCAATTTATGTTGATTAAACATTTAAATGAAACAAATGATATCTATATGGCAAAGTTGGCGGCATATAGTGCAAATTTTGCTCAAAGTATTGATGTAAGTATCGCAGGATATATGGCTCAAAAGCTTATATATAATGAATTATTGCAGCAATCAAGACTTTGGGCGTATATAGATTCATTTAGGATTTATGCCGTTGTAAGTATAAAGAAACTTATGTTTAAAGATTAAATGCACAAAAATATGAGATTAATTAAATAATTTAGAACATTCTTCTTGAATATTTAATGCAATATCTTTTGCAAATTTTTCCTTGAGTCCTATATTTTTTGCCACGGCTAGAATATCCTCTACAGTTGGATTTTTACCCTCGCCATTGATGGTTGTTGCGTGTTCTCCATTAAATGAAAAACTGTAAGTCAAATCATACGCAGGAGATAAATGCCATTCTTTTTTTGTATCATCAAAAAGAAAAGAAAAATTCTTTGAATGGTCATCTCTATTGTGTGCAATTACATTAAAGCACATTAATCTGAATAATTGCTCAATATCTTGATAATTTCTTGTTAATTCAAGTGTTAATTTCATCAATATATTGTAATCAAGATTAGGAAGCCTGTGACTTGTCTCTAATAGTCCGCTTGCTGATACCATATGAACTTTTTTACCGTTTTTGCGATCAAACCTTTTTATTCCAAAATATCCTGAACAAATTTTAGATGGGAAAAGCCTTGTTTCAGTCATATTTATTCCGCAATTTTTTGCATATAGGGAATATTGATATTCTTTTTCTCCAATATTTTTAGGATCAGAGGATGATGGGAACTTAATAATCCAATCCTCGTTATCAATAGATATCAAAATCTTTGGTCTTCCACCACCAGATGAGCCTCCTAAGATAAAAAGTTCATCCAAATTATCTGAATTTTGCGATTCTAATATCTTTGAACACTCCTGAGCAAGAATATCATAAT
>CASDXV010000005.1 GCA_949285255.1 uncultured bacterium | reverse complement strand
ACGGCTCATTCTTCGCCTACAAGAAGAGCTAACGGGCTCACATCCTAAGGCTCGTTTGAAAATTTTAACGGGGCACAAGCCCCGTAGAAAATTTTCTACACTAAGTTCGTATCATTCGGGTGCAACTCCAGGTAAATAAAATTGCACCCGTTTTTTTAAATATTTTCCTTGCAAAATCTGAAAAAAAGGCTACAATTATAATATTCAACTATGCGAGCAATAGATTTTAAAGAAATTTTTATGCTCTGTGGTCTGAAAACAACTTACTAACCAAAGGAGACCAAAATGTACCAAGACGAAACCCTTAAATGCGAAGATTGCGGCAAAGAGTTCATCTTTAGCGTAGGCGAACAAGAATTCTACGCAGAAAAAGGTTTGGTTAACAAACCAAAAAGATGCCCTGAATGCAGAAAAGAACGCAGACAAAAAAACAGAAGAAAAATGCATGATGCCGTATGCTCACAATGCGGAGCAAAAACAAAAGTTCCGTTCAAACCTATAGAGGGTAAAGAAATCTATTGCAAAGAATGCTATGCAAAAAGACAAGCAGAATCTAATGTATAGAAAAATTTAAACTCTTAAAAGCCGCTCCTATCGGGCGGCTTTTTTAGTGCCAAAAATCGACTCACGGGGGTATTTTAAAAAGCTTATAAATATGCTTTAATAAAATGTGTATCTGATTTGGGGTAAAAAATGTTTAGTGAACATGTTTTAGCGATGATTTTAGCAGGCGGACAGGGAAAAAGGCTTTTTCCTCTGACACGAGACAGAGCAAAGCCAGCTGTACCTTTTGGCGGCAGATACAGAATTATCGACTTTGTTCTGAATAACTTTGTAAACTCTGGCTTTTACAAAATAAAAGTCCTTACACAGTACAAATCAGATTCTCTAAATAAACATATCTCAAGAGGTTGGAACTTATCATCCTCGGTAGGGCAGTACGTAGACTGCGTTCCTGCACAAATGAGAACGGACGGCAACTGGTACAAAGGTACGGCTGATGCTATTTATCAGAATTTAAACCAAATTCTTGATGATAATTTTAAAATCGTCTGCGTCTTTGGCGGCGACCACATTTATAAAATGAATGTGCGCCAGATGATTGACTATCACATAGAAAAACAAGCCGACCTTACAATTTCGGCCATTCCTATACCAATAGAGCTTGCAAGCGAATATGGCATTATGGAGGTTGATGACTCTTGGCGCTTAATCAACTTTGTTGAAAAGCCTAAACACACGCCAAAGCACATCCCCGGCGACCCGACAAAATGCCTTGCATCAATGGGGAACTATGTATTTAAACCTGAAAAATTAATCGGGGAACTTGAGCAAGATGCACTCGATGAAGCCTCCTCCCATGACTTTGGAAAAAATATTATTCCAAATATGTTAAGGGGCGGAAAAGCCATATATATCTACGATTTTGCTTCAAACAGCTATCCGGGTATGAGCGAATCCGAAAAAGGCTACTGGAGAGATGTAGGCAACATAGACAGTTACTGGCAGGCTAACATGGACTTATTGGAATACAGTCCTGAACTGAACCTATACTCAAGAGATTGGCCTCTTAGAACTTTTAACTACAACTATCCTCCCGCAAAATTCATATGGGATGAGGACAAACGTGTCGGTGTAGCTAAAAATTCACTTGTGTCAGAAGGCTGTATCATTAGCGGGGGCTCGCTTTCTCGTTGTATACTTTCACCAAAAGTTAAAATAAACAGTTTTTCTAACATATCTAATTCAATACTGCTTGAAAACGTAAATGTAGGGCGTCATGTACACATTAACCGCGCTATAATTGATAAAAACGTCATAATACCGCCATATACGGAAATCGGTTTTAACAAAGAAGAAGACATAAGACGCGGATTTTTCGTATCTCAAGGTGGCATAACGGTAGTACCGAAAGACGCTATACTCGACTAAACTCGGGCATTTTAATGCATTTTACTTCTTTGTTAATTTCAAAGAACATTTTTGCACTGTTTTTAAACTCGTCAGGGTCTTTTGTAATGTAAAAATCAACATCGCCTTTATCATTGGTATTTTTTATTACCTTAGAAACACTTTTTGCAAGTGATTTTGAGGGGTTAAAAAATATTTCCCTTGGTGCAAATTCAGATAACAAATCTAAAAGATAAGGGTAGTGCGTGCAGCCAAGTATTATTCTTTTTGCCTTGTTTTCAAGAGCAATTTTCATTCTATCCTCTATTGCAATATAGCTTTCTTTAGCCCCGTAGAGTCTGTTTTCAACAATTTCAGTAAACCCCGGACAGGGTATTTCAACAACTTTTAAATCAGGGTTTACTTTTTTGATTTCACTTGCATACTTGCCGCTCTTAGCAGTTGCAGCGGTAGATAAAACACATATGCAATCCCCGCTTTTAAGCCCCTCTGCCGCATCATGCGCTATACTTTGAATAAGAGGGAAAATTCTTAAACCCTTGGGGCTAAATTCTTTTTCCAAGTCCTCATAAGTCAGCGCAGATGTAGTGTTGCAAGCTATTACCACATCTTTTACACCAAGGGTTAAAAAGAAATTTAAAATATTTTTGTTAAAAAACAATATCTCCTCTTTTGACCTGCAACCGTAGGGCAGATTTGCCGTGTCGCCAAAATATATAAACTTTGAGGAGGGAAGAACCTGAACAAGTTCTTTTAATATCGTAAGACCGCCAACGCCCGAGTCCATTACCCCTATTGTGTCACTGTAAGTCATTTTTGAGATTTTAAATACTCCATTATTCCATCAGCAAGTGATTTTGCAATTTCTTCCTGCCTTTTCTTGGTGATGAGTTCTTTTCTCTCGGCGGGATTTGAGATAAATCCTATTTCTACCAAAATGGCAGGTGCTGTTGTATGATTTATAACATAAAATTTTGACTGAAACAAACCACGGTCACGCGTGTCCCATTTAGAGATATTTCTTGAGCTTGCAATTTTTGAATGAACTTTCTTTGCAAAATCAAGGCTCACGGGGTGATACCAGTGTGTTTCCACTCCTATTATATCCTCTTTAACGGAAGAATTCACATGCACGCTTATAAAAACATCGGGGCTTATTGAATTTGAAAAATCACTTCTCTCGCTAAGCTCTACTGTTTTATCCCTATCGCGCGTCATATGGGTATAAACACCCATTTTTTTGAGGTTTTCTTCAAGCATTTTCGATACTTCAAGAGTTATATCTTTTTCATAAATTCCCTCTCTTGTAGCACCAACATCAGCACCGCCATGGCCGGGGTCAATTACAACGCTATACATTTGTTTAATGGTTGAGGGGCGCTGCTTTTCAACTTCTTTTTCTTCTTTTTTAACAGGTTGGACAACAACTTGCGGCTCTTTTGGCTGGACTTTTACACGTTTTTTAAAGTATAATCTAAGTTCTTTAGCATTGGGAGAAATTTGCGCATTTATGGCGGTTGAATCCTTAAGGTGAAAAATTATTCTTGATTTTTCAAGTGCGATTTTTTGTGCGGTAATACCGCTGTAGTCAGGGTTTGCGTGGAGTTTTTTTAGCTCTTCTTCATTAAAATCTGCCACATTTTGCAAATCAACATAAAATTTTGAATTTTCTTCAAACATACTAAGCGCTATAGGGTTTGTAAAAGAAATATTTACAACATCTAAGTTCTCCCCTGCGTTTTTTGCACTGTAAGATAAAACAGAACTTGTAGTTTCTGTAAGCTTTGCATTTAGGACATCGGTTCTTTTTGCAATAAAAAGCCCCTGTAAATCAGGAGAAATAACCACTCTGTAGTTTTTTGCTTCATTTCCCTGCAGAACAAGTCTGGCTGTACTTTGGGTATTTTGTCCTATTCTTAAAATTTCTCTCTGCGCTACATTACCGTCCACTACAAGAGCACTTGCCTGCGGCATAGTGTAGGTCTTATTTCTCAGGTTTTGGGCAACATTTGTATTTTCCAGGTCATAAACCACACGAAGCGGGTTTTCCAATACAAAAGAGCTTTTAAGAGATATAAGACCACTGCCTTTAATCATTAAGCCGTTTTTAAGAGATTGAACGGAGTCAATATAAAACCCTGCTTTCATTTTGGTGTTTTTTTCAGGGTTTTTTTTTGTTTCGTATTCTATTTGCTCAGTGTTTGCTACATTTATTATCTTTTCTTTTGTTTCACTTGAATATGTTGCAGCCTCAAAAATATCAGCCTTTCTCTCGCCTGATGTCATGTTGTTGTAGATTGTTTTATATTTTTCACTGCTAAGCAAAGTTTTTGACAATAAAATCATTATTTGTCTGTCGTTTGCGTAAATTGAAAAATCCTCGGGGTTAAATTTTTTATTGTATTCAAAAACAATCCTTACAGTGTTTGGAGAGGTTGAAAATTGAGATATTTTAACCGTGTCGATTTTTGAGTTTTTGAGATTATAAGTTTTAGCACTACCCGCTAAAACTGCATTTGTAATATCGACAAAAACTCTATCAGGGTTTGTCAGAAAACATTTGGTAATGACATTTTCCGGTGTTCTTGCGCTTTTTTCATTGTCTTCGGGAGTTTGCTGGGTTTTAGGAAATATTGTTCCTACAGACTGAATAATCAGCATATTATCCGAATTATCAAACTCAAGACCCGTGATTTTTATAACAGGAGCAGCTTGCGTACCAAACGTAGCGCAAAAAAACAATATCAAAGCCAGTATGAATTTGATTAACTTACTCATAACTCCTCATAATTAATAATAACACTAAGACACAAATAGGGACAAGAAAATAAAAGTAACAAATATTTAAAAACTCTATAGCATTTGTTAGTCATGCTTTTTTGGACTTTGCAAGTAAATTTTTCTTCATTAAGTTTGTAAATTTTAATTTTCCCTATTGTTTTTGGGGGGCATGGTTGATTGTAAAAAAAAATTAATATTTTTAATATTGCCCATGCGCCTATTTTGGTATTTGATAGTTGTGTCAAAGGAATTAAGCCAAGCATTACGAAAGG
Organism: uncultured bacterium; assembly: GCA_949285255.1. Classification (GTDB taxonomy): domain Bacteria; phylum Cyanobacteriota; class Vampirovibrionia; order Gastranaerophilales; family Gastranaerophilaceae; genus Galligastranaerophilus. Next base: position 63,174 of record CASDXV010000005.1, on the reverse strand, counting down.
AGTGGTGGCAAGTATTACGGTCGTTGTATCGTAGAAATTAAAGAGGAATGTGAAAGAGATTATTAACAACAAAAAAAGATTTTAAAAGGCAGTAATGCTACTGGACTTTAAAAGAGGAAAAACGCCGCAAATTAAGCGGCTTTTTTTATGACAAACAAACATACCCAAATGGGCTATATTTGTAAATTAATTAGGCTCTTTTTTATTTTTTTGTTAAAATTTACATGTAAATTCTTATAAGGATATTAGAGAAATGAAAAATAAAATCATTCTTTTTTGGACGATTGTTTTAATAGCAATAACTTGCACGATTGTAATTTTTAAAAAGCCCACAACTCTTGGTCTTGACCTTGTTGGCGGTTCAAGATTAACACTTGAAGCACAAACTTCAAGCACTATTAAAAAAATCACCCCCGAGATTATGGACTCACTTCAATACGCTATTGAAAACAGGGTCAATGCCCTTGGCGTAGGCGAAACAACAGTTCAAAAAATCGGTGATAAAAGATTGATGATTGAAATTCCAAATATCTCAGACACCGCAAAGGCAAAAGAATTCTTGGGTGAAACTGCGGAACTTGAATTTAAACGCCCTAAAGGAGTAACACAAGAAGGCGATATAATCTGGGAAAGCACTGGTCTTACGGGTAAAGACCTTAAAAAAGCACTTGTAGGTTCAGCTCCCGGAAGCGGAGAGTGGATTGTATCAATTGAATTTAATCAAGAAGGTGCAAAGAAATTTGCTCACCTGACAAGAGACTTAGTAGGTCAGCAAATGGCAATTTTCTTTAACGGCGAACTTAAATCAGCACCTCGCGTAAATGAAGAAATCACAGGCGGTCATGCTCAAATTACAGGCGGGGACGGCGGTTTTGAATATCAGGAAGTTAAAAACATGGTTGACCTACTAAACGCCGGTGCTCTTCCTGTCGGAGCAAATATTATCGAAGAAAACTCCGTAGGCCCGACTTTAGGCGCTGACAGTATTCAAAAAAGTAAAGTAGCGGGTGCAATAGGTCTTGCTCTTGTTATGATATTTATGATTGTTTACTACAGAGCCCCCGGCGTTATATCTTGTATTGCACTTTTAATCTACAGTATTATAGTTTTTGCAATATTTAAGATTATCCCTGTAACACTCACTCTTGCAGGTATTGCAGGTTTTATCCTATCAATAGGTATGGCGGTTGACGCTAATATCTTGATATTTGAGCGTACAAAAGAAGAGTTAAGGTCGGGCAGGTCGCTGTTTACAGCGATTAACTCGGGCTTTGAAAGAGCTTTTACAAGTATTTTTGACTCAAATATGACAACAATTATCACCTGTGCCATCTTATACGCACTTGGAACAGGTGTTGTAAAAGGTTTTGCGCTTACGCTTGCAATAGGTGTTTTAGTCAGTATGTTCAGTGCTATTACCGTTACAAAGAACTTCATGCACCTTGTATTCGGTACGGGCGAACTTAAACACCCTGCCCTGTTTGGTCTTAGAGCAGAAGACATACAAGACGCCTATAGTGCGACCGAAACAAAGAAAGAAAAAGCAAAATTCGGCGTTCTTGATTAATAAAGATTTTATAATAGGAGAAATATAAAATGGCTAATCCCAATTTAATAAAAAGCAGTTATCTGATTGATGTTGTAAAACACAGATGGCACTACCTTTTAATAAGCATTGTAATTCTTATACCCTGTATTTTGGCAATGTTTTATCTGATGTTTACTCAACCAAATCACTCTCCTGTTAAACTCGGTATCGACTTTACGGGCGGTACAATTTTGCAATACGGCGTAAATAACTCGGTTACACCGGAGCAGATAAGCAAAATAAGAACAGAGCTTGAAAATAACGGTGTAAACAACCCTATCATTCAAAATATAAGCAATTCAAGCGCTGACAAAAACATAAAAAACATAATCTCCATAAAAACTCGTTTTATGGGTGAAAAAAATAACAACCAAATAGATAAAATCACTATGGTTCTTGCCCAAAACACTCAAGCGCCCCAGCTTATTTCAACAACATCAGTCGGGCCTACTTTAGGTAAAGAACTTCTTAAAAACTCTCTTGCAGCGCTTTTGCTTGCATTTTTAGGAATTGTTATTTATATTTCATTCAGATTTCAGGCAGACTACGCAATAATTGCTCTTGCAGCCCTTTTCCACGACGCTCTTTTTGTTGTGGGCGTATTTGCAATACTTGGAATTTTATACAATGTTCAGGTAGATAGCTTATTTATTACTGCAATTTTAACCGTTGTAGGTTTCTCTGTTCACGACACTATTGTTGTATTTGACAGAATAAGAGAAAACAACAGATTTTTGGCTAAAAAATACACAAGCGGCGAGATTATTAACGCAAGCGTTAACCAAACTCTTGCAAGAAGTTTAAACACTTCTCTTACAACGCTTTTAACACTGAGCGCACTTTATTTTTTCGGCGGCTCAACAACCAAAGACTTTATTTTGGCTATGATATTGGGTATCATAGCAGGTACATACTCAAGTATTTTCTTTGCCTCTGTACTTCTTGCATGGGATAAAGAAATAAAAGCAAAAAAAGCAAATGCATAAAGAACAAAAACAATATGACTCTCTGGCTCAGTTTGTAAGCACAGAGAGAGAAAAACTGGGGCTATCACAAATAGGACTTGCAAAAAAGTGCAACCTTACTTTAGGTGAAATAGGCTCTATTGAATCAGGTATAGAGACATTTCTTTCAACTACGGTAAGACAGAAGCTCTCCAAAGGTCTTAAAGTTGGCTTATGCGACATTAAAAGATATGAAAAAGGAGAAAGCTTCACTCTTGGCAGTGTCAAAGAAATAGAGGAGATAAAAGAGCAGATACTAACTAACGGGGAATTCTCTAAAGCAGCACTATACTGTCCTATATGCGGCGAAAGGCTGATAACAAGAATTGCAAAAATGTATGACCTTGAAGATAACCTTATGCTTCACCCAAAGGCTAAATGCTCCAAATGTCCGTTTCAAATTTCATAAAAAAACGCCCTTACTAAAGGGCGTTTTTTAAAATATTTTATACTCTATAGAGCAGCCTTTAGACGTTTTTCTACTCTATCTTTTCCTAAAATCCAAACCGTTTGCGCCATATCAGCACCTCTTGTTCTGCCTGTAAGAGCAGCACGCAGCGCCCACATGGTGTCTTTTGGTTTAAGACCTTTATTTTCTTTAAAGTAAGCCCTTAAATCACCAAGCTTGTTATGAATATCTTCCTCATCATCAAAGTTCCAATCATTAAGCGTATCAATAGTATATTTAATAACCTCTTTTGATGAATCTTTATCCACAACCTCTCTTACTTCATCAAGGTTTATATCTTCTTCAAAGAAATAACTTGCATCGTGTTTAATTTCAGATAAAACAGTAAGCGGTTCGCGAGTGATTTCAACAATTTTTTCAAGCTTTTCTCTTGAATATTTTGAAGTATCATAATCAGCCAAAAACGGCAAAATCATATCTGTTAGTTTTGGTATTTCCATTTTCTTAATATACTGACCGTTCATCCAGTTTAATTTATCGTATTCAAAAACGGAATTTGAACTTGAAACTTCATGGATTCTAAAGTCAGCCGCTATTTCATCAACTGTTTTTATCTCAACACCATCTGATGGTGACCAGCCTAAAAGTGCAACAAAGTTAATAAGTGCATCTGTTAAATAACCCTGTTTTACAAAGTCGCTTACAGCAGTTGCGCCGTGGCGTTTAGAAAGTTTAGTTCTATCAGGTGCAAGTATCATACCCAAGTGTCCAAATCTTGGAACTTTAGCGCCCAGCGCCTCATAGATTAAAATTTGTTTAGGAGTGTTTGAAATATGGTCTTCACCCCTTATGATATCTGTAATATTCATCAGCATATCATCAATTACAACCGCAAAGTTATAAGTCGGAGTGCCGTTAGATTTCATAATTACAAAGTCGCCAATCAAACTTGTATCAAACTTTAGCTCCCCTTTTACAAGGTCGTTAAAAATAAGCTCTTTATGCTCAACCTTAAAGCGAATAGAGGGTTTAATGCCTTTAGCACGAAGTTCATCTTTTTGCTCTTGCGTCAAATTAAGGCATTTTCTTGAATAAACATATGCGTTATGATTTTTAATAGCTTCTTCTTTTTCTGCTTCAAGTTCTTCATTTGTACAAAAACACTCGTACGCATAACCTTTGTCAATAAGCATTTGAGCATATTTAGGATAAATATCAAACCTTTCAGATTGACAATAAGGGCCATAGTTTCCGCCGACATCAGGGCCTTCATCCCAGTTAAGACCGAGCGCTTTTAGCGAATCAAAAATATTTTGTTTAAAAGCTTCAGAACTTCTGTCTAAGTCTGTATCTTCAATTCTTAAAACAAACTCGCCGCCTGTTTTTTTAGCATATAAAAAATTAAACAACGCGGTTCTTGCCGTACCGATGTGCAAATTTCCGCTTGGAGACGGTGCAATCCTAACTCTTATTTTGTCTGACATGATTAATCCTCTTTTAAATTACTTTGCATAAAAATAATACCTCCAAAATAAAATTTTTGCATTTTAAAATTTATTTAGTATTATTTTCTTATGGAAAATAAATTGATAATCGGATTAATCGGGCTTGGCACTGTAGGTTCGGGAGTTGTAAAAACTCTTAAGAACTTTCCCGAAATTGAAATAAAAAGTGCCGCTGTTAGAAACATCAACAAAAAAAGAGACGTCGAAGTTCAAGAAATTACAGACGACCCTTTTAAAATTGTAAATGACCCCGAAATAAATGTGGTTGTTGAAGTTGCAGGCGGAGTTGACCCTGCTTTTGAACTTTTAAAAACGGCAATTGTAAACAAAAAACACATTGTAACCGCTAACAAAGAACTTCTTGCAAAGCACGGGGCAGAGTTGTTTGACCTTGCCAACAAATACAATGTGGCAATTTTATACGAAGCAGCTGTTGCAGGCGGTATTCCTATTATTATGCCTATTAAAACAACTCTTCAAGGAAATAAATTTAAAAAAGTTGCAGGTATTCTAAACGGCACAACTAACTACATTTTAACCAAAATGGAAGAGAAAAATATCTCTTATCAAGAGTGCCTAAAAGACGCTCAAGGGCTCGGATACGCTGAAGCTGACCCAACAGGAGATGTTGAGGGCTTTGATACAATGTATAAAATAGCGACATTAGCTAACATTGTATTTCATAAAAGAATTGATATCTCTAAAATCTATCGCGAAGGTATTACAAATATCTCAGCAGAAGACATTAAATATGCAAATGAACTGGGTTATAAAATTAAACTCATTGCACTTGCTCAAAGCTCGGATGATGAGCTTGATGTCAGGGTTCATCCTATGCTTGTTAAAAAAGAAAATATTATATCAGGCATAAATAACGCACTAAATGCGGTAATGCTTGAGGGGCACCCTGTAGGACAAGTTATGTTCACAGGCCCCGGTGCAGGAGAGTTCCCGACTGCAAGCTCTGTTGTAGGTGATATTCTTGCAATAAAAGCAGAGTATGGAAAATGCGAAAATATTCTTCCTATGACTCGCTGCCACCACAAAGAAAAAGCAGTGCAAAAAGATATATTGGATACTAAAAACAGCTACTATATTTCAATCACAGCGCAAAATGCCATGGGTACAATAGGTGTCATAGGAACTGTTTGCGGTAACAATAAAATAAACCTCTCAAGCGTATTACAAAAAGGCACAGAGCCAAACGGCACAGCACATATTATTGTAATAACTGAAGAATGCTCCGAACGTGACATTCAAAACGCTATAGAACAGCTTAAAAAAGATTCAATTATAATTAATAATTTAATAAGGGTAATGTAGATGAGATACAACGGATTAATCGACAAGTACAGAGAGTATCTGCCCGTAAGCGACAGTACGGAAATTATTACACTATGCGAGGGCAACACCCCTCTTATAAAAGCAGACAATCTTGCTCGCAAACTTGAGCTTGACTGTGAAATATACCTTAAATACGAAGGCTCAAACCCGACAGGAAGTTTTAAAGACCGCGGTATGACAATGGCCGTCACAAAAGCAAAAGAAGAAGGCTCTCATGCTATCATTTGCGCTTCTACAGGTAACACTTCAGCTGCTGCTGCAGCGTACGGTGCAAAGGCAGGGCTTAAGACTTATGTTTTAATACCTGACGGGTATATTGCACTTGGTAAATTGTCGCAAGCTATGATGTACGGTGCAAGAGTTATAGCAATTAACGGTAACTTCGATAACGCACTTGACGCCGTTCGTGAAATTTCAAAAAATTATCCCATAACCCTTGTAAATTCTGTTAACCCATACAGAATAGAGGGCCAAAAAACTGGTGCTTTTGAAATTGTCGAAGCACTTGGCGATGCACCTGATTATCACTTTATTCCCGTTGGTAATGCAGGCAACATAACAGCTTATTGGAAAGGTTATAAGGAATTCTTTAACCTTGGCAAATCTAAACAACTGCCAAAAATGATGGGTATTCAAGCAGAAGGCTCAGCAGCAATTGTTAAAGGACATAAAATTGATGCCCCTCAAACTATTGCAACCGCCATAAGAATCGGTAACCCCGCAAGCTGGAAACAAGCAGAGGCAGCGCGTGACGAGTCAAAAGGCACAATTGATATGGTAAGCGATGAAAAAATAATCGAAGCTTACAATCTTTTAGCCTCAACCGAGGGGGTACTGGCTGAACCTGCAAGCTGCGCTCCTGTAGCAGGACTTATTAAACTTAAAGATACAATTAAACCAAAATCAAAAATTGTTTGTATCTTAACAGGTAACGGCCTAAAAGACCCTGATTGCGCTATTAAATACGCTAAATCACCTGTTGAAAAAACAACAAGCGATATTAAAGACATAGTAAAATTAATGGGTTTATAAAAAACACAAACAAAAATCCCTCTCAAACGAGAGGGATTTTTTTAAACTCTTATTTTAAACTGTTTCATCAAGTATAATCGCAAGCGCTAAACTGTCAGGTGCGTCAATTATCATGCCTTCTTTATCATAGTTAATTGCAACTGTTTGGTCTTGAACTTTTTTAGCGTGAATTGCATTAGATAAAACAGCCATAGTCATAGACGCAGCACCTGCTAAAGCAGCAAAATATAAAGCGGGCCTTGATTTTTTAGCTTGTTTTATAACATTATGATTTAAAACTGCTTCTGTCATTTGACCAACGTCTGATACTCTCTTTGCGCAAGTCTTAAAAGTCACTTTAGAAACATCATCTAAATCTTTTATAGCGTCAGCTATTTTATCATCAGCGCCTTTTAAAATAGCATCTTTGCTTTTAACAAAAGCGTCGCCTGCATTTTTAAAGGTTTGATTTTTTGAAAACTCTTGAACAATAGCGTCAAATTCCTTGCCCTTAGCTTCATTTACGTGATTTTTAATCTCGGTTCTCACGGTTTTTGTAAAAGCATCAAGGTGCTCATTATGCGTTAGCGGTATAAAACGCGTCGCAACGCCAGCTACAGCCGCACCGCCTATACCGGCAGCGATTACATTTGTGTTTTTTTTCTCAGCACTATTTATTGGTTGTGTTCTCATTCTCTTACCTCGATTTCACACAAACAGACCACGCCGAACCCCTAAAGGAACGATGTGAGCCACAAGTAACCTATGGTCAATTAAGCTAACCGCACAATTTTTAAATTTTTAATATTGTATCATAACAAAAAAAACTTGTCAATAGTTTTTTCAAAAAAAAATATACAAAAGACCCGACATAATTATGTCGGGTCAAAAATTCACACACTTTTGGGTCATTCGTAATTTTTAACGCAGCACAAGCTGCGTACAAAAATTACATCATTCCCATTCCGCCGCCCATGCCGGACATATCAGGCATAGCCGGTGCTTTTTCTTCAGGAATATCAACAACAGCCGCTTCAGTTGTAAGCAACATAGAAGCAACGCTTGCAGCGTTTTCCAAAGCTGACCTTGTAACTTTTGCAGGGTCAACAATACCTGCTTTAAACATATCACCGTAAGTATTTGTCAAAGCATCATAACCGTATGCGCCTGACTCTTTCTTAACGGCATCAACTACAACATCACCCTTAGCTCCTGCGTTATTTGCAATTGTTGTCAAAGGTATATCAAGAGCTGATGTTAAAATCTTAAAGCCGATTTTTTCATCATCAGATGTAAATGTTTTGTTTTCTAAAACATTTTCAAGAACTTGTTGAACACGAACAAGAGCAACACCGCCACCGGGGACGATACCTTCTTCTTGAGCCGCACGAGTAGCATTCAGCGCATCTTCAATTCTCAGTTTAGACTCTTTAAGTTCAACTTCGCTTGCTGCGCCAACTTCAATAACGGCTACGCCACCTGACAATTTAGCAACTCTTTCTTGAAGTTTTTCTTTATCGTATTCACTGTCTGATTGTTCGATTTGTTTTTTCAAAAGTGCAACTCTTTCATCAACTGCAGCTTTTGTTTCAGTACCTACAACAATTGTAGTTTCATCTTTTGTAACTGTTACTCTTCTTGCTCTGCCAAGTTGTTGTACTGTTACGTTTTCAAGCTTGATACCGAGTTCTTCGGTGAACATTTGACCGCCTGTTAAAATAGCGATATCTTCAAGCATTGCTTTTCTTCTGTCGCCAAAACCCGGAGCCTTAACTGCAACTGCTCTTAGGACTTTTCTCATTGTGTTTACAACAAGTGTAGCTAAAGCTTCACCTTCAACATCTTCAGCGATAATTAAAAGTGATTTACCGTCACGTGCAACTTGCTCTAATATAGGTACTAAATCTGCAATAAGGTTGATTTTTTTGTTTACGCAAAGTACATAAGCATCTTCTAAAACTGCTTCCATACGTTCAGCATCTGTAATGAAGTAAGGTGAAATATAACCTTTGTCAAATTGCATACCTTCAACGACTTTCTTATCAGTTCCAAAGGTTTTTGATTCTTCAACTGTTATAACACCGTCTGTTCCGACTGCTTCCATACAATCAGCAATTAAGTTACCGATAAATTTGTCATTACCTGCTGAAATTGAAGCAACTTGAGCTCTCATTTCTTTAGAGTCAACAGATTTTGACATAGCTTTAATTTCTTTAACAGCTTCTTCAACAGCCTTTGTAATACCGCGTTTAATACCCATAGGGTTAGCGCCTGCAGCAAGGTTTCTTAATCCTGCACGATAAATTGCTTGGGCAAGAACTGAAGCGGTTGTTGTACCGTCACCTGCTACATCGTTTGTTTTTGAAGAAACATCTTTTAAAAGTTGCGCACCTGCATTTTCTAAACCGTCTTTAAGTTCGATTTCTTTTGCAATAGTTACACCATCATTAACAATTTGAGGGCCGCCGAATTTCTTTTCAAGAATTACGTTTCTGCCTTTAGGGCCAAGTGTGACCTTAACAGCGTCAGCAACGGCGTCTACACCTCTTAGTAAGGCTTCGCGCGCTTGAGCGTCAAATACTATTTTTTTAGCCATTTTTTATATCTCCTTATATTATCATTCGGTTAAAATTACCAACAGTTTCGTCTTTTGCTTTCTTTGCGAAAGCTCAAGACTTCACTCTGTACAGAGTTACTCAATAATTGCCAATACGTCTTTTACAGAGAGAATTTTATACTCAACTTCATCGATTTTTACGTCTGTACCTGAATATTTTGCAAATAAAACTTTATCTGCAACTTTAACATCCATTTCCTCTCTTGTTCCGTTGTCGGTGAATTTACCGGGGCCAACTGCAATTACTTCACCTTTTTGGGGTTTTTCTTTTGCACTGTCGGGTATAAAAATACCGCCTGATGTTTTTTCTACATCATCGATAACCTTAATTACAATTTTGTCTGCCAACGGTTTAATTGTTGTCATGGTATTATCCTCCTTTTTTCAACTTTATGAGTAAATCATATAATTTTTTTCTTTGCATGGAGGAATTATTAACAAAAAATTAATTATTCAAAAACTTAGAAAATACGCTTAAATAAATAATAAACGCGCAAATGACAAGAATAACGCCCATTATCTTCATAAATATTTCCGAAACATTTGAAAACAGACGGGCTTTTTTAACAAACGAAGTAAATACCCCCGCAAGGACTATAATAACTCCCTGACCCAAAGAAAACATAAACAGCATAAAAGCAGCATATACAAGGTTTGCGCTAAGAGATGCAAAACTCATAATGCCGACAAGAATAGGAGTTGAGCAAGGTGTCGCGGCAAGCGCAAATAGCGAGCCTAAAATAAAAGGGTAAATAAATAAACTATGCGCGTCACCCTTTGGCATTTTCTTTACTATGACGGGAAAATTAAACTCTATAAGCCCTGTCAGATTTAAACCAAAGAGCAAAATAACAGACGCTATAATTATTACCCAATACGCCCCTCCTATTGACACAAAAGCTCTACCGCCAAGAGCGCAAATGACACCGACTATTGTAAGTACAAAAGATAAACCTACAACAAAAGAAAGCAGTTGTAAAAACGTCTTAAAACCCGACTCTTCACTGTATCCGCCAACATAACCTACAACAATAGGTAAAACAGATAACGAGCAGGGCGACAAAGACGCAATGACACCTCCCAAAAATGAAATTAAAAGAAAAAGATAGGAAAATTCCTGCGTCTTTATATACGTTGTTAAATTAGCAACAAAAGCTTCCATTTTTTTACCTACTTGATGTTTACGATATTGCTCTCAATTTCATCATCTTCAATAAAACCTTCGACTTTTTTAAATGTCTTTCCGTCTTTTGTTTCAAAAATAAGCGTAGGTACAAGAGTTATTTTATATTTTTTAATTAAAGCCTTATTTTTATCAGTTTGCTCTGACACGTTAACTTCTTCAAAAGTAACGGCGTCTTTATAATCCTCTACTACACCCACCATCTCTTTTGAAACTTTTTTGCAATCTGAGCACATAGGAGAGTAGAACTTAATAACCTTTGCTTTACCGTTTTGTACACTTACTTCTTCTTTTGCGCGAGCATCAAGCGCATTTGACTCAAGATAAGCGTATAAGCCCAAAGGTATTGCAAAAATTAATAAAACTATAATCCAATTTTTCATATTTAACCTCTTATAAAATACCCCTAAATTATATCTGTTAGCAAAATAAAATTCAATTTAGCCAAGCGGGCAGTTTATACTTCGCTAATGCCTCTAAACTGCAGTGCTTTTGCAATATGGCTTGAGCCAATATTTTCACTGTTTTCTATATCGGCTATTGTGCGTGAAATTTTTAAAATTCTCTCATAGGCTCTTGCCGAGAGGTTAAATTTTGATATGGCAAATTTTAGCATTTTTTCTGACTCGCTATCAATCTTACAGTACTTTTTAACAAGCTTTGCGCACAGTTCAGAGTTTGTTAAAATACCGTCATTTTTGTATCTTTCAATTTGATTTTTTCTTGCGGCAATCACTCTTTTTCTTATTTCATAAGAACTCTCAGCATCTTCTTTTATATTTATAAGTTCATCTTCGCTCAATCTTGCAACTTCTATTTGAAGGTCAATTCTATCTAATAGCGGCCCTGAAAGGCGCGAACGGTAACGCTTTATTTGAAAATCGCTGCAGGAACAGTGTTTCTTCGGATCACCTAAAAACCCGCAGGGGCAAGGATTCATAGCGGCAAGCAAAATAAAATTAGCAGGATACCTTACACTTCCTGACGCGCGAGAAATCGTCACAAACCCGTCCTCAAGAGGCTGCCTTAAAACTTCAAGCACCTGACGGGGGAACTCTACCATCTCATCTAAAAATAACACTCCCCTGTGCGCTAATGTTATCTCACCCGCGCGCACTTTTGTGCCGCCGCCTATTATCCCGACAGCTGAAGCACTGTGGTGAGGAGAGCGAAACGGACGCATTGAGATAAGCGGTTTATCATAATCAAGCAGACCTGAAGCAGAGTAAATTTTTGTAAGCTCTATAGCTTCACTTTTCTCAAGCGGGGGCAAAATCGACACAAAAGCTTTTGAAAGCATGGTTTTACCGGAGCCTGGGACTCCGCACATAAGGACATTGTGCGCCCCTGAGGCTGCAATTTCAAGAGCGTATTTTGCATTTTTTTGCCCTTTAACATGTTTAAAATCAATCTCAAAATTGTCTTCAACAGATAAAAAATCATCAACCTTTTGAGAAAGGGTATGTAAATTGCCCTCGTTGTTTAAAAAACTTACAAGCTCGTTTAAATTCTTTGCCCCCAAAGACTCAACACCCTCTACAAAACTGGCTTCTTTTAGGTTTTGATAAGGCAAAATGACTTTTTTTATACCTAAATCAGCTAATGAGCACACTATTGGCAAAATACCGCTAACAGGGCGTATTGAACCGTCAAGTGAGAGCTCACCCAAAAAAGCTGTGTTATCGGGGATATTTTTTATAATATTTTCTTTAGCCAAAATCCCAACCGCCATTGCAAGGTCATAACTTGTGCCTTCCTTTTTTAAATCGGCAGGGGCAAGGTTTATGACAACTTTTGTCTGAGGAAAATCGTAAGAAGAGTTTTTAATAGCAAGGCGCAGGCGCTCTTTTGCCTCGCTTATTGCAGTATCTCCAAGCCCTATTATTGCAACTTGAGGAAGAGAATTTAGAATATCTACCTCAACGTCTATTTTATACGCCTCAAGCCCTATAAGCGTTGCAGTTGTGATTTTTACTACCATTTTAAAATTATATCACAATACTTTGTTTATTAATTTTTTGTTACAAATTTAATATAAAAGTCAATTTTTATACTGTTTTTACTTAAATAAAACAGAAAGGGATAGAAAATGATTAGCGGAATTAATTTTTTAGGACAAATTACACCAAAATATAATCTTCAAGCACAAAAACCTGCACTAAAACCAATGGAGTGCGATTGCTTTGTAAAAAGCACGTCTGAAAATAGTTTTATAAAATGGGCAAAAGAAAATGATTTTATGCAAAGTAACCCCGAAGAGCTTTTTTGTCAAGACAATCTGCTTGGAAAAGGATTTTCTAATTCCGTGTATAAAATAGATGGAAATGACGAGTTTGTTTTAAGAGTCTCAAGTCGTCGAGGAGATTTAGAAAATATAAACTTATCTGAATACAAAATATATGATACTGAAGACAAAAAGCTTAAAGGCAACTTTGGACAATGCATTGCAGTACTTAACAGCGATAATAATTCAATGCCTATGATAGAAGTCTTGAAAAAACAACAAGGGATAACTAACGCTAATCCCCCTGCAAGCGCCATCTACCATGAAGACGGTTCACTTAGGGCAGGTGAAACACCTTATGAATCAAGAGAAAGAAAAGACCACTACGCAAGAAGTATACAAATACTTGCCAATATGCCCCAAGAAGCTTATGACAAAGTGGTAAAAGACCTATGTGAACTTGGTGAATTAGGATACAAATTTGACTATTATAACCCTAATAATTTTATGCTGGATGATAAAGAAGGACATATTAATGTTATAGACCTTGAAAAAGCATCAGCAGGATATGTAAATGACTTGGGAAATGCACTTTGGGCATTAAGTAATATAGAATATCTCAAAACTTACATGAGCCAATATGACGGTACTCCGACAACAAGCGAAGAACAAAACAGAGCATTTGAAAACACAATAGCAATTATTGATAAATACATAACCGCCCTTAAGAATAATAATAAAAAATTCTCAAGAGACGGTTATGAATTTTATACTCAGCTTTTAGGCAGTATGCCCATGAGCTTTTATTTAAGGGCAATGAATGATGAAGAAAAGTGCCAAAAACTCACCGAAATGGGAGTTTTAGAATAGCACTTTATGTATCAATGTTTGTTGCATAAACTGCGTTTTGCTCGATAAAATCACGTCTTGGAGCGACATTATCACCCATTAAAACATCAAAGAGCTCATCGCAAAGCATTGCATCTTCAATATTTACTTTAAGAAGTGTTCTGTTTGCAGGGTCCATGGTTGTTTCCCAAAGTTGTTGAGGCATCATCTCGCCAAGACCTTTAAAGCGCTGAATTTGCAAGCCCTTTTGACCCCTGTCTTCAACGAGTTTTTGAAGTTGAGCAAAAGATGTAATCTCAACTTCGCCCTCAGGGGTTTCAAGACGCAAAACCTTTTCCTCTTCAATAAGGAACTGCCTGATTTTAGGATATGCGTTTTTAATGCGCGCAAACTCATTACTTTTAATCATATTGGCTGTAATTGTCACAGGGTCAAGGTCATTGCCTAAATCTACCTTGAAGTAAAATCTGTTATTTTCAGGATTTGCTCCAAGTGTAACTTTATAGTCTTTAGCCTCTACAATACCGTAGTTTAGCGCGTGGTCTTCAATGTAGTGAGCCAAATAACGATATACTTCTTTAATTTTTTCTTCGTTTTCAAAGTCTTGAGGCTCAACATTTGAACGAATTAAACCGCGGACAATGACGGAGGGCATTTGATTGATAATCGGGTTATGGAAAGAGCGATAGTATGTAGACATAGAGTAAATAAGGTTTTCAAGCTCATCATCACACACGCTTTTTGTCTTTGACTTGTCATATAAGCACAGATTTTTTGTGCCTCTTTCGCGCACCATTCTATCAAGTGCTCTATCATCATACAAATACTCTGAAGTTTTACCCGTAGTTACTTTATAAAGCGGCGGCTGTGCAATGTATAGGTAGCCGTTTTCAATCAAAGGACGGGCATAACGGAAGAAAAATGTCATAAGAAGAGTTCTGATGTGAGCGCCGTCAACATCGGCATCTGTCATCATAACAATCTTGTGATATCTTAACTTCTCACAATCAACCTCATCAGGGTTTTTAGAAATATTTATACCAAGCGCCTGAATCATGATTTTAATTTCATTTGAATTATAAATCTTATCAAGCCTTGCACGCTCAACATTTAGAATTTTACCCCTAAGAGGCAAAATTGCCTGAAACATTCTGTTTCTGCCTTGCTTAGCACTGCCGCCCGCAGAATCACCCTCAACTATGTACAGTTCACATTTTTCAGGTTCACGAGAAGAGCAGTCTGCAAGTTTACCGGGCAGAGAAGAGCTCTCAAGAGCAGTTTTTCTCCTTGTAAGTTCGCGAGCTTTCCTTGCCGCTTCACGAGCACGTTGTGCTTGCAGAGTTTTTTCTATGATAAATTTAGCAAGTTTAGGGTTAAATTCAAGCCACTCTTGAAATTTGTCCCTAATTACATCATTAACCGCAGGTGTGACTTCAGCGTTGCCGAGTTTTTCTTTTGTCTGACCTTCAAACTCAGGGTTTGAAATTTTAACCGAAACTATGGCGGTTAAACCTTCACGGACATCTTCACCTGCGAGGTTTTGTTCGTTATCTTTTAAGATATTATTTTTTCTTGCGTAATCGTTTATAACACGTGTAATACCGTTTCTAAAACCTGTTAAGTGAGTTCCGCCGTTATGAGTATTGATATTATTTGCAAAGCTTAAAACATTTTCAGTGTACGAGTCTGTGTATTGCATTGCAATTTCAACATAAATACCGTCAACCGTTTTTTCCATATAAATAGGCTTTTCAAAAAGCGCGGTTTTATTTTTGTTTAAATGTTCAACATAACTTGCTATACCGCCTTCGTAGTGGTAAGTGTACTCTTTATCAGCCTTTTTATCGGTAAAAATAATTTTTAAACCTTTGTTCAAAAATGCCATTTCACGGAAACGATTTGCTATAACATCACAGTCAATTTCCGTTGTTTCGGTAAATATTTCAGGGTCAGGCCAAAATCTTGTTTTTGTACCTGTGGCGTCTGTTTCTCTTATTTTTTCAACATGAGTTGAGGGTTCACCCCTTAAATACTCTTGTCTCCACACCCAGCCTTGACGAGAAACTTCTACAACGTATTTTTCACTCAGCGCGTTAACAACGGAAGCACCTACACCGTGCAAACCGCCTGATACTTTATATCCGCCGTCACCAAACTTACCGCCGGCATGAAGTACCGTGTGTACAATTTCAAGGGCAGATTTACCGCTATCAGGCTTAATATCGACAGGAATACCACGTCCGTTATCTTCAACGGTTACAGAATTATCCTGATGAACAGTTACTTTTATAGTGTCGCAATAGCCTGCAAGGCTTTCATCAATTGAGTTATCTACAATTTCATATATGCAGTGGTGCAAACCTCTTTGAGAAGTTGAACCTATATACATGCCGGGGCGCACCCTGACTGCTTCAAGTCCTTCTAAAACTCTAATATTACTGGCGTCATAGTGTTCACCGGTTGTCTGATTTGTCATCTGAACTCCCCTAAAATATACCTCTATAATGACATTTTACTACAAAAATACCCTGACGCAAATTTTTAAACACTTGAAATTAAAAATGTTTAGCTAATAATTATACATATGAAAATAATAATTTACGGCGCAAATGAAACAGGCTCAATCATAGCCACAGAGTTTTTTGAAGACCATGACATCATTGTAATTGACCCCGATGCAAAAAGTCTTGAAAAGTTTAACAATCTGGATTTAACGGTAATCTGCGCCGATGCTTCAAATATAAACATCCTGCATGAAGCAGACATTAAAAACTGTGATGTCTTTATTGCCTGCACAAACATAGACGAAGGTAATATTGTCGCCTGTTTAATGGCAAAACAACTCTCAAGCGCTACGACTGTTTGTTTTGTTTCAAAGAAAGAATGCAGGGATTCTCTAAGAGCTATACGTGAAGAGCACAACAAAAACTACGCGCTCTATATTGACAACGTCATTTGGCCCGAAAGACTCTTAACACATGAAATTTTAAGGATAATAACAGTACCTGATGCAGTGGATGTCGAGTACTTTTCAAACGGACGCGCCAAGTTGCTTGAGTACAGAATAAAAGAAAATTCCACTCTTAAAAATAAAAAACTTAAAGAATGCTCTTTTAACGAGGAAACACTCGTTGTAGGCATTGTAAGAGAGGAAGAACTCTTTATACCAAACGGCGACAGCGAGTTTATGGTAGGTGATAAAGCAATATTTATGGGTACACCCGATGCGCTTGATAACACCGCAGGACAATTCTTTATTGAAGAAAACAACTTAAGAGATGTTGCAATTATAGGCGGCGGCTCGGTCGGTTACGAGCTGGCTAAAAGCCTTGAAAGCACAAAATTAAGAATAAAAATCATTGAAAATAACTACAAAAGATGTGAATTTTTATCGCAAAATCTTAAAAAAACCCTCGTTTTAAACGGTGACGGTACAAATCTTGAACTATTGGAGCAGGAAGATATCGGAAACAGTGACGTTGCGGTATGTGTTACAAATAACGATGAAAAAAACCTCTTGTGTTCTCTGCTTGTAAAACAGTTAGGCGTTAAAAGAGCAATTACAAGAGTGGGACAGATAGCTACGGCAACGCTTTTTGAAAAAGTGGGGGTAGACGTTGCGATATCTCCAAGAGAAGCTTCGGTTAATGAAATTAAAAACCGCATAATAGAATCCCACGCGGGAATTTTAGCAACGGTTGAGAGAGGTTTAGCTGAAATTCTTGAACTAAAAATAAGAGAAGATTTTGAAAGCACTGCTCTTATGAATTTAAAATTGCCCTCAAGAGCCGTTATAGCCATAATTGAAAGAGCAGGAAAAGTAATTATTCCAAAAGGTCAAACACTTATAAAATCGGGCGATAATCTTTTGATATTTACAAAATCACAAGATGTCGCAGCTATTAAGGACTTCTTTAGATAATGAGATATAATATCGTTTCAAATATTATAGGTTCAAATTTAAGATATATTGGCATAGTATTACTTACACCGGTAGTTTTTGCAATTTTATACAAAGAAGCATCACACACTCTGCCCTTTATTTGTGCTTCTTTTGTATCTATTGCCTTAGGATTTTTGTTTACGCTGCCCAAGGCAACAGAAAAAGATATAGACAGTATAAAAAAACCAGAAGCGCTAAGCGGAGTGTTTTTTTCATGGGTGTTTTTTGCAATAGTTTGTGCTATACCATATCTTTTCTACAATATAAGCTTAGTTGATGCCATATTTGAGTCAGTCTCAGGTATTACAACAACAGGTGCTACCATACTTCAAGATTATTCAATTTACCCTAAGACTTTTTTTATATATCGCTCGATGACACAGTGGTTGGGCGGTATGGGAATTGTTGTGTTATTTATTGCAGTACTACCTAAATTTGCCGTAGCAGGCAGGCAAATGTTCTCGGCAGAATCTCCGGGGCCTGTTGAAGAAAAGGTCACCCCACGCATTCGCCACACCGCAAGCTGGCTATGGGGGATATATCTTGGGCTTACGATAGTACAAATTATTATTTTAAAATTTTTAGGTATGGATTTTTATAATGCCTTATGTACTACATTATCCACCGTATCCACGGGTGGTTTATCACCAAATCCCGAAAGTATCATGGGTTATCACAATCAAAAAGTTGTTATAGTTGTGGCATTTTTTATGTTTTTGTCAGGTGCAAACTTTATTTTGCAGTACAAAGCTTTTATACAACACAAATGGGATGCCTTTATAAAAAGTGAAGAATTTCTTACATATCTTGGTGTGACGGTATTTTTCAGTATAACAATAGCTTTGTTTTTATACTCCACTCAAGAAGGTAATTTTCTAAACCGCCTTATAGACGGGGCTTTTCAGACCATAAGTCTTATGACATCAACAGGTTTTGCCTCGGTTGACTTCATAAAATGGTCGCCTGACGCCAAAATTATGCTCTTTGCCGCTATGTTTACAGGCGGCTGCGCGGCATCAACCGCAGGCGGCATAAAAATGATAAGATGGATATTTCTTTTTAAATACATAAAAAGAGAAGTTGCAAAAATCATCCACCCTAACGCAGTGTATCCTATAAGGCTTGAAGGCAGGGCAATTTCAAGCGACATAGGCTCTCAAATGATGGCATTTTGCGTATTTTATTTCTTTATTTTTGCGCTCAGTTCTTTTGTTGTAGCGCTTCTTGAAAAAAACCCCGCACTTGCACTATCGGGCTCAATTACAACACTTGGTAACATCGGCCCCGGTTTAAGTGCAAAAATCGGCCCTATGGCAAGCTTTTTAAACCTTTGTGATACAACAAAATGGATATTTATTTTTAATATGTTGATAGGCAGACTTGAATTAATACCCTTTTTAGCCCTATTGCATAAAGATATGTGGGATTCAAAATAAACTACTTTTCAAGTGCTTTTTTAAGTGCTTCTTCAAGAGTTTGAATTTTGTTTTCAAGAGTTTTCACTCTTAAATCCGAATCATCAGCGCCGATTGAGGTTTTTTCGTATTGCCTTTTAAGTTTTTTATAATTATCGGAAGCATCAAATATGCCTCTTAACATTAAAAGCGCACCTACTGCTACACCAAATACAAATGCAAAAGAAGAATAAACAAATAAATATATTGTATAGTGTGTATCGCCTATGTTTATACCGATAAGCGAATTATTGTATCCAAAAAGATAAACAAATGCCGCAGTAATTATAAAAGCCAAAAATAAACCTAAACTTTTCATATTTAACCTCTCATTATTTTTAAAACTCTGACTAAATCCCTGTCCCAATCATCGGGTTTAAGTTCAAACGTCATTATCTCATTATTCTTCGGATGTGTAAAGCTAAGATAATATGACTGCAAAACTTGCCCTTGCGTTTTTATTCCTCTGTATTTTTCAATTGTAGCGCCCTTAGCTCCGTATAAATCATCACCAAAAACAGGGTGGTTTATGGACTTTAAATGCGCTCTTATCTGGTGAGTTCTTCCTGTTTTAAGTTCAAGTTCAACAAGAGCAGCGCCTATGAATTGTTCTAACACTCTGTAATGAGTAATTGCTTCCTTGCCCATATTATCAGGCGCTATTTGCATTTTTACGGTATTATCCATGTAATGCACAAGGGGCTTATCTATTACGCCCTCTTTTTCACTAAATTCACCAAGCGCTATAGCAAGGTACTTTCTCTTTGCGGTTTTATTTCTTATTTGATTTCTTAAGGACTCGGCTGCAAAATCAGTCTTAGCCGCAAGCATTAAACCTGCCGTATCCTTATCAAGCCTGTGCACTATACCTTGCCTTAAGGGTTCATCGGAATTAGAAAGTTTACCGTTACAATGGTATAAAAGAGCATTTACAAGAGTGTTTTCCCTCTGATAAGCGCTCGGGTGAGTGAGCATGCCCTTTGGTTTGTTAATTACAAGCAGCTCATCATCTTCATATTTAATATCAAGCTTTGTATCCCAGGGTTCAAGTTCAATAATTTCTTCTTTTAAAATATCGGGGTCATATAGTATAACCTCGCTGCCTTTTAGCTTATAGGAGGCTTTTTTTATTGAATTATCAACAAGAATTTTTCCTCCCTCAAGCGCTTTTAGGATATTTTTTCTTGATGTATTTAAGGTTTGAGCCAAAAAGGCATCGAGTCTTTTTGAGGCACTATCTGAACTAAGGGTTATCTTTTGCATTTTTTGCCCTCAGAGAAGCTATATCCTCATATAAGACCATAAATATAAAAATCAAAACCGAAGTACATATCATAACATCAAACATGTTAAAAACGGCAAAATTAACAAAATTAAGCTTAATGTAGTCAATTACATAACCAAGGGTAAATCTCTCGTACAAATTACCCAAAATACCAGAGCTGAAAAAAACCAGAGCAAGGATTTTGTATTTATCCTCAAATGTAACTCTTTTATAAACATATAAAACAAGTGCACCTAAAACTATAAGTGCAAAAAGTGCAAGAAGATAAGGATGCCCCTCAAACAAAGAAAACGCCCCGCCTGTGTTTTTTGCATAGATAAAAGAGGCTATAGAGCTATTGTATGTGCTTATTTGAGCATATGAATCTATACATAATTCTCTTATGGTTACACCCAGCTGCCAGAGCATAACAACTGCTATAATGTAAAATATAAAAGCTCTTTTATCCTTTATTTTCAGCATTTTCTTTCTTTTCTTCCTTAACCTCGCGAGTAGGATTAATATCTTGGTAGAGATTTACTCTTTGCATTAAAAACGCAAGACCTGTCATTTTAAATTCAATAATACTAAAATCTTGCGCTACATCCATTTTTGTAATGCCGACAGATGCTATAGCATACTCGTTAAAGCCGTTTTTGTTAGAACGAACTACACGCTCTAAAATGCCGTCTTTAGGGAGTTTTCTAAATACATCTTTAGGCTCGGCGCTTGGGTATAAAATTTCTTCTTTACCCAATGATGCTACAACCTTGTCTCCCTTTTTTTGTTTCATTTTAAGGGTTAAACAGTACTCACTGTCATATGGAACGGTTAAAGGAGCGCTAAATTCCATAGGATATTCTTTTGCGCTTCCGTACTTAATTGATGTTACTTCAGAAATTACATTATCGCCCGTTATTTTCCATTCATTATTTATTTTTTGCAGATAAATAGCATAATTACACTCGCCTCTAAGGTACCCTGTATTAATATCGGGCAGTGAAAGTTGTTGTTTTTTATCGTCATTTTTGCTGCTTAGAGTTGCAGTTGTAGTATCAACAAGATTAACAACCGCTTTATCTTCATACAGTATTATGTCTTTAACAGAGCTTTTATATGCAAGATTTTCATAAACTTCAAAAGTTTCTTTTAGCATTTTTGTAAATGTTTCATATTTAAATCCGTCAAAACTCCTGTAGTTTTTATCATAAAGAGTTGTGACTTTTTCTACATTGTGTTCATTTGAATACTCAACAAGCTGCTTTAGGAGTTTTTTAATCTCTTTTATATCTTTTCTTTTCTTAGAGGCAATTTCACGCTCTTCACTTTTTTTAGAAAGATAAGTTTTTATAGTGCCTTTATTTTCATCTTCATCTTTACTAAACAAAGAAAAAGCAAGGGCATTTGAGCTTAGCATTGATAAAATCATTAAAATTGTGAGTATATTTTTCATCTTCTCTTCCTTATGATATAAAATCACATTTATTATCGCATAAAAATCATATAATACTTAGTTGCACCATAATATAGTATTACCTGCCAATAATCAGTCCCAAGCTCGTTTACATCAATGTACGATTTTGGCGGAGGTGTTCTTTGTGTTTGCTTTGAAAATAATCTTCCCATGGTGTTTCTTGTTTTTTGACACACTCCCTGCCACCATGTAAGCTTTCTCTCAGGCACATATCTGGCGTAGAACGCAGGCTCTACAAGGTCTTTTTCATAAACAGGGATAATATATTTTACCTTTCCGTTTGTCTTGAAAAGAACATAAGACTTACCGTCTTTTTCCCTTGGAGTTAGAAGATAATACCCCGGCTCAATTACCGTACTTTTAAACACAAAACGTATTGCCGTTCTAAAAAGCGGGTATGGAGCGTACATATACTTTGTGTATTCTTCCGTTTGATAGGGGTCAAGATTAAAAATATAAGAAAAATCAGCCTCGGGAAGTTTTTCATAAATTTCCTGATATTTTTGATTTTCTTTTGTTATAACGTTTTCATTAGCTAAACAAGGACTCAAAAAGGCAAAAACTGCGCCAAACAAAAAAAGCACAGCAAACAAAAATATTTTTTTAACTCTTGTGAAGTTTGCCATATCTACCCCCTTAATGGTAACATAACAATTATGGAAAATAAAGTACTAAACTCAAATCTTCAAGCTATTTCACGATATGATAAAGAGCTTGCCGATGAAATTTTAAGGATAGAAAATATAAAATCAAATCTTGAGTTAGTTCAAAACGAAAATCAAGAGTACAATATTTTATATAATTCAATCCCTCTTCACAGTATAGCATCCGCTAAACAAGAGGCGCAAAAAATAGTTGAGAGCATTAAAGACATAAATAATAAAAACTCAATCAGAATAATATGGGGGCTGGGTTTAGGCTATCTTGCAGATGAATTTATATCAAAATCAAAAGGTGTAGTTATAATCTATGAACCAAATACAGATATATTAAGAGGTGTTTTTGAGGTATTGGAATTTAGCGAAAACCTCTCAAAGAAAAATGTACTTGTAGTAAATAATATACAAAAACTGCTTGATTGGACGGATATTTTATCCGACAAAGAAACAACAATAACAATATCGTTTTTATCGTCTTATTTTAAGCTTTTTGGTGATGAAATAAAAAAAACTCACACTTTTGTCGAAAAAACAAGGGGTGAAAAGCAGGCAAATATCAATACTTTGAATAAAATTGCTACAACAGCCACACTAAACACTCTATCCAGTCTAAATAAAATTGTAAAAACTCCGCTTGTAAGTTCACTAAAAGATATCTACAAAGGCAAATGTGCCCTTATTGCCTCAGCAGGGCCATCTCTTGAAGAAAATATCGAAACAATAAAGCAAAACCGTGACAAATTTGTACTTTTTGCAGTCGGCCCGTCATTAAAGCTTCTTGACAAAAACGGTATTACACCTGATTTTCTCTGTGTAGTAGAGGCAATAGATACAAGAGGTCAAATAGAAGAGATTGACACAAGCAAAATTAATCTTATTTTTGAACCTTTCTCAAATACCTACCTTTGGGACATTGAAACCAAAAATAAATTTTTATTTTTCTCAAAAGATAACTTCTTAAACGACTGGCTTGCAGAAGCGCTAAATATAGACATAAAGAGTCAAAAAAGCATAGGCACGGTATCTTACACGGCGCTATCCTGTGCTAAAATTATGGGCTTTAAAAAAATTATTCTCTGCGGGCAAAATCTGGCGTTTAAAGACGGCAAATGCTACGCCAAAGGCAGCGCCTATGAAGATTTAGAGTGCGTTTTAAACCCTAAAACAAATAAATATGAAATTGTAGCCAAAGACTTTGAAAAATACAAACAAAAACTTCTTGGCTCAAAACAAATTGACCTAGAATACAGTGAAACATATGTTAAAAACTATATAAAACGCATGAATAAAACCCTATATACCGTCTTGGGGCAAAACGGAGAAAGCCTCCCCACACAGGCATGTTATGCTATTTTTATAAAATATTTTGAACAGTTTGCAAAAGAAAACCCCGATATTTTATATATAAACTCATCAACAGGCGGAGCTCAGATAAACGGCTTTAAAAACATTGAACTCAATGAAGCGCTAAAAGAAGAAAAAAACATTGAAAAAACAGATATTTTAGCCAAAGCACCAAATTATAATTTAGAAAAACTAAACAAAGCAAAAGAACAAACTCAAGCACTCTACACAAGGATTTTAAGCATTGCATCGTCTGCGCTTAAATATCAGGAAGAATACCTAAAAGAATTTGCAAGAAGAAAAAGTTTTAATAAAAACACTCAAAATTTTGAAGAAAAAATAGTAAAAATACTATCCGATTTTACAAAAAATTACTATACCTACCCGAGCGTCTTTTTCCTCTGTATATCATATACAAACAGATTTTCCGATAACTTAAAAAAATTAAAAGGAAAAAAAGACAACTCTGAGGTAAATAAAATTCTGCTTTCAAATCTCAGTATATTAAAAGGGCTGGACTATAGACTAAAAGAGGCCTTGGAGTATCTATCTGATAAATAACTTATCATTTGCAAGCATTTCTTTTACGTTTATTATAAGGAAAATTTCACCCTCTTTTACATACTGCATAAGTTCACTCTTGCCCTCTTGTTTTTTAAGAGCGCTTATTTCATCAGGTTTTATCTGGATATTATCACTTATGGCATCAGCCAATATTCCTATTTTAAATTCATCGGAGTTAAGGACAATAATTGTCCCCGAGCCGCTATATGGCACATTTTGAGAGTGAAAATAATTTTTAACATCAACGACACAGATAAAATCGCCTTTGATATTAACTAAACCCAGTATAAAATCAGGAGTGCAGGGAACTTTTATCATTTTTGTTTCTTGCAGCTTATAAAAACCTCTGATATCGTTCATCTTAAGGCAATATCTGTTCTCACCGACAAAAAACGAAACAAACTCGTCTTTATCCGTTAACATGTTATAAGGATTTTTACTTGTTTTCTCAAGATATTCAAGTCTTCTCCTGTGTAAAATCTCCCTTGATTGCTCATCTTGCACTGCAAGGTCAAAAGAACTGCTATCGACACTGTCATCTACATGTTCTAGAACCCAATTTTTAATCGCATTTAGGTTTAAAACGCTGCATTGATAATCTTTTGCAGCGTAAATACACTCTATAAAATTATGCTGAGTATTATAAGGAGTTGGCTGAAGATTTTTAAGCTCAACTCTTTTAATATCAATAACTTTATTTACAATTACTCCAAAGACATAAGACTCAACTTTTAAAATAACAATCATGGAGTTTATATCATAGGGCTTTTTTTCAACATCTAAAACAGATTTTATATCAACTATGCTTATAACCTTACCATCATACTCAAAAAGCCCTGCAATATGAGATGGTAGGCGCTCGGGACGAGATAGCTCAACAAATTTAAGAATTTCAAGAACATTTTTTGCATCGAAAGCATAGTAATCATCCGCAATATTTACTATTGTATAAACCCTATCAGGAAACTCGGGCGTAACACCGGTGCTTTGTTCAACTTCTATTATTTTGCTTTCAAAATTATCCAATTCAACCTACCTAATTACAATTTCAACTTCACTGTGTCTGGCTTCATCTAACACATCATAAATTGCATCAATATATTCATAGTGGTTCTTATAACTGTCACTTAACATTAAAGCGCCGATTTTAATTTCCATATCTTCTTCATCTATGCTGCTTGAAATCGGGTCTTTAATTTTTCCTATTAAATATTCAAGCGTCTCAAGCGCCCTTTTTTGTTCAGAATTTGTCATCAAAATGGCAAAAATATCATCTTCGCTTCTGTATATAAAATCACCGTCACTTAAGCATTTTGTCAACAAATTAGAAACTTTTGCCAGCAAAATATCTCCATACTCCCCACCGTACTGTTTTTCTACCGTTTCTAACGATTCTATCTCCATAAAAGCCAAACACATTGGAGATTGGTTTCTCTTGTGCCAACCGTATTCATAACTTAATATTCTGTCAAAATCAAGCTGGGTGTAGAGTTTCCTTGGATTTGCGCCCTTTGGATTGTCCTTATTGCAAATTTTAAAATACCTTAAGCGCATAATATGCTCTACAAGGTCTTTAATAGTATTTGCAAGCTTTAGCTCATAAGATGTAAGATTATCTTTGGCATACAAGCATAAATAACCCACACTGTCAGCATTTGAATTTATTTCATACTCATATTGAACACTAAAATCTTCAAGCGAATCTATTTTATTTTTTTCATCCTTTTTAAGAAGAACTCTAATTTCAGCAGACGGAGCATTTACTCTCTTTTTTATGCTTTCAAAAACATCCAAACCTAATGTGTTTTCAGAAACGTCGAACACAAGACGTTGCATATCTTTATTGTCCTTAAAACACATCGCAGCAACACTGTATTTAAAATATCTGTATATAACCTTAAATATTTTTATAGCAAGGATATTTACATCCCCATCCAACTCTTTAATAGAGTTAAAGTCTTTTATAAGGTCATCTTTTGAATTTACATTCGTATCAGCAATGGGCGTTTTAGAAGACTTTAGTCCCAGAAGCGCTGCCTTGACCTCAAGACTTACAGGCATCTGTTCCATAATTTTTAAACAGGCATCTCTAAACTCATCAGGCGGACAGTCTTTATTTAGATAATTATCCGCACCGGAGCGATAAGCCCAAAATTTATCAATATTTTTGTTTAAAACAGAATGCATAATGACAGGTATATTTTTTGCACTGTCATCAGATTTAATCATCCGGCACAATTCATAACCGCCCGGTTCGGGCATTAAGATATCAAGTATTATAAGGTCGGGAACTTCTGTATAAATAATATTTAAAATATCAAAAGTACTGTTTGATTGAATACAAGTCATGCCCTCTTTTTCAAGGATAGCAGCCGTCTTTTTAACATCTTCCGTATTATCGTCTATTATGAGTACTTTTTTTGCCATTGGTATAAAAATTTTATATAATTGAACGTATAAAAATTATACATTATTTTTTAAAAAAAGGGGATTTATGTCTAAAGAAATCAAACAAAAGAACGGTTTAAACGATTATCTTGCAAAAAAACAGACCGTGGATTTAATAATCATTCTTGCAATTTTCGCATTTTTATTTTTTATTGTCGAATTTGCCAATATGACACGTGCAATAACAGGCGGCGCTCTTGTATTGTTATTTTGCCTTACCGTCGTTATTTTTGAAGCAACAAAAAAACAGTTCAAAAAAAGAGCAAGTATGGCGATAAATGAACTCATCGAAGCAGCTCTTGATAATACTAAAAAAATTGAGGGAGCAACTTCTATACAAAAAGAAAACATTAACCTTACTTTTGCAAAAATTTCAAATATAAAACTTCTTGTTGAAAATCTAAAAATCCAAAGTACGGATTTAAACGACATAATCAACAACACAAAACAAAAAGCAATTGATTCGCTTAACTATACAAATACAGAGTATGACGCAGTTAAGGCAAACATTGAAAAAATGTTCACCATAAGGCATAAAATCCAAACAATTGCAGAGTTAATCCTTGAATTGTCAGACTTTATTCAATCAATATCATCAACCATTGGTCTTGTTGAAGATATTGCAGAGCAAACAAACCTGCTTGCGCTAAATGCCGCAGTTGAAGCAGCTCGCGCAGGTGAACACGGTAAAGGTTTTGCAATCGTTGCAGGTGAGATTAGAAAATTAGCAGATGAATCTAAACAAGCGACAACAAAAATCACGTCGTTAATTACAAATATCCAGCAAACTGCAAACTCAACCGTTCTTGCAACAGAAGAAGGTACAAAAGAAGTTGAATCGGGAATTGAGCTTGCACACAACATAGGTTCAAACATTGAGCAGTTAATATTGCTTATGAATGAAATTTCTCAAGGCATTAACGATATGACAGGCTCATCAAGAAAAATTTCTAATGACACAGGAACAACGGAAAATGCGGTGTCTGAAATAAATTCTATGCTTGAAAATAACTACAGAGCAACTGAAGAAAATTTCCAAAATGTTGAAAATCTTCAATTGTTATCTAAAAACTTCAGAACAAATTTAAGCGAGGAATAACAGGCTAAAGTATGGATTTCTTGGACGATGAACTGGATGAAATTCTAAATATATTCCAGCAGGAGGGCGGAGAAATTCTGCAGTCCATGGATAAAAGCCTGTTTGCACTTGAAAAAGACCCTAAAAACCAAGATGTCTTAATTCAGCTTGCAAGAGACGCTCACAGCCTAAAAGGTTCAGCCAGAATGCTGGGCTTTGAAAGCATTCAAAAAATCGCTCACAAAATTGAAGATATTTTAGGATGTCTAAAAGACGGAAAAATTGAAACCACAAGCGAAATAACCGATTTAATATCAGAAGCATTAAGTCACATTCAGGTTTTAATCAATAAAACTGTTGAACAAAAACAAGAGTATAAAACCCAAGATACACAAGATTATATAGAAAAACTTGAAAAAATATCCTCAAGTGCGCCGGATGAGATTAAACAAAGTGCTGCAAATTTCAATTGTCCGGAAGATGTAAAAAAGCTTCTTTCTAAGCTGAACAAAATTGAAGAACTTATGGTTCAGATGATATACATTTTTTCATCTGCCAGACAAAATAACGATTTTTCTGAAATTCAGATAATAAAATCCCCGCTTGCAGAACTAAACGTAATAATAAAAGATTTAAATATAAAAGAACTCTCAGACTTAATCACCGATACAGGCAGATTTATTTCTTCTTTTGGAGATAAAATTCCAAACGAAAATGAAATTCTTGAAATGAATTCAAAAATTGACTCTATTGAGGAATTCTTCAGCGCTTACTGCAAAGAAAAAGGTATACAAACACAAAATTACTTTAACATTGCAAATGAATTGCTTGTGTCTAACGATGAAAACAGTCCAAAAAAAGATAGAAAAGAAGACAAAAAAATAATCGCAGACTTAATAGACAGGATATATGAAAAACTCAGCCTGCTTGAGATTAACCTAGAATTTTTACCTGATATAAAAGAGCTGCTCTCACAAGTTTTGACAAAAATTGAAAATACAGAGATAAAAAAAATCTTCGAATCTACCCTTAGAATATTAAATCTGTACCAAAACAATTCAAAAAATATTGAAAACGACACTCTTGAAGCCATTAAAGAAGTTTGCGAAAACGCAAGAAAAATCTTTGAACCCGAGAGTTTAAAACCTGAGGAAAGAAAATTTGAAATAGAACTTTTGCTGCAAAAAATAACAATAGTTGAGCAAATGTCAAAATTAAATATCGCAAGACCCAAATCCAACAAAAAGGTTGTAAAAACCGAAAAATCAGACCAAGATTGGATTAGCACGATTGACACAAGCGATATAAAAACCCTTAGGATTGATTCTTTTAAACTGGATAAACTTGTAAATCAAATCGGCGACCTTATTGTTACAAGAATTAAAACAAATGAACATCTGAGTATTGCAAAAAACATACAAAACGAGCTTTTAGAATGGCAAAAAAGCTTTAATAAAATGGGTTACTATATAAAATATTTTGACAGAAAATATATTACGGGCCCCTCTTTTGGAGCATCTGTTGACCCAAGAGCAATAGCGGCTTTTAACAAGCAGCTTATGGTTCTGCAAAACTACCATGCCGAAAAAATGGTCTATTTAATAAAAGAAACCACAGACCTTTTTAAACAAATGCAGGAAAACGACTCTAAATTAAACTCTGCAACAAGTGAAATTGAAGGTATGGTAAAAAATATGCGCATCTTACCTCTATCTACTATCTTTCACCTTTTTCCTCGCATGGTACACAATATTGCCAAAGAAAAAGGCAAACAAATTGAATTTATTACAGAAGGCGCTGATGTTGCAGCAGATAAAAAAATCATTGAGGAAATTAAAATCCCTCTTATTCATATTTTAAGAAACTCAATAGACCATGGCATAGAACTGCCTGAGGAAAGAAAAGCTATCGGGAAAAACCCTGTAGGAAAAATTACAATAAGCGCTAAGCACAGAGAAAATAAAATTATAATAAATATCACAGATGACGGACGCGGGCTGGATGTAGAAAAAATTAAACAAAAAGCCCTTGAAGGCGGTCTTTTAACACCTGATGAAATAGAAAAAATAGATGAAGAACACCTTGTAAACTTAATTTTCTACCCCGGCTTTACAACCGGAGATACAGTAACAGAACTTTCAGGAAGAGGCTTAGGACTTGATATAGTTCATACAAAAATTTCGCAGTTAAACGGCAGGGTGGATATATTCAGCGAGTTTCAAAAAGGAACAATGGTAACAATAGAGCTGCCTGCCACAATGGCTACCATTAAAACTTTTATCGTAAGCGAACAAAATCAGCTATATGCCATTCCCACTTCATCAATTCAAACAGTGCTTAGAATTGATACAACAGATGTTTTTGAAAGGGACGGAAAAAACTACTTTGTACACAATGATGATGTAGTTCCCGTTTATACACTCTCTCAAATTCTTGAACTTGAAAATAAACCCCGTCAGGCAAATAAATACACTCTTATGATTGTAAAATCAGAAAGCACAACTATAGGTATTATTGTAGAAAAACTTGTGTGCGACCAAGAGGTGTTGCATAAAAAACTGGAAGCTCCGCTGTTTAAAGTTAAAAACATTTCAGGTATTACAACTCTGGCTAATGGTGAAATTTGCCTAATTTTAAATGTCGGTGATATTTTCTCAAGCACCATTCCAAAGAAAATGAACACAAGAATTGTGGCTTCAAATAAAGCTATAAAAATGAAAGAAAACTACTCGCATAAAATTCTTGTAGTTGATGATTCTCTAACTACAAGAACACTTCAGAAAAATATCCTAACAAGCTACGGTTACAGAGTTCAGATTGCAACAAATGCGCCTGACGCACTTACAAAAATGCACAAAGAACACTTTGACCTTATTGTGACAGATAACGAAATGCCTGTTATGAGCGGATTAGAATTTGTTAAAGAAATAAGAAAAGAGCCCCAGTGGGCAAACATCCCCATAATTGTCCTAACCTCCATGCCTGAAGCCAAATGGGGCAAAAAATTTAAAGAAGCGGGCTCTCAAGCATACATTCAAAAAGACCGATTTGAACAGGAACACTTTGTTCGCTGCGTTGATGGCTTTTTAAAGAAAGCACAAAAATGAAAGTTGAAGAATATATAAAAAACTATATTACTTCAAAAAAAGGCTTAAGACATGCTTATTTTGTTAGAGATTTAAGTCTTAAAATATTTAATGATTTAAAAAAAATATTTCCCGAAAACACTCTTTTAGATTTTAAAAACAGTGAAAAATTAATATCCTGCTCATCACTTTTACATGACATAGGAAATTTTTTTACAGGCTTAAATGCCCTAAAGCCACATAACAAAACAGGTGCAAAGCTTATTTTGCAAAACGGCATAGAGAATTTAGATGAAAACGAACTTAAGGTAGTTGCAGCCTCGATAAGGTATCATAGAGGCTCAAAACCAAAAGAAAACAAGCATAAGCTTTTTAGCTCGCTATCAAAAGCAGATAAAAATAAAGTACTTGTAATCTCATCAATTATAAGACTTGCTGATGCGCTTGATGATTATCATCTTCAAGCAGTTGAAAATATCATCCTTAAATATGATTTTAGCCTTAGAGCTTTGACTTTAAAAACAGGCGTAAATATAATGTTTGACAAGGGGATTAAAAGGGTTTTTGACAAGAAAAAAACTCTTTTTGAGGATGTATTTAAGATAAAAATAAGCCTTGTAAATGAATAATTCAAACAAAAAAATTTTATACGCCATTGCTATATTTGCAGCGTTTCTGACCTCTCAGGCGCAGATAGCATTTTGTGATGAAAAAATTAACGCAGGTGTTGTTTATGAATTTTATCTTGATGTAGGAAATCAAATCCCCACGGCTAAAACAATTGATACAAAAAAACTCCCCGAAATTAACACTCAAGAGGTAAACCTTGCATACTACAAAGGTTTTCGTCCTCTAAATCTGCTTAGTTCAAAAAATATCTACACAATTTCAACTCCAAAAGATAAAAAATTAAAATACGAAAAAATACCAAAAGAATACTCTATTTCTCTAAATCCTCAAAAAATTGCAGCTGCAGCAAAAATAACTCCAACGTATGAAGAGTATTTGGCGCTTGCCGTTAACTTTAAAGGCAAAGAAAAATACAACGATGCACTTGCAAATATTAACAGTGCAATAGAAAAAAATCCCCTCAGTATGGAAGCACATTTTATGAAAGCTGATATTTTAAGGTGCTTAAACAGATACAAAGACTCAATTGTAGAGTATATACTTGCCATAAATATCGACCCAAATTGCACGGATGCTTATTTTAATATAGCAAAAATCTTTGAAAGCTCAGGAAATGACGAACTTGCACTTGAGTATTACAGATACGCATATTCTACAAAGCCTGATGATTATGAAATAAGAAACATAATACTTGGTTATGAAAAATCAAAAATTAACTAACTGTTTGATTTTTAAGGTTATTTTCCATTTTATTTAGCATTTCTTTAAATTTTTCAACATCACCCTTTGGAGAAGTAATTTTACACAAAGAACCATACCTTATAAGTCTTTTAAAAAGTTCGCTTTTATCCTCAAAGTTATTTGCTATAACAAGAAAATCCTCTCCTGCTTTAATCACCCTTTCGCCCTCATAGAGCGTATAGGAATTTTTCAGCCTGCCTCTTATTTCAAAAACCGTATTTGATGCAAAATTTGAAGCAAGAGAGCTCTTTGGAGTAGAGTATATTTCTTTTATATTTTCTAAAAGCAAAAGTTCGTAGCTTTTTGTATCTTCATTAAAAGCATGTACAAAAACGGCATTATCACAGTATTTAAAAGAAATATGAGAGATGTTTATTTTTCTCTCACCGTATAAAATCTTAATCTTAGCGTTATCGTAACCGTATTTTAGAAGTTTTGAGATTTTATCTCTAAAGAGTAAAGATATGTGGTTTATCTTTGCAACTCCGTTTGAATAACCCCTGTATTTTTCATACCCGCTCCCGTCAGTTAAAGAAAGCACCTTTGAAAGAACATTTTTCAAATCTTCTTTTATATTTTCACCGTATAAATTTATACCCAAGTTTTCAAAAGCAGCAAGAAAATAAAAATCTTCATCGGATAAATCAAGAGAAAAAGGAACACTCACCAGTTCAAAGCAACCTTTTCTTTTTCTTATTACACAACCAAAACTCCTTAGAGTCTTAAAATACTTTGCAATTGTCTCGCGGTTTAATATAATGTCTTCACCGTAAAATTCATCACAAATTTCATCCAAGGAACAAGGACTCTTATATAACATTTTAAAAAGTTTCATTATTCTGTAAGAAGCGTCAATTTTTCTCAAGTGTACATCTCCCTGACATTTTTTATAATATCTTTTAACTTCTCAACTAACTTCTTGTCGTTCACATAAATAAGATTCTCTCCAAAAGACAAAAGCCTTTGAATAAAATTAAACTCGTTTAAATACCTTGCCCTTATTTGAACATAATCAGGGGTAATTTTTATTATTTTTTCATAATCTTCAATCTCTAAAGGTGCATTTTGCGCCCTTAAAATGCTATAGACACAAATATTTTCGGGCAGGCTAATCTCAGAATTAACTTTTGCAATTTTAATGATTTTCTTAATTTTATCTGCCCTTAAATAAACAATCCCGCCGTATTCCTTGCAATCGCACCAAAGATAGAGTTTATCGTTTTTCTTTGAATATTTAATATCAAGGCACCTGACACACATTTGTCTTAGAGATTTTGAGGGAGAATTATAAGAAATTACTATCTCGTTTTTGTGCTTACAGTGCACATCAAGCTCTTTTAGAAGATTAAAATCGGTTTTTAGGAAATTTCCAAAGTTTAAAATCTCTTCAGCGTACTCTTTTGACTCAATAAGTTTTGAAATTTTCTCAAATGTCTGATAGATTGAAACAATGTATCTAAAGTCCATAAAATAAAACATTGCTTTCTTTGCAATAGAAATTGCCCTGAGTTCATTTTTTGTGAGTTTTATTTTAATGGGGTTTAATTTTAGCTCATAGCAGTAATTATTACCTTTATTTCCCGTTTTAATATCAAAACCTGCAGCCTTAAGAGTATTTATATCAAGAGTTATGGTATCAGGAGTAACATTTTTCAGATTTGAATCGGCATTTATTTTTTCTATAATTTGCGCTTTTGAAATGGGAGATTTCATAAGTAATTGCAGCACAAATAATATCCTGACGCCTGTTTGAGCGATATTATTATCAGTTTTCAACATATAAACCGCCTGAAACTTGTAACACTAATACCCCTAAATATAGTAACAAAAATACAATGTATATCATAAATTTATATTTTTTTCTCATCCATGCGACCCATTTATTAAGAAATATTAACCTCAAATTATGTACTAACTTCAAAAATTTGTTATAATCATAATAGATAAGAATACAAGGAGACTTTTTGACTATGTGCCCATCAAACCAGCTTAGTGACAAAGAGTATGAAGAGCTTCTTAGAAAGTATGAATACAGTTTCCAAAAGGGCGACCTTGTAAAAGGTACAGTCTGCGCTTACGATAGCGAAGGTGCTATTGTTGATATTGGCGCAAAGACTAATGCTATCTGCCCCGAAAAAGAAGCCAAGCTTAATAAAGAAGATAATATTGAAGAAATCCTCGAAAAAGGTAAAGAATATGAGTTCCTCATAATTAAAGAAGAAGATGAGGACGGAAGATTTACAGTATCTTACAGAAAAGTTGCAATGGCATACAACTGGAAAGTTCTTGAAGAGGCAAAAGCTCAAGATAAAGTTGTAGAAGGTACCGTAGTTCAAGCAGTCAAAGGCGGCATACTGGTTGATGTAATGGGTGTTAGAGGCTTTGTACCCTCAAGCCACCTAAGGTCAAAAGAACCGGATAATATAATTAACCAAAAAATTGAACTCAAGATTTTGAGCATGGATATGTCACAAAACAACTTTATCCTCTCAAACAGAAAAGTATACACGGATAACCTTGAAGAAATTAAAAAAGATGTGTTCGGTCAGCTTGAAATAGGAGCCGTTGTAAAAGGCGAGGTTGTAAGAATCGCAGACTTCGGTGCGTTTATCGATATCGGAGGAATAGACGGACTTCTCCCGCTATCGCAAATCTCTTGGCGCTGGGTAGACCACCCATGTGACATTTTAAAAGTCGGTGAAAAAATAGATGTAGAAATTATAGGCATTGACCTTGATAAACAAAGGGTGTCATTGAGCCTTAAAAACCTTGAGCCAGACCCGTGGGTTGAAGCAAAGGGTAAAATAACGGAAGGTGCTAAAGTAAAAGGTAAAATCACAAGAATAAAACACTTTGGCGCATTTGTTGAAGTTTATCCTTGTGTTGAGGCACTTCTTCCTCAGGCTGAACTTGTGCAGTATCAAAACGAACACGGCACAATACTTGATGTCGGTGATGAAATAGATACCGTAATATTAAAATTCAATCCGGATGATAAGAGAATCTCCTTGAGCGTAACACAAAACGAAGAATAACACATTGGTTAACAAATAAAAATTAGCGCAGTTACTATGATTGCGCTAATTTTATGAGCTCATTTACACTTACTTCATAACTTGCCTTATCATCAACAGACTGAGTTAAATAAGCGTTTATCCGCTCTATTAACGCTATTGCCTTATCCGTCATCGGGTCAGCACCCCTTTGATAAGCACCGATATTAATCAAATCTTCATTTTTTGCATAACTTGCAAGAAGGGAACGGATTTTGCCTGCTGCATCTTTATGTTCTTTTTCAACCACATTGTTCATAACACGGGAAATACTTTGCAAAACATCAATTGCAGGGTAATGGTTTTTGTGCGCCAAAGCACGCGATAACATAATGTGCCCGTCAAGTATGCTTCTTGCGGTATCCGATATTGGCTCGTTAAAGTCATCACCCTCTACAAGTACCGTATAGAGTCCCGTTATTGTACCAAACTCGTTACAACCCGCTCTTTCAAGAAATTTTGGCATAAGAGCAAAAACAGAGGGGGTATAGCCTCTTGTAGCAGGCGGTTCTCCTACCGCAAGCCCTACCTCTCTTTGCGCAAGGGCAATACGAGTGACACTATCGAGCATAAAAAGTACGTCTTTTCCTCTGTCTCTAAAGTATTCTGCTATAGCGCAAGCTACAAAAGCCGCTTTAATTTTAACCAAAGACGGCTGCTCTGAAGTGGCTACCACAACAACGGAGCGCTTCATACCCTCAGGCCCTAAAGTGTGCTCAATAAACTCTCTTACCTCGCGTCCGCGCTCACCGATTAGTGCAAGGACATTGATATCTGCAGATGTATTTTTTGCCATCATTGCAAGTGTGGTACTTTTACCGACGCCTGAGCCTGCGAATATACCCATCCTCTGGCCTTTACCTATTGTTATTAACCCGTCAACCGCTCTTATTCCAAGACTTAAGGGCTCATCTATAGGCTTTCTTTTAAGCGGGTTAATTATCTTTCCCGATGTTGAATAATATTTATCAGCAGCAATATCACCCAGACCGTCTATCGGGTTGCCTAAACCGTCTAAAACACGCCCTAAGAGCGCATCTGAAACTTTTACTTTCATATCAGAGCCCGTGTTTATAACTTTTGCTCCCGATTTTAGCCCGTCAATTGAGCCAAGAGGCATAAGAAGAACTCTATCTTCCCTAAAACCCACCACTTCGCAGTAAATTGGCTCCATATCATCCGATGTAATATAGCACAAGTCCCCGATTGATGAATCAGGCCCGTCGGCTTCTATAATAAGACCGATAATTTCTGTCACTTTACCGATTTTAACGACAGGGGTCATATCCTCAAGTATTTTTTTATAAGGAGAAAAATCAAAACTACTCAAGAGGCTCTTCCTCATCCGTTTGTTCTTCTACCGTATTTAAACGGTTCAAAAACTCTTTTGAAATATTATCAAGCTGAGTCTTAAAACCCAAGTCAAGACGCTCTTTTGGCGTTTGAACAATTAAAGTATCATCAGAAAATTTTGAATTATAAGTAAGTTTTATACCCCTTAACTTATCAATATCAATATTTTCTATATCTTCACCGTTTAAAATTTCATTTAAAAGTCTTGCGTATTTTTCACTTAAAATAAGCTCGATATTTTCTTTATCGCTTAATAGTTTTATAGACGAGCTGACAACTTTAGCTACAGATTCTTTGTCAATTGAATCTATACAAATCTTTTTAGCAATTAATAGCACAAGCTCTACAATCTCATGTTTTGATGAGTTTAATATTTTATTTTTTACATCAAAAGCACTTTGCGCTATTTCATCCATACCTTGGATTTTTTGCATAAGCTCCTGATGAATTTTTTCCATACCGTCAGAGTAACCTGCTTCAAAACCTTCTTTTGCACCGTCTTTGGACGCTAATTCTCTTATTGTTTGAGCTTCCTGATTAGCGGCTTCATTTATGCTTTGCGCCTCTTGATTTGCTCTATTTAATATCTCCTGAGCCTTATTTTTAGCTTCATCCAAGCAAACTTGTGCCTCATCTTTTAGTTGTTGAGAGGTAAACTCTGCATCTTGAATTATTTGCTGAGCCTTACTTCTCGCATCATCAAGCATTTTTTCAATCTTATCTTTTGCCTCTTGCTCCATAAGATTTATTCTTGAGCGCTGTTCTGACAAAATTTCTTCATTATTCTCAAATTCTTGAGGCTCCTGCGTCTCATCAGAGAAAAAATCAACAACTATTGAATTTCCAAGGTTTATTTTATCTGATTTAATTCTACTCAATTAACTCATCTCCTGCGCCATCGCGTACAATGACAAGCTCGCCGTTTTGTTCAAGAGTTCTTATAACACTAACTATTCTTGATTGAACCTCCTGAACTTCACGAGCTCTAACAGGACCCATGTATTCCATATCTTCAAGCAATATTGCCTGAGCACGCTCTGACATGTTGCGCAAAATTTTATCTTTAACATCATCCCTCGTACCTTTAAGCGAAAGTGCAAGGTCTTTTGTATCAACTTCGCGAAGTATTCTCTGAATTGCTCTGTCATCGAGATTAACAATATCTTCAAATACGAACATAAGACTTCTGACATCTTCAGCAAGCTGAGGGGTTTCTTCCTCTAACATTTCGATAACATTCTTCTCTGTTGCGCGGTCTGTTCTGTTCAAGATACTTGCTAATGCCTCTGTACCGCCTGCTTTTGAAAAATCCTGTATAACAACGTTAGAAAATTTGCTTTCAACAATTTTTTCAACCTCAGAAATAATCTCGGGATTAGTTGTCTCCATTTGTGCAATTTTTAACGACACTTTATGCTGAACCGCAGGAGGCAGACAATTCAAAACTTTTGCAGATTGCTCGGGTTTTAAATAAGCTA
Organism: uncultured bacterium; assembly: GCA_949285255.1. Classification (GTDB taxonomy): domain Bacteria; phylum Cyanobacteriota; class Vampirovibrionia; order Gastranaerophilales; family Gastranaerophilaceae; genus Galligastranaerophilus. The sequence continues at coordinate 24,871 of CASDXV010000005.1, read as the reverse complement.
AAATAAGAGCAATAAGCTGCGGATTTTCATTTTGAAAAGATGTCGCAAGCTGAATCGGGTCAGCATCGTTAAAAAACTGAAACGGATTAGAGTTTAAAATTGTCACCAATCTGTCTAAAATTTTATTTGCCTGCTCAGTCCCATAAGCTTTCTCAAGAAGTGTTTTAGCGTAGTTCATACCACCTGAAGCAAGCATAGAATTAGCCTGAAAAATAGTATGAAACTCTTCAACTATAGCTTCAAGCGTTTCAATGGGAAGCTTGTTCATAGCTGCAATATCAAGGGTAATTTGCTCTAATACATCGTCATCCGTGATGTTTTTCATAATCTCGGATGCTGCAGCAGGCCCCAGCACTATCATTAGTGCGGCAACCTTTTGTGAATGTGTCATGGCTTCTATTTGTATCGGGAGCATTTCTCTTTAATTCTTCTCTTTATTTCTCTACTCTTTAACATACGATGTGAGCAATCTTGCCGCATCTTGCGGGTCGCTCATTATGATATCCGTTATCTCAGCGCGTTTCTTATCAACAATTGAAGTAAACGCCGGTTCGTCAGAATCCAACTGTTCTAAATACTCACCCTCTGGACTTTCATTATTACCCAACATAAGATAAGGGTCAAATCCGCTGAATTGATTTTCTTCCTGAATTTGAGGCTTAGGGGGCTCAGGCTTTTTAAATATTGATGAGAAAGTGGATAGACCTACTAAACCAAGCACCAGAACTATTAAAAGCGGTGCAACATTAGTAAATATAAAACTCAACATTTCCATAATATTTGCATATCTTTCTTCGTTTAAAGTTTGCAGTTGTTCTGCCTTATCAATTCCCATAAATTTAAGACTTGAAACATTAACAACGTCCCCTCTTGCAATATCCATACCCGCAGCAGCTATTACAAGATTTTTTATGTCTTCTTTTTCTTCATCAGTCAAAATCTTATTAACCGCAACCGCTACAGACAGTCTTGTAACAGAACCGGGGGCGTAAACTACCTGTTTTACCTCTTTTGTAACCGCATAATTTACGGCATTTTTTTCTTTTTCATAGCTTAATTCACGTCCGCGAACTTTATCTGTTACGTTTTTAGAATTTTCATCCGCTTCACTTATCCCTGTTTGCTCTTCAACAACAGTCATAACATTTTGAGTTTGAGGGTTTTGAGCATTTTGTCCCGCCGCCTGAGGGTTTTGCTGCGCTTGCGGATTATCAGGGTCAAGTGCAACTTCATCTTTTTTAAGAACTATGGGCTGAGGTTTTTTATAGCTTTCTTTTTCACTTTGCTGTCCTACAATAACTCCGCCCTGAGAACCGTCAGCAGGGATGTAGCTTTCAATAGTCGAGCGGGTTGAGTTAAAATCCATAACTGCACTAACTTGAACAGAGACATTGTCTTTGCCCATTATAGTTTCAAGAGTGCTTTGGATTTTCTTTGCAGCCTCTTTTTCAAAATTTGACCTGTAAGACTGCATATCCGTATTGTTTTTTGAAACATCCTCACTAAGCGCATTTCCGTATTGGTCCGTTAAAAATACTCTGTCGTTTGTAAGTCTTGGGACAGAATATGCCACAAGATTTTTAATAGCAAGAATTTGAGCCGGTTTTAGCCTGTAGCCTGGCTCAAGTATCAATATTACGCTTGCGCTCGGTTCTTCATCATTGTCAGAAAACACTGAACGCTCTGGCTCTGCAAGTTGAACTCTCGCTTTTTGAATGCCTGTGATTTTTTCTATTGAGCGAGTAAGCTCTCCTTGGAAAATTCTTTGTTTTGTAAGTTTATTTTTAAAATCGGTAGAGCCAAGCTGCAAGTCATCCAACAGTTCAAACCCGGGGGATGAGTCTTTTATAAGGTCATTTTCCGCAACAAAAATTCTGAGATTCTCTTTATCCTGTTCGCGAACTAAGATAGCTGATTTATCATCGGATAATTTAAAAGCATAACCGCTTTTTTTAAGGCTTTCAGATATTGCAGCAACGTCATCTTTTGATAAATCAGAATATAAAACCGACCAGTTTGGCTCAGTTGCTTTAAAAATAAAATAAACGCAAACGACCATGGCAACGACCATTAAGGCGCTTATCATAAATTTCTGGTTCAAGTCAAACTTGTCCCAGATTTTCTTTATATCAAGAGCCATGGCTTTTAGATGTTCGTTCACTTTATTAAATATCCCTGTTAATTTTATACGTTTACTATAGTATTTTAGACTTTTTTACTGTTAAATTCAATTTGTTAAGGTTTTTTAAACTCTTAAGTTTTTAAATTCGCTATAAGCGTTTATCATCTGGTTTCTTAACTGAATTGCCATCTGCATAGCAAGAGATGATTTTTGTGATGCAATCATAACTTCATGAACGCTTATATCCCCGCCTGCAGCAAAAGTTTCCATAGCATCTTCCGCCTCTTTTTGCACACCGCTTAGGTTGGTAACGCCTTGAGAAAACCCTTGCCCTATGTCACGAGCCATACGCGCAGTGTCCGAGAGGTTTTCTATTTTTTGCGCATTAATTGCATCCGCTCCTAAAAACATCTCAACACTGCCTTTTAATTTTTGAGGTTCTTTTGAGTTAGCAGGTTTTGATGATGTCATTGAATTAAAAACTTCGTTAAAATCAGATGCGTTATCGATTTGTTCGTTGAAATTTTTTATGCTTTTATCAAAACTTTTATTATAGCTATCTATTGAACCTATATTTGTGTTAATTTCAAAATTCATTTTCTAATCCTATATTTGCATAGCTGATTGAATCATGGTTTTTGTTGTTTGAGCTATTGTGACGTTTGCCTCATAAGCCTTTGAAGCGTTAACCATATTAACCATTTCTTCAACGACATTTACATTTGGCAAAGTTACCATACCTTTTTCATCCGCATCGGGGTGAGTCGGGTCATATACCATTCTGTACGGGTTTTCGGATTCCGTTATTTTATCTACCATAACCCCTTGAGAAAGTCCATCCTCTTCAAAAACAACTCTTCCTCTTAGGTAAGGGCCGTTTTCTAAGTCCATTTGAGGCTCAACTCCGCCTGTAGGAAGGGCGGGACGCAGAGAGTTTTTATAAACCGCTTTAAAAGTAACTTCTTTTTTTGCGTAAACTTCTCTTTCACCTTTAGCGTTTCTTGTGGTGTTGGCATTGGCAATGTTAGATGAAACAGTATCCATCATCACGCGCTGCGCGTGCATTCCTGAAGCTGCTATGTCAAAAATATCAAAACTCATATACTAAACCTCTTTTATTGTCCTTTAATTACACTTTGCAAACTTTGATACGACCTTGACATTAAAGTTGCAAGAATTGTATATTGTGTACCGGTTTTGGCCTCATCCATCATTTCCGCTTCAAGATTTACATTGTTACCATCGGCACTTATCGGGTCTGAATAATCACCGATAACCTCAGGAGAGAAGTTGTTATTCACCGGACTTCTTAAAAATGCAATCTGCGCGGGGTCTTGTTTTTTTAAGGCCTCAACGGGATTTTCAACGATTTTTCTTGAGTTTTCGGCTTTAATTTTTTCTTTTAAATCCTCTCGCTCAATCATATGTTGAATTTGGTCTTCAAAGGCAACGTCTTTTCTTTGATACCCGGGAGTTGTAGCATTAACCGTGTTAGCGGAAATTGCTTTTGAGCGCTCATAAAGCCCGTTTAAAGCAAGCGCTGCTATATCTCGTGTTCTGTTGTTTATTAAATCCATAAACTCACCTCTTTTAGTTTATACCGTCTGTTAAAAGCGGTATTGTGACCAAAAATTCCGTTTCATCATCATCACTTTTTACAAGTGAAATTGAGCCCAGCTGAGCGGCAAGATATTTTTTACAAATACTTAACCCCAGTCCCCAGCCGTCTTTTTTTGTTGAAAAACCTTCGGTGAAGAGCTTTGTTTTAATATCATCCGCTATTTTTTCTCCGTGGTTTTTGACAAAAATCTTTGCAAACTTTTCATCAGCCTCAATTTTTATTTCTATTTCATCGTTTGAAGTTGACTCATCTGCGTTTTTTACAATGTTGTTTAATACAGCAAAAAATCTCTCCTCATCAATCAAAACAAGGGCTCTGCCTTTTACATTGTCTATAAATTTTATTTTATTGTTTCTCTCGGGCAGTATATGCTCAAAAACAGAAATTGAGGACTTTACAACCTCTCTTAAATCTTTTTGCTCAAAATTAAGGTTGTCATTTGCCCTTAAATCATCCAGCTGAAGTCTTATTAACGATATTGATTTTTTAATAAGACCCAAGTTTTTATCTTGACCGAGTTGTTTTTCAAGAATTTTTGTATAAATATCAAGCACGCTAAGCTGGTTTTTTATTTCATGAGCGCAGCTTCTGATGTTTGCGTTAATTTCATCGATTTTATCCCTTGTTTGGAGCTTATCGGCTATTACCTCCTGCTCTTTGTAGTTAAAATCATTTTCCTTGATATTTTCATTTAAAATCTTTAAAACATTATAAACGGCGTCGTTTAAAAGAGCATTTTCACGACGTTCGGGACGATACGAGTAAAATTTCTCGTCAAAATCAGCCCTTAGTCTGTCTTTTAGTGTTTCATAAACTTCGTTAATGTCTTTTGAATTAACTCTTATAAAAAGCCTTGTCTCGTCTTTGTTTTGAGATTCGGAATAATCCCAGATTAAAACGGCGTTATATCTGTGCGATGTAATAATTACAAACTCGAGCTCAACTAAGTCGTCTTTTGAAACAACATCAAAATCCAAAAAACTGTACATCTCGACATTTGAGCAATATTCAAGTCTTTTTATAATTCCCTCAATTGAAGATGTATTTTTAAACCTTGTAAAGATGAGTGATTTAGCATTATTTGCGGCAATCGGTTCAAGCAAACTGCGAAGAAGACCGTTAACGGTCTTTCTTGAAAAATATTCTTCGCTGTTTTCAAATTCAGAATCCAGAAAACCTTTTATGGATTTTTTGTTGTTTTTATACATTTATAAACTCACCATTTTAAACCTTTTGCCCCAAGCAAAAGTTTTATGCTATTTTTGCTTTTTTCCTTGCGCCAAAACCTTTATTTATTGCATAAAGTACGGCTTGTGTTCTGTCATTTACCTGTAATTTTTGGAAGATGTTGTTAACGTGTGTTTTAACGGTTGTTTCTGATATGAATAACTGTTGAGCAACACCCTTGTAAGTAATGCCTTCAGTTAAAAGTCCCAAAACTTCTTCTTCACGATTTGTCAGGTAATTAAGCAGATTTTCTTCATCATCAGCAGCGTTATATGCTTTTTCATTTCTTTGTGCAGCTTGGAAATATTCAAAGAATTTAGAGCAAAGGACAGAGGGGAGATAGATTTTGCCCATTGTAACTTCATCTAATGCACGAATGAGTTGAGCAGATGCCATAGTTTTTAAAATGTAACCTTTGGCACCTATTTTCATGGCGCGATAGATTAAATCCGCATCATCGTAACCTGTAAGTGCAATTATTTTTGTTTTTAGTCCGAGTTTTTCAATCTCAGAAATTGCAGTTATGCCGTCAATTTCAGGCATATTAATATCCATCAGAACAATATCGGGCTGATATTTTTTAATAAGAGAAATTGCAACATTAACATTGCCTGCGTTAGCTATAACTTCATAATCCTGCTCAAGGTTAATAAGTTCTCTTATGCCTGAAGCATGGTCATAATTGTCATCTACTACAATAACTCTTGATTTCCTTTTAAAATCAGCTCTTCTCATATTCTCCTCCGCTTATCCCTAATCATTTTTTACACTTTACGGGTTATTTTTCATCCCCTCACAGTTAAAATATACCCTCCCAAGATGATTTATTCATCAATTGAAAGGTTTAATTTTAGGGCATTTAGGGTGGATAATAAGTTCTAAATCTAAAGATTGAATTTAAGAAAAAAATACAGAAAAAATAAGGACAAAAGACTTTGTCAATCCTCCTGATTTTTATAAAATACATTTTTTTTGTTTTTTTCATCCAAATAGACCAAAACAAACACCCTATTTGCGTGTATTATTGGACAGTAAGCAAATACAATGTAGGAATATAACTATGGGAGAGCATCTAAACGCTCAGTTTTTTGGAATGCAGGTCAACTTGGACACACTTATTACAATGTGGTTCACTATGATACTGCTTATTGTTATATCTTTTATAGCTACAAGAAACCTCTCTCTTATACCTACTAAAATCCAGCTGGTGTTTGAAAAAATCATAGGATATTTTTCAGACATTACATCTTCAAATATGGGGGAAAAAGAGGGCGCAAAGCATTTGCCGCTTTTGCTTACATTGTTTATGTTTATTTTAACCGCAAATTTAATCGGTCAGCTTCCTTGGAGATTAATACATTTACATCAAGGGGAATTAGCTTCGCCTAATAACGATATAAATATGACGGCTGCAATGGCTATTGTGGTGTCGATTTATTATATATTCTACGGTATTAAAGCAAAAGGGTTTAAATTCTTTATACACAGTTTCAAAATTGACGGTATAATGATTGCCCTTGTTGATTTGCTTGAACTTTTTGTAAGACCTTTTTCACTTGCACTGCGACTTTTTGCCAACATATTGGCAGGCGAGATTTTGGTCTTCACTTTTGCAAGCATGTGTGCATACTTTGTGCCGCTTCCGTTTATGGCATTTGAAATTTTCGTTGCCTTAATTCAAGCGCTCGTATTCACTCTGCTTTCAACAACATACATTGCACTTGCAGTAAATAAAGAAGAATAAATAAAAGGAGAAAAAAATGGCAGTAGAACAATTAGCAACACAAGTTGCAGCATTCAGCAAACTTGGCGCAGGTATTGCAATCGGCTTTGGTGCAATTGGCGGCGGTATCGGTATTGGTATAGCTACAAAAGGTATGCTTGAATCTATGGCAAGACAACCTGAAATTGCAGGTAAAGCTTTTATCAACTTCATTATCGGTCTTGGTCTTGCAGAAGCAACAGCTATTTACGCTTTGTTTATTGCACTTCAGTTAATAGGTTAGAAAGGCAAGCTTAGAAAATGGAATTTAATGCCACATTTATAGTTGCATTTGTAAGCTTTATAGTTTTTGTGTTCATTATGAATATCATTTTATACAAACCTATAAATGATATCGTAAAGAAGCGCAAAAATTATATTGACGCCAATTATAATGAGGCAAAAAACAACTCCGAAAAAACAAAATCAATCCTTGAGGATAGAAAAAACAAACTCTCAAAAGCAAGATTTGAAGCTAAGCAAAATGTTGATGAAAAGGTTAACCTTGCAAAAGATGAAAAAGACAAAATAACATCTGATGCGAAAAATCAAGCAAAAGAAAAAATCGAGCAGGAAAGACTTAACAACATCAACGCAAGCAATGAAGCAAAAAATACCCTTAAGGGTGAAGTGAAAAATCTTGCGCAAATTATCTGCGATAAATTTTTTGAAACACAAGAAAAAATCACAGATATTGATAATGACCTTGTTGAGAAAATAATGCGAGAATAACATATGGAAATCTGGACACTAATCGTAAAATCAAACGCTTTCAACTTTTTAATCCTTTTAGGGTTAATCATCTTTGCGATTAAATTTTTCAAAGTGGGAAACCTCATTGAATCAGCAAGGCAAAAAGTCAAACAAGAAGTTGAATCCTCAGATGATGCAAAAGAAAATTCCATAATAAAGCTAAAAGAAGCTAACGAAACGGTAAAAAATATCGCTCAGGAAGTTAAAGAAATTTTTGACAACGCGCAAAAAAGTGCCGAACTTATGGGCGAGAAGATATTAAAAGACGCTGATACTCAGGCAAAAGGCATTTTTGAAAATGCACAGAAGGCAATTGAATCCGAAAGCAAAAAAATTGCCCTCTCTTTAACTCAAAAAACAGCCCTTGCGTCTTTAGAAGTAGCTAAAAATCATATGAAAAATACTCTTGAAAACAAGCCCGAGTATCACGAGAGCTTTATCAAAAAAAGTATAGATGAACTTGACAGGTTAAAACATGAATAAAAGTGAAAACCAACTTATTGCAACAAGATACGCTAAGTCATTATTTGAGCTTAATGAACAAAACAAGCTTGATAATTCTGTTGTTTGGCAAAATCTTGAAAACATTAAAATAATCCTTGAGTCATCTAAAGAGCTTTATGAAGCCCTTGTAAATCCTATTATCTCAGCTGGCGATAAAGAGGCTGTAATAAATAGTGTTTTTGAAAAAGACACGGATGAAACGATGAGAAATTTTCTAAAACTCCTTGTCAGAAAAAATCGTTTCAATTTGATTTTTGATGTAGTAAAAATCTACAACAGTCTGCTTGATAAGTTAAACAATATCTCAAAAGTAGAGGTAATATCGGCAATTGAGCTAGATGACGAATACAAAAATCAAATAAAAGAAAAACTCGCTCAAGTTTTAAACAAAGAAATAATCGTAAGTTACGATGTAAAAAACTCCATTCTTGCAGGGCTTGTTTACAAAATGGGCGATGATGTTTTTGATACATCTCTTGCAGGAAAAATAGACAGATTTAAAAACGCAATAATAAAATAAGAGGAAAAAATATGGTAGCAATTAAACCGGATGAAATCAGTTCTATCATTAGAGAAAAAATCCAAAATTTCGACTCCGTAAACGAAGTAACAAACGTAGGCACGGTGCTTGAAATAGGCGATGGTATTTCTCGTATATACGGACTTAAAAATGTTATGGCATCCGAGCTTGTAGAATTTCAAGACGGAGAAGGAACGCTTGGTATTACACTAAACCTTGAAGAAGATAACGTGGGTGTAGTTATACTCGGTGAATATACAAAAATTAAAGAAGGTATGCAGGTTAAATCAACCGGCAAAATTGCTTCTATCCCTGTAGGTGACGGGCTTATCGGAAGAATTATCGACCCGACAGGTAAACCAATTGACGGTAAAGGCGATATAGACAGCACAAAAACCCGTCCTATTGAGCGTGTTGCCCCGGGTATCATTACAAGAAAATCAGTACACCAACCTCTTCAAACGGGTCTGACTGCAATTGATGCTCTAACTCCTATAGGCAGAGGGCAAAGGGAACTTATAATCGGCGACAGGCAAACAGGTAAAACTGCAATTGCTCTTGATACAATTTTGAACCAAAAAGGTCAAGATGTAATTTGTATCTATGTTGCAATAGGTCAGAAAACATCAACTGTAGCGCAGCTTGCAAAAACTCTTGAAGAGCACGGCGCTATGGATTATTCAATTATTGTATCGGCTGCAGCAAATGAAAGTGCACCACTACAGTACATCGCACCGTTTGCAGGATGCGCCATCGGAGAAGAATTTTTAGAACAAGGTAAACACGTTCTTATTGTATATGATGACCTTACAAAACACGCTCAAGCGTACCGTGCGATGAGCTTGCTTTTAAGAAGACCTCCGGGACGTGAAGCATACCCAGGGGATGTATTTTATCTGCACTCAAGATTGCTTGAAAGAGCCTGCAAACTCTCTGACGAGTTAGGCGGAGGTTCAATTACCGCACTTCCAATCATTGAAACACAGGCAGGTGACGTATCAGCGTACATCCCGACAAACGTAATTTCAATTACCGACGGACAAATCTTCCTTGAGTCAAATTTGTTTAACTCAGGTCAAAGACCGGCTATTAACGCAGGTATATCGGTATCTCGTGTCGGCGGTGCAGCTCAGACAAAGGGTATTAAACAAGTTGCAGGACAGCTAAGACTTGATTTGGCACAGTATCGCGAGTTGGCTGCATTTGCACAGTTTGCATCAGACCTTGACCCTGCAACCAGAGCACAGCTCTTAAAGGGTGAAAAGCTTACACAGATACTTATTCAGCCTCAGTACAAACCTCTTAGCGTTGCAAAACAAGTATCCATACTTTTTGCAGGAAACGAAGGGTTCTTGGATGATGTTGAAAACAAAGATATTCAAGACTTTAAAGAGCAGTGGTTTGAATACTTTGTATCTAATATGAGCGAACTTGAGAAAAAACTCAACGAAGGCGCAGCGCTTGATGATAGCGACAAAGAAAACCTGAGAAGCAAACTGAAAGACTTTAAGGAAAATATCTTCAAAAAGGATTAAAATGGCAAACCTACGTAACATAAAAGACAGAATAACAAGTATTCAAAATACGCAAAAAATCACGCGTGCAATGAAAATGGTTGCTGCAGCTAAGGTTAAAAAAGCCGAAAATGCAGTAAAAATGTCACGTCCTTTTACTTTTGAACTGTATAAAATGTTCACAAAAGTCTATCAGGCTCTGCCAGATTGTCCGCTTGAAGATATAAAAACACAGCGCGCGATTGATAATTATCCTCAATTGCTTAAAAAAAGAGAGATAAAAACCGTCGGCTTTGTTGTAATGTCCTCCAACAAGGGGCTTGCAGGCGCATACAGTGCAAATATCGTAAGATTTACCCTAAATGAAATAAAAAAAGCCCTTTCTGAGGGCAAAAAGGTTAAACTCTACCTTGCAGGGCAAAAAGCTTACGCTGCCCTTAAAAACGCCACAAGAAACCTTGATTTTGAAATAAAAAGCGTTTATTCAAGCATTATGGACAATCCTGACTCGGCAAGTTCTCTTGTTTTGGCCGAGGATTTAGCAGCTCAATATGTATCAGGCGAGATTGATTCAATTGTTTTAATTACAACACGATACTTAAATATGATGACCTACAAGGTCGAAAAATGGACACTTTTGCCTGTTGAGATAAAAGAATTCCATAAAAAAGAGTTTGATCAAGAGCACAATGTAGTTCATAAGGAAAGCTCACATAAAATCGACCCTCTTACAGAATTTATTCCCGATTTATGTACTGTTTTGCAAAAAATTGTGCCTATGTATATAGCAAACATCATCTTTCAGGCATTTTTGGAAGCTCAAGCCTCAGAGCTTGCTTCAAGAATGACGGCTATGTCTGCTGCAACAAATAACGCTCAGGAGATGATAAGGATACTTACTATTGACTACAACAAAGCCCGTCAGGCACAAATCACTCAAGAGCTAAACGAAGTTGTATCGGGAGCAGACGCCTTAAAGTAGAAATTAAAAAGCCCCTTTTAAAAGGGGCTTTAATTTACATATAATGTCTTAATTCCCAGTCGGTAACTCTTATTCTGTAGTTATCCCATTCTTTTTCTTTTGATGATAAGAACTCGTTAAATATATGCTCGCCAAGAGCTTTTTTAACAAGGTCAGATTTTTTCATCATATAAAGAGCTTCATTCAAGCTGCCGGGTAGTGCCAAAATTCCTTTTTCTCTCTTTTGAGCTTCGCTCATTTCATAGATATTTTCTTCTCTTTGCTTTGGAGGTTCAATTTTATTTTTTATACCCTCAAGAGCGGCAGTTAAAAGTACTGCAAAAACAAGATAAGGGTTGCAGCTCGGGTCAGGTGAGCGAAGCTCAACACGAGTAGCGTTACCGCGCTTAGCAGGAACTCTTATAAGAGCAGAACGGTTAGCCAAAGACCATGCCAGATAAACAGGCGCTTCATACCCCGGGACTAAACGCTTGTAACTGTTTACAAGAGGGTTACAAACTGCCGTAAACTCTTGAACATGCTTTAGGTAAGAACCTATTGTATACATCGCCTCACTTGAAAGTTCATAGGGAGCGTTTTTATCGTAAAAAGCATTTTTACCGTCTTTAAACAATGACACGTTACAGTGCATGCCTGAACCGTTCACGCCAAAAACAGGTTTTGGCATAAAAGTAGCATGCAGATTATGCAAATCCGCAACGGCTTTAACCGCATACTTAAATGTAACAACATTATCAGCCGTTGTAATAGCATCAGCGTATTTAAAATCTATTTCATGCTGACCGCGAGCAGCCTCGTGATGGCTGGCTTCAATTTCAAAACCCATTTTTTGAAGCACATCAACCATCTGAGCTCTAATGTCTTCGCCCTTATCCACTGGCGCTACATCATAATAGTAGCCGTCATCATGTGTTTCAAGCGTGGGTTTGCCGTGTTCATCTCTTTTGAATAGGAAAAACTCTGCCTCGGGGCCCGCATTTAGCGTGTAACCCATATCTGCAGCCTCTTTTACAACTCTTTTAAGGTTGCATCTGGGGCATCCTTCAAATGGTGTACCGTCAGCGTTATAAATATCACAGATAATCCTTGCTACATTTCTGTTTCCTGCTTGTTTCCAAGGCAAAATTGCAAAAGTTGCAAGGTCAGGATAAAAGAACATATCTGAAGTTTCAATGCTTCTAAAACCCTTAATTGAAGAGCCGTCAAGCATACATTCATTATTCAGAACTTTATCTATCTGAGATGACGGGACACAGAGATTTTTTACATTACCGTTAATATCAACAAACTGCAATCTGATAAAATGAATATCATTTTTACAGATAATATCCTTAATCTCTTCCTTAGTTAAAGTCTTTCCGTGCTCTGGAATGTAACACATCGGCTTGCTCTCCTTAAATCTAACTGCTTCTAAATAATTAATGAGCTTATTATCCACTTTTTTATGCAATTAGTCAAAGGGGTTTATAAAATCTTTATACCTAAGCGCCGTAGCGGGCTAAAAAATCGGCATAAGCAATTTTTAAGCCTTCTTCAAGCTCAACTTTGCTGCTCCAGCCAAGAGAATTTATCCTTGAAACATCCATGAGCTTTCTTGGTGTACCGTCTGGTTTTGTTGTATCCCAAACAACTTCACCCTCAAAACCTACGGTTTTTTTGACAAGCTCAACAATTTCTTTAATGCTTTTTTCTTTGCCCGAGCCTATGTTTATAAACTCGCCTATCTCATCGGCGTTTTTATTTTCCATAAGATAAACACAAGCGCTTGCTAAATCATCTGAAAATAAAAATTCTCTTAAAGGTGTGCCCGTTCCCCAAGCGGTGACTGTTTTATCCCCTCTTATTTTTGCCTCATGGAATCTTCTTATAAGCATGGGTACAACATGAGCGTTTTCAGGGTGGTAATTATCCCCTATACCATACAAGTTACAAGGCATAACACTTATGTAGTTAGTGGAATATTGACGATTATAAGCGTTTGCAAGCTTTATACCGCAGATTTTTGCAAGAGCATAAGGCTCGTTTGTAGGTTCAAGTTTTGAAGATAGCAAATATTCCTCTTTAATAGGCTGAGGAGCGTTTTTTGGATAAATACAGGATGAACCTAAAAACATAAATTTTTTGACATTATATTTAAAAGAACTTTCAAAAATATTGTTTTGAATTTTTAAATTTTCAAGTAAAAAATCAACGGGGTAGGTATTATTGGCATAAATACCACCAACTTTTGCGGCAGCTAAAAATACCCAGTCAGGCTTTTCTTTGCTAAAGAATTCATCAACCGCTTTACTATCGGTTAAATCCAATTCGCTATGAGTTCTTAGAGCAAAATTTTTATAACCTTTTTTTTGGAGCTCTCTTAAAATTGCTCCGCCTACTAATCCCTTGTGTCCTGCAACAAAAATTTTCTTTTCCATAGCTCAAATTATATGACAAAAAATCTTAATTTTAAAATATTTCAAAATATTAAGAAAAATTTTAACTGTCTTTTCTACAATTAAAAAACGGTAAAAAATTAAATTCTGTAAAGTTTAATTGAATTTATGTTAACATTGGAGGATAATTTCATCAGGAAAGCTTTACATATAAACGCTTTTAAAATATAGTAAAATTAAATAAAGAAAAAAATGGGGGCCATTTAAGTGGAAAAGTTCAAATTAGACAGTTATGACAGACAAGCTTCTGAATACAACAGATACGCTTCTCAAGCGAATATAAAAGTAATCGGCGTAGGCGGCGGCGGCGGAAATGCTGTTAACCGAATGATAAAAGCAGGTTTATCAGGAGTCGAATTTTGGGCAATGAACACTGATGCTCAGGTTCTTGAAATGTCTGCTGCGTCAAAGAAAATTCAACTCGGTGCAAAGCTTACATCAGGACTTGGTGCAGGCGGCAACCCGTCAATTGGTGAAAAAGCTGCCGAAGAATCAAGGGAAGACTTACTTGTAGCACTAGATGGTTCTGATATGGTCTTTGTAACAGCCGGTATGGGCGGCGGTACAGGTACAGGTGCTGCTCCTGTTGTAGCAAAAATCGCTAAAGAACTTGGCGCACTTACAATCGGTGTTGTAACAAAACCTTTCCAATTTGAGGGCAAACGTCGTATGACACAAGCTCTTCAAGGTTTAGAAAAACTAAAAGAAAATGTTGACGCTCTAATCGTTATCCCCAACGACAAATTAATAGAAGTAGTTGAGCGCAGAACAACAATGAGAGATGCATTCAGCGTAGTAGATGAAGTTCTTCTCTGCGGTGTTCAAGGTATTTCAGATATCATTACCGTTCCCGGTTTAATCAACGTGGACTTTGCCGATGTTAAGACAATTATGCAATCATCCGGCTCAGCACTTATGGGTATCGGTAAATCATCAGGCGAAGGCAGAGCAATGGAAGCTGCAAAACTTGCAATCAACTCTAAATTGCTTGAAACTTCAATCAACGGCGCAACAGGCATCATAATGAACGTAACAGGCGGCCCTGATATGACACTTCATGAAGTTAATGAGGCTGCAAGTGTAATTCACGATGCTGTTTCAGATGACGCTGAAGTTATCTTTGGTTCTGTAATTGACGATAGAATTCAAGGCGAAATTATGATAACAATTATCGCTACAGGTTTTGAACTTAAAAACGGCGATACCGTAACTGCTAAAGATGACCTTAAACTCTCAGCTGCAAGTTTCTTTGGAGGAAACGGTTCAAGCGCATTATCATTTGGTAATTTAGGCAGTACAAGCTCATCAAACGCCAATACAAATGATAACCAAAACCATGAAGCAACCGCAAGCAGTCTGCTTGATATACCTGAATTTTTAAACCCTAAAAACAGACTGTAATCTGTTAAAATAATAATTTCAACACCTCCTTAATTAAAAGGAGGTGTTGTTTTTTGCTAAATGATAAAATTAAACAATGATTGTAGGACTTATATCAGACTATCTAAACTACCTTGAAGTTGAGCGCGCCTTAAGTGAAAACACAATTGAGGCATATAGAAGAGATATTTTTGCTTTTTTTGAATATTTAACCAACACTACAGGTATTGAAGATATAAAAGAGGTTAAGCGTACTCACCTTAGCTCTTATAACAGATATTTAGCAAAAGAGGGAATAAACCCCACAAGCATTGTAAGAAAAATCGCCTCCATAAAAGGTTTTTTCAGATACCTTTGCCTAAATGAAGAAATTGTAAAAAACCCCGCCCTTGCGCTAAATTCTCCAAAAGTAAGCAAAAAACTTCCAAAAGTAATTAGCATAAAAGAGATAGAAAAACTCCTTGCAAGTCACTTAAACACCATGGAAAAAGCACTTTTTGAGCTTTTTTACGCAACAGGATTAAGGGTATCTGAGCTTGTTAATCTTGAGATAAAAAATACTGACCTTAAAACAGGAATAATAAAAACCATGGGTAAAGGCTCAAAAGAGCGAATTATCCCTTTTGGCTCTAAAGCAAAGAGTGCACTTAAAAACTACCTTAAAGAAAGAGAGATAACTCTAATTAACTCTACTTGCGGCAGAAAATATGAAAAATACGTCTTTTTAAAACCTGACGGGTCAAAAATTACCCGCCAGTATGTTTATAAATTTATTCACAACCTTGGTAAAAAAATCGAAAAAGACATCTCACCTCATACTATAAGACACTCTTTTGCAACACATCTGCTTGAAAACGGTGCGGATTTAAGAGTGGTGCAAGAGCTCCTTGGACACTCAAGCATTGTCACAACGCAACTTTACACCCACATTAGCAAAAAGCGTCTTAGAGAAGTTTATTTTGCAATAAATAACGATTAGTTTTGTTTTTCAAATGGGACTCTAACCGATACATTGTTTGAATTATCGCCATAAAACCTTACAGCGTTTGCTATTCCATTTTCAAACTCATATACACGCTTTGGCATATTTTCTGTTTTTGCAAAATACGCTTCTTCGACGTTACCCGTCTCATCGTAAAAATATTTTCTTGTACATTTTTTACCTTCTTCATCAGACAGGCAAACTGCTTTAATATTTTTTGTTTCAGGGTCAATATTAAATACTTTATTTAATTTCCCGTCTCTATTTCTTGCAAGATAGCTTATAGTATCACCGTTTGGATTAAGTACGAGCGTTCCTGAAATATTGCCGGTATTTGGGTCATATTTAAACAAATGCGACATATAAGGCTCACTTAGAGGGTCTTTTTTCATAAACACCGCTTTTGCAACAAGCTTTTCATCTTTATATTTTTCTATCTGGATAGGGTGTCCGTCAGAATATATAAATTTTTCACTAATCTTGCCGTTTATATCAAAGGAATAGTATGTAAGTTTTCCAACCAATTCGTTATAAGCAACTTGGCTAATCCTAACATTGCTATCGGGCCAAACAAGAACCGAATTCTTTTTCTCTAAACTCGGGTAAATTTCCTTTGCAGCATCATAGCGAGTTTTCATATAATCAATAGGGATGCTTAACTTCTCAATAGCAGGAATTATGCTTTGAGAATAGTTATCTTTATACGAAGCAGACTCTTCATATACAAGAGGAAGCTCAACATCTTTCATATATTGCTCATTTTCAAAAGCGATTTTTGCAGCATCAGTTTCTAAATCAGGCTCTTTTGATGCCATATGCTTTGCAAAACCTTTTGCAATTAGGCCTAAGACAAAAACCGTTGTAAAGAAATTTGCATCTGTTTTTTTCATATTTTTAGCAGCTTCTTTTGCTGCTTCCTCAGCTGCTTCTTTTGCTGCTTCCTCAGCAGCTTCTTTTGCTGCCTCCTCAGCTGCTTTTTTTGCTGCCTCTTTGGCTAATTTTTCTTTATATTTTTTGCCAAAATAAGGAATTTTAGTTTTTATAGACTCAATATCTAATTTGCCTGATTTAACACCATATACTACACCTCCAATAATAGCTGCAGCTGCAACAACTGCTGCTATCAGAGCCTTTTTAGAACTTTTTTTAGGAGCAGCAGGCGCTTGAGGGGCAACTTCTTTAGTATTATCTATTGCATTTACAGGCTGCTGAGGTGTTTGTACTGCCTTATTTGTATCCATACCGGGAGGCATTTTAAACATAGAGTATGGGTTTTGTGCAAGAGGAGAAATTTGAGTCATAAATCAACCTAACCTTGTAACTGTCAGTATAAAAACATTCAAGCAAAAAAATTGCGGTTAATGCAAAAAATTAACCGCAATTGTTAAGTTTTTTTAATATTAATTATGCCCTCGGTCGCATTGTAGGAAATGCAATTACATCACGAATTGAAGGTGAGTCCGTAAGTAGCATTACTAGCCTATCTATGCCTATACCCATACCGCCTGCAGGAGGCATACCATGTTCAAGCGCACAGATAAAGTCCTCATCTATGCCGCAAGCTTCTTCATCGCCCATAGCTTTTTCTCTTGCTTGTGCTTCAAAGCGGTTACGCTGGTCAATCGGGTCAGTAAGCTCAGAGAACGCATTAGAGATTTCCCAACCGTTAATACGCGTTTCAAAGCGCTCTGTGAGTCTGGGGTTATCTCTATGAACTTTAGCAAGAGGAGATATATCTCGAGGATAATCAAGAATGTGAGTAGGTTGAACAAGCTTTGGCTCAACTCTTTCTTCAAAAATCTTATCCAAAATTTTGCCCCAGCTGTCATTTTCTTCAACCTCAATACCGAGTTTCTTAGCTTGAGCAGCAGCTTCATCAACCGTTAAATATTCATTAAAGTCAATACCCGTAAATTCTTTTATAGCACCGAGCATGGTTTTTCTATCCCAAGGAGGTGTCAGGTCAATTTTTTGACCTTGATATTCAATAACCATAGTACCCAATACTTCTTGTGCTACAGTTGATACAAGATTTTCTAAAAGAACCATCATGTCATTATAATCAACATAAGCCTGATATAGCTCAATCATTGTAAACTCAGGGTTATGACGGGTATCAATACCTTCGTTTCTAAAGTTGCGGTTCATCTCAAACAATTTTTCGCTCACACCGCCGACAAGGAGTCTTTTTAAGTGAAGCTCGGGAGCAATTCTTAAAACCATGTGCATATCAAGAGCGTTGTGATATGTTTCAAAAGGTCTTGCAGACGCACCGCCGGCTTGAGCATGAAGCATAGGAGTTTCAACTTCTAAAAATCCTTGGTTGCAGAGGTATTCTCTTATTTTTTGAATAATTAAAGAACGCTTTCTAAAAGTATCGCGCACCTCGGGATTCATAATCATATCCACATAGCGCTGACGATAGCGAATTTCCACATCCGTTAGGCCATGAAATTTTTCAGGCAAAGGCAAAAGTGACTTTGATAAAAGTTTAACATCGCGCGCTTTTATGCTCAACTCGCCTCTTGGCGTGCGGCGAACATCACCTGAAAAACCAACAATATCACCGACATCGAGCATTTTTACAATTGCAAGTTTATCAGGGTCAAGATTTTCTTTGTGGGAAAAAATCTGTATCTTTCCTGACGGGTCCATAAGGTCTATAAACATGCCTGTGTTACGAATTGCCATAATTCTGCCTGCAACATTATATGAGTCGCTTGTTTCTTCTCCTGCAGGCAAATCAGCGTATTTTTTCTGCAATTCTGCAGCTGAAATATTTTTATCATACGAATAAGGATACGGGTTAATCCCTTTATCTGTAAGGTCATTAAGCTTTTGTATTCTGTTCTCTCGAATGCTTGAGATAGTGCTGTTATTTGTTTGGGTAGATTCCATGTTATCTCTCCTGATTAAAGTAATTATAAAAAAATTTTATCACAAAAATAAAACAGACAGTGCAACAACACTGTCTGTTTATTATTAAATTACATTCCTACTTAATATTGCTGAATGTCCAAGCATCAAGGTTTGGATTTTCTGCAATTTTAGCTTCGCTTTGGTCATCATCAAGACCAGCTTGAGAACCGCCGTGAGCAATTGGTTTATATACACGGTTATAGTATTCAATAACCATACGGTCAGAGTTAAAGTAAGCTTCTGCAGTTCTTTTAGCTTGACGCATAAGTCTTGCCCACTCGTCAGGGTTATTGTAATAAGTCGGGATGATTTCATTTTCAAGGGTGTTCATTACGCACTGATGGTCTTTCCAGTGACGTTCTTCCCAAGGAATATCATCATCCAAGCCGGGGTATTCAACAGTGTAGCCGTTAATACCGGGGAAAGTACCTTCAACCGTCCAACCGTCATATGTTGAGAAGTGAAGTGCACCGTTTAAGTTAGCTGACATACCTGAAGTACCTGAAGCCTCGAAAGGTCTTAGAGGAGTATTTAACCATATGTCAGAACCTTTTTTAAGTCTTGCTGAAAGTGCAAGTTCGTAACCGGGAAGTACAACTACGTTTTTCATGTTGTAAGATTCTTTTAAAATCTTGTTGAACATTTCTTTACCCATTGTATCATCCGGGTGGAATTTACCTGCAAAAATCAACTGAACTTTGTTTTCATTCAAAAGTTTTTCAATACGCGGTTTATCCATTAAGATTAACCAAGCACGTTTATAGTCTGCAAATCTTCTTGCCCAAGTAATTGTAAGAACATTGGGGTCAAATCTCTTACCTTGAGTGTCAGAAATGTATTGGAACAAGTCTTTTTTCATTTCTTTCTTAGCATCAAGAAGTTCTTGATAAGATTCTGCTGAAGCAAATCTGGGGTCTTGCCAGTAGTGTTGGTTTACAGCGTTTGTAATAGCGCGGATGGGGCATCTGCCTTGAACCCAATCCCACATCTTGTTAGCAACAAGACCATGAAGCTGAGAAACTGCGTTTGCAACTCTTGACATTCTAAGAGCGGCAACAGTTAGCGAGAAGTTTTCTCCGCCAAGTTCAATTGCTTTATCTCTCGGGCAGCCTGCGAAGAATCCGCCTTCCATCAGCGTATCTACCCAGTGAACTTCATTACCTGCGGCAACAGGTGTGTGAGTTGTAAATACTGTTCTTTTCTTAACCGCATTTAAGTCACCATTAAATTGTCTTAAAAGTTCAAATGCAGCAGGAAGAGCATGACCTTCGTTCATATGAACTACGTCAAACTTGTAGCCAACCTCTTGAAGAATTCTTACACCGCCGATACCAAGAATTGTTTCTTGAGCGATACGGATTTTTTCATCTCCGTCATAAAGTTTGTGAGAAATTCTTCTTGCCCATTCAGAGTTTCCGTCAATATCAGTTGTTAGAAGATAAACAGGGCATGAACCAAACAGGTCGCCTTCAACCCTGTAAGCCTTAACTTTTACATCTTCGCCAAAAACTTTAACTGTTGTGTAAACATTCAAATCTGTTAAAAAGTCATAGTGCTTTCTAATGTAAGCTACTTCAACTTCGCCGTTTTCATTGATACGTTGGTCGTAGTAGCCGAAAGACCATAACATAGTAACACCCACCATAGGCATTTGCAGATAACCTGCAGATTGCATGTGAGCGCCTGCCAAAAAGCCCAAACCACCTGAGTATGTTGCTAATGATTGGTCAAGGGCAATTTCCATTGAGAAATATGCGACATTTGGTAAAGCCATTTTTTAAATCCTTTAATACTTACTACCATACATACAAAATCTTAGCACAAAGATAATTTCAAGTCCTTACATACAAAAAAATAATCCAAAAGTACTAATTAATTTTGCCATACCATTATATTCAAAAAGTAATTTTCTAACACCCGATAAATTATTTTTGAAACAAAACTTAATAAAACACACCGGAGTGAAAACGGCAAGCGATGAGCTTGGCGTTTGCAACTGTCGATGAGCGCCGTTTCGAGTGGAGCGCAAGCGTAACGAGAGAAGCAATCTTTGATTGCACAGGCGCAAAAACCACACCGGAGTGAAAACGGCAAGCGATGAGCTTGGCGTTTGCAGTTAATATATATAACCCCTTTAAACAAAAAAACGGGGCGCATTACCTGGAGAGCACCCCTTGATACGAAAATAAAATAAAAAATTAAAATTTATCACTCATTATTTGCTTCATCCCACTTGATTCTTATATACCCCGGCGCACCCGAACCGCCCGAGCCGCCGTCTTTACCATCAGTTCCTGCGCCACCTCCGCCTTCACCGCCAAGGAGATTTGTTATGGGATTGTGTTTCTGTCCGCCGTTACCGTTTGCATCATACTTAGAACAGCCGTTATCTGCGTTCACTTCAAAGCCGCCGCAGTTGCCATATTCGCCGATTACTGTGGCACCACCCGAGCCGCCTTGGAAGCCTTTTGTATCTCGAGAGCCCTGTTTACCAGCTGCTTTTGTTGGAGCATTAAGATAAGAAAAAGAATTTGGAGTGTTTAAATAATTCGGATATTTGCCGCCTGCACCTCCTAAGCCGCCCACAGCGCAGCCAAGAGTATCATGAGCGCATGTTCCGTTAAAAAGTCCTGCTTTACCGCCGAGACCACCTCTAAAGGCAAAGACCTCGGGGTTATTTTTTTTAGCTATAATCGTATCCTGCCCATCCTCACCATCTGTTGAAAATTGACCGCCAAGACCGCCTGCGCCTATTGTAAATGTTATTGTTTCGCCACCTTGGACACGCATTTTTATAGGATGATAATTTCCGCTTTTATCCGTTCCTGCAGCACCCGCAGCGCCACCGCCGCCGCCTGCCGCATACTGGTCAAATTCAATTGTAAATCTGCCGTCAGCTCCCTTGCCGCCTTTTTGGCAATTAGAGGGGGTTCTGTTTCCTCTTTGACAAAAACCGCCGCCGCCGCCTGTTGTATAATCCGTTGCATTAAATCCAAGACCTGCAGTGTTATTTTGACCGGTATCTGCCGTTGCACCATCAGGCCCGTTTGCACCTTTACCGCCTTGAGCAGAGCCGCCTGCCGAACCGTTTGTGGATTTTGTACAGCCGTCTGTATGAGTACAAGCTGCAAGAGTTGAATTTGGCTGACCGTTAGCGCTCGTTGTCGCCCCCCTGCCGCCGTATCCGCCATAAGCACAATAATATCCGTTATTTAAAGAGTTATCGGGGTCAGTGTATCTTACTCCGTTTCTTTTATGTTCAACACAAGTTGAGCCGCCCTGAGTACCTGTGCCGCCGCCTTTATTTCCTCCTGCACCGCCTGTGCCTGTTACAAAAGTAAGAGTGTCACCGGGCTGCACGTTAATGGTTTTAGTAAGCTTTGCGCCCGTAGCACCGCCAGCGCCTGAGTATTGGTCCCAATTATTTAACTCCCGCACACAACGTACTTGAGCAGTGCCCGATTGCGTTGCATCTTCGTACCTAAAACCCTCTGTGTCAAAAACTAATTGATTAGGGTCCGAACCCCAATAGTTAGTATCTATAATAACTGCCTCTGCATCTTCCAAATGTAACCTATACGGGGAACAAGCTGTTGAATTTGGGGCCATACAACCACCGACTTCATTTGAAGCAGTATATTTCCCGCCCGTAGCAGCCCCATATTTATACATATGCATACCAAGGTCTAGTCCTTTACCGAATATCCATTTATACTGATTAGATGAATTGCTCTGCACTTCAAGCCTTTTCAACTCCGCTGTAGTAAGAAACCTGTATCTTATATTTCTAATATCTTCGCCAACATATTCGGGAGTATATAACTGACAAAAACCATCAGCACCAGCCCTTGTGCACACCATCTTTTTACAACCGCCACCTTTAAAATAAGGGCTTGCACTTGGCCAAGAAATACTTGAACAATGCCCTGCGGTATTTTGACTCGCCGTTGCAACCCAACAGGTTGTATCTCTTGTGCCCTCTACCCCTACATTAATTACATCAAAATAGCCTCTGTAACCGGAGGCTACTTCTGCATTTGAGACACATAAATCTTTACCGCTATCAGCAATGGCGGGAATAGTTAAAGGATATTTGCACGTATCGCTATTTATCCTTGCATTAGCTCCGCCGCCTCCACCGCCGGCGCCTTCAAGGGTGAATGTTACTCTTGAAACACCTTTTGGCACAGTGATTGTTCTTGTGGATGAACCGCTATATGTTTTAGAATAATTTTTCATAACAGCTCCCGCGCCTCCGCCACCGCCACCGGCGCCTGAGATTTCCAAAATATTAATACCCACAGGGGCTTGAAACGTATATGTCCCAGGGTTTGTCCAGATTTCTTCACCTTTTTTTCTATCTGTTTCTACAGATATATTCTCCTGCATCCTCTTTGTAATAACAGGCGCAAGCGCCACCATAATTACCGATATCACAAGGACAGCAGTAAGCAGTTCTGCAAGCGTAAAAGCTCGCGAAAAATTCGTATCTTTCATACAGACTCCAGATTAATTAAAAAAAATAAACATTCTATTTACTATTTATTCTAAACACCTTATGATGTTTATTAAATTGCAAATAATAACGCACCAAACAAGCGCGCTATTTCGTATCTATAGTGCAATTACCAATAATTTAACTATTCTTTATTCGTAACTACATAATAAGTTAAAACTTAACCTTTGTCAAGTATTAACTTAATAAATATTAAGACAAGAAAGCACCTATGTATATAAAAGATGTCCAAGATACCCTTCGCCGCCTGAAAAATACAAATATTTCACAAGGTGACATAGCAAAAGCAATAAACACTACAAGGTCAAATGTTTCACAACTTTTTGCAAAAAACTCTGACCTTGACGAAGATAAAATAAAAAAAATTGAGTCTTATTTCAATGTTGAACTAAATTCAGACGCGTCTTTTGATTTTATAAAAGTTCCGATTTATCAAGACCAGATGCAGCAAACAAAAGATTTTATTTGTCTTTCAAAAAAAGAAAGTACGGACAGGGAGTCTATTTTTGCAATAAAGGTGAGCACTAACTCAATGTCACCATATATTAATAAGGGTGATATAGCAGTATTTAACAAAAATTTTGAAAAAATTGAAGACGGGAAAATCTTTCTTATAAAATTTAAAAACAATCTTTATATAAAAAGAATTTTAAACAATATGAGTACAATTATCCTAAAGTCAGACAACAAGGACTATACGGATATAGTAATAGATAGTTTTAAAACGGATGAAATTGAAATATTGGGAGCTTTGCACTCAATTATCAGATACGAAAATTAAGCCTTAAAAACAACAACCTGGTTTCTGCCGCCCTCTTTTGCTTCATACAGCGCCTTATCAGCGTTTTGATAGAGCTGCTCGGGGTCTTTCATTGTTTTATCATACAAACTTACACCCACAGAAATTGTGACACTTAACTGTTTTACGCCCTCGATATTATATTCTTCAATATTTATTTTTTTCTTTTCTATTGCACTTCTTAACCTCTGCGCTACAAGAGTAGCCTCATCTAGCGTTGTGTAGGGAAGAAGTATTGCAAACTCTTCTCCGCCGTATCTTGAGGGGATATCATTTTCACGGAGTTCTTTTTTTATGATGCGGGCAACATTTTTAAGCACACAATCGCCCACCGCATGCCCGTAGGTATCGTTTACCTTTTTAAAGAAATCAATATCAGTCATAATGCAGCATAGGGGCTTGTTTTGCCTTTTTGCAAATGCTGTTTCTTCCCTTAAGCGAAGCGCAAACTGATGACGGTTGTTAAGGCCCGTTAGGGCGTCAAGTGTAGCGTCTTTTAGCACTTTCATATACTCTGAAGCCCGCTCAATAGTGATTGAGGCTTGTTTTGAAATTTCATCAAGGTAGTTTATCTCGTTTTCGTTTAATTTATCAAAAGGATTATACGCAACAATAGCCCCCAGAAGCTTTTGCTCGCTTAAAAGCGGGAAAATTCCCACCTTACCTTCGCGCTCAAGTATTACCTGTGACTTTGGAGTTAATTGCTCTAAGTGATTATATATTTTCACATCTTTAATGTTTGCCGGCCAAACGAGTTTAAATTCTTTTTTATTTTTATTTTTTATAAATATATATATTAAATGCTCATATATAAAACTGTCTATCATCTCACCCA
>CASDXV010000004.1 GCA_949285255.1 uncultured bacterium | reverse complement strand
GGTATCCAGTTTTTGCCCTTTTGTAGAAGAGTCAAATTGCAACGATGCGCCCAAGATGCCGCCCATGTTATCTGTTTGACCATGCCAGTCGTTTGTATAAAAAACTTTTAACCTTGTGTTATCGGGGTTTTGGTCTTGTTTGGGGTATATGAGATATTTTGATTCTATTCTTTCCATACAACCATAAAACATCTCAAGCAAAAAAATTGCCCTTAGCGAGAAATTTCTTCAAATAACGGTAAAAACTCAGGAAATGATGTGTTTATCCAGACAAAATCATTTACCTTGACAGGGTTATTGCAAACAAGTCCCGCAACAAAATAGCTCATCGCAAGTCTGTGGTCAAGGTGTGTTTCAACCTCGCAGCCGCCTTTTAGTTCTTTTTTGTTGCCGTAGATTATAAACCCGTCCGGTTTTTCATCAATTTGAACACCAATTTTTATAAGACCTTGAGCAAGTGAGCTAATCCTGTCAGATTCTTTGTTTCTTAGGTCTGCAGCGTCTTTTACAACCGTTTCACCATTAGCGTATGCCGCAAGAACTGCAATTACAGGCAATTCGTCAATTAATCTCGGTATAATATCGCCTGAAATCTCGCAACCCTTAATATCCGGACTGTATGACACCTTGATGTCGCCTATTTCTTCATTTGAGATTGTTTTCTTATCTAAAATCTCATAATTTACGCCCATTTTGTCAAAAACATCTAAAATCCCTGTGCGAGTTGGGTTTAATCCGACATTTTTTATAATAATTTCACTATCGGGCACAATTGCTGCCATAACCATAAAAAATGCTGCTGATGAAATATCGCCTGCAATCTCTATGTCTTTTGGCACAAGTTGGGATTTTTCAATAGTAGCAAAAAATCCGTTTTCGTCTTTGCCTGTTTGTATTTGAGCCTCAAGGTATTTAAACATTCTCTCCGAGTGGTCGCGAGAAAGGGTGTTCTCCCAAACGGTTGTTTTACCTTGTGTGTTCACTCCCGCAAGCAAAATGCAAGACTTAACCTGAGCTGACGCTATAGGGCTTTTGTATTGTACGGGGTTTAGTTTTGTACCCTCAATTTCAAGAGGGGCTCTAAAGTTGTCGGATTTAATCTTTGCACCCATAAGGCTTAAGGGTTCAATTACTCTTTTCATCGGGCGTTTAGATAGGCTGGCGTCTCCTGTTAGAGTGCTTGTAAAATCTTGAGAAGATAACATGCCTGATAAAAGCCTCATTGAAGTGCCAGAGTTGCCGCAATCAAGAATATTTTTGGGTGCAGAGAATTTTTTTGGAGCATTTAAAATAAGTGTGCGCTCGTCAATAAAGTTAACCTTGCAGCCGAGATTTTTTATAATTTCAAGGGTCGCTCTGCAGTCTGCACCAAAGGAAAAATTGGAAATTTTAACCCTGCCCCCTGTCTGTGCAGCAAAAATAAGACTTCTGTGCGAGATAGATTTGTCGGAGGGTATAGTTATAGTTCCTCTTAGTCCTTTATTTGGTTTTTGACTTATGCAGTAATTACTCAACTCCTGCTATTTCCTTTACAAAATTTGGTACATCAAAAGATGAAGTCTGTATTCTTGCGTTATAAATTTTACAAAGTTTAGAAATCTCATCCGCTCTTTGCTTGTCTACTTTTTTGTGGCAATGCGGTACTTCAACTTCATCAGAGCAAAAGGCCCACGACCAGTAGCCGCCGGGGTATGTGGGAATTGGGCCGCAGTACGGGGCTACATTTTTAAAGACTTTTCTTAAAAGTTTATACATTTTACCCATTTCAACAACATTTGCAAACGGTGATTCGGACTGAGGAACAACAATCCCGCCTTCACGCAGAGAATTTTTAACATTTGTATAAAATTCTTCCGTAAAAAGTCCTTCCCCGGGGCCCATTGGGTCTGTTGAATCAATAAGAACAACGTCATAGCTGTTTTTCTTGTTTTTTATGTATTCTATTGCATCCTCAACAAAAATCTTAACTTTCGGGTCATTAAGTCCGCAAGAAATTGTGGGGAGAAATTTTTTGCTTGCTTCAATTACCATGCCGTCAATTTCACACATTTCAATGCTTTTAACGGATTTATGTTTTAGTACTTCTCTTACCGTGCCGCCGTCACCACCGCCTATTACAAGGATATTTTCAGGGTTTTTGTGTGCAATAAGGGGGATGTGAGAAATCATTTCATGGTAGAAAAATTCATCTTTCTCGGTTGTCATCATAAGCCCGTCAAGTGTTAAAACATTGCCTAAACCTTTGCTCTTAAAGATTTCAACTTCTTGAAATTCTGATTTGTCTTTAAATAAAGTTTCTTCTTTCTCTATTGCAACTCCGTAGTGCAGCTGGTTTATTTCATGGTACATGTTAACTTCCTTTATTAAACTCTCTTAATTTATTATACAAAAAAGCAAATTATTTGCTATAATAACTGTGAAACTATGAGAAATGTCATCCTTAAATCTTTTGAAGACTTTATTACGCAGCCTTTGGGAATTTTGCGCAAAAAAATTATCCAAATAGCAAATTTAAAGTCCGATTTTGTAAGTACAAAATCTGTTAATGTTGAGATTATGGATGATACTGTTCAGGTTAATGTTATAAATAATGACAATGTCTATAATCTTTTATCTGCCGTAGTTTACAAAAAAAGATTAAACGAGTTGAGAACACCAAACTATGAAAATAAAACAAGCGAGTTTTTTACTAAGCTCTCCCAATCTTGAACTTTGCCCCGTAACCGACATTTGTGAGTTTGCACTTTTAGGGCGCTCTAATGTTGGCAAATCCACTTTTATAAACACGCTTGCAAATAATCAAAAACTTGCAAAAACATCAAATACTCCGGGTAAAACAAGGCTTATAAACCTTTTTGAAATTCAAACTACCTCTAAGCCTTTTATGATTGCTGATTTACCGGGGTACGGTTATGCCAAAGTTTCAAAGGCAGAGCAGGCAAGCTGGCAAAAAAATCTCGAAGAATATTTGCTAAAAAGAAAAAATCTCGTATCTTGCATTCAGTTTATTGACGCACGTCATGATATTCAAAAGAACGATTTTCAAATGCACGAGTGGCTAACAATAAATTCTGTGCCTAATTTTACAATACTGGCCAAGTGTGACTACATTTCAAGAAATGAAGCCTTTAAGAAAGCCTCTTACATAAAAAAAGCCTTTGGCACTGATGTTTTATACTTTTCTTCAAAAAATCGCTCCTATGTTGATGATGTTTTAGCGCATTTAGAAAAATTAATGTAACAAAAACTTAAAGTTCCTAATCCCCTTTTCAAAAAAATGCTATAGTCTTGTTATGGAGAGTCCGATTTCAAGAAGTTATATTAACGATTTTACTTTTAATCAGATGATTAAAGAGGCTCGAGCTCTTCAGGTAAAAAATACTTTAGAGAGAATCGGTGAATTTAACCGCACTACGCGCGATGATATTTTGGATAAGGTTCTTGAAAATACTTCAAAATTCAGAGTGCAAAATAAATTTAAAGCATTAAAAAATGCAGGAAAAAGTTTATAAATACAGAATAAAACTTACAAAATACGGTGAGTTAAAATATATTTCCCATCTTGATTGGCAAAACCTCATTATAAAATCCTTGAGGCGCTCCAACCTTGAACTTGTGCTGACTGAGGGGTTTAATAAAATTCCAAAGACCTCTTTTTCCCCTGCGCTGCCTTTGTTTATAGAAAGCGAGTGCGAGCTTGTATATTTTCAAACACGAAAACCTTTGGGTGATGATTTTAAAGAAGTTTTTGAGAAAAACACAAATCCTAATGTTAAACTTGTTGAATGTGTGGATTTTTCAGACTGCGAGCATAAGCTCCCGCCGCTTGAAACCTTTATACAGTGGGCAAAATACACGGCTAAGCCTATACTCTACAAAAATGAGAGTATTTTAAATTTTAAAGAATTAGAGTATAATACAGAAAAATGTTTATCTTGCGATGAAATTTTAATCGAAAGACAAACAAAAAAAGGTTTAAATAAAGTTATTAATTATCGAAAATCTTTAAACTCTCTGGAGTTTAAAGACTCAGTTTTGACATTTGTGTTAAAAACAGGTCAAAACGAGGACATACCATCCTTTAGGGCTGATGAGTTCTTAAAGGTAATTTACGGAGAGCAATGGCTCTTTGACATAAAGAGAGTATGTTTTTTCGATAAAGACTTAAAAGTTTTATAAGATTTAAAAGGAATATTTTATGTCAAAAAAAATTGTAATTTCAGAAAAAGACAACATAGCTGCTCTTATTGAAAACAACAAAGTAAACGAGTTTTTTGTTTCTAAGGGTGATGTTTTAATGGGAGATGTGTATCTTGCCCGTGTGGATAATGTTCTTCCAAGTATTGAGGCTGCTTTTTTAGATGTCGGCATGCCTGATAAAATGGCTTTTATTCACGCAAATGACATTTCTGGCAAGGGCCCTCTCAAAGAAAAAGTTAAGCCCAATCAAAAACTTATTGTACAAGTTGTAAAAGAGCCGACAGGACACAAAGGCCCAAGGGTTACTACCGCTCTTAGCTTGCCGGGGCGTTTTCTTGTGCTTTTGCCCGATGAAACAGGCGTCAATGTTTCAAGAAAAATTGTTTCAAATAAAGAACGTGCCCGCCTAAAATCAATTGTTAGCCTCCTAAAGCCTGTAGGCGTGGGAGTTATTGTAAGGACTGAAGCTGAGGGACAATCTGAGGCTGAAATTCAAGAAGATATAGAAATCTTGCTTGAAAAATGGAACTCTATAGTTACTGCAGCAGACACTGCTAATCCCCCTTGTCTTTTGTACCGTGACCAAGACTTGCTATACAGAGTAATTCGTGAGGCATGTACAGAAGATGTTGAAGAAATAATTGTAGATACGCCTTTTGCACTTCATAGGACAACTCAGCTTTTGCAGCATTGGAATATGAATGTAAAAGTTAATATGCACAAAGGCAATGACCCATTGCTTGTTGCAACGGGTGTAAATAAAGAAATCCACGCTGCACTTCAAACAAAAGTGAATTTGCCTCTTGGCGGATATTTATTTATACAGCAGACAGAGGCGCTAACTGTAGTTGATGTTAACAGTGGTAAGTTTACAAGTTCATCTTCTCAGGCGGAAACTATTTTAAAGACAAACCTTCAAGCAGCCGATGAAATCGCAAGACAATTAAAGCTCAGAAACATTGGCGGCATGGTGGTTGTAGACTTTATTGATATGGTTTCTCGTATGGATAAACTTGCAGTTCTTGAGCACTTTGAGTTAGCGCTTGAACAGGATAAAGCCAAACCGCAAATCGGCCAGCTCTCTGACTTAGGCCTTGTTGAGCTTACTCGACACAGACAAGGTCAGTCTTTGGCTGAAATATTTACTAAAAAATGTGATAAATGTAACGGTCAGGGCTTTATTGTAGAAGACCTCAAGTTCCAAACTTCAAATGCTCAAGGTGAAAACAGGGCTAAAATAAATAAAATAAAAGGCCCGTTCTTGGCTAATTTTGCAACTGAGGGTAAACCAAACAATACAAACGGTCAAAATCAACAAAAATTCAATAAAAAAGATAAAAGAAACAGATTTAATAAGGACTTTAATAAACCTCAAGAAGCTGAAGAAAATATAGTTTCTCAAGAAGTAGAGGTTCAAACTCAAGTTGTTGAAGAAGTTGTTACGCCCGAAGTGAATGTTGTTGAATCACCTGTTGAGCTAAAAGCCGAAGAAACTATGGTTCAGGAAGCACCTCAAACCGAAGAAAAACCCAAAAAAGTTTCAAGAAAAACCAAAAAATCTCAGAAAAAAGAGGCCCAAAAGGCAGCAGAAGAAGTACAAGTTCAAAACGAAAGTTTAGAGGCTGACACTGTGCAAAGTGAAAAAACAGAGGAAGCTCCCGCTGAAAAGCCAAAACGCAGAGGAAGGACAAGAAAGGTAAAAAATGCGTAAAGCGTTAATTTCTATATTGTGTTTTCTATTTTTATTCTCAGGTTCTTTTGTTTTTGCTGAACCTGAGGGTATAAATACAGAAGAAAATACGCAGGTTGAAACTGCTCAAGATGATGCTACCGCTCAAACTCAGGAGCAGAGCGATATTGATAAGCTAAACGAAGAAATGGGCTTAGGCGAGCAAAGACCGATTGTAATTGATGATGTTCAAAGCTCGCCTAATGATAATGTCGCTCTTACAAAACGTGTTGTGCCTGATACTAAGTCTGAACTTACTAAAATGGTCAAGATGTTCTTAAAAGTAATGCTGGCGGTGGCAATCAGTTCGGTTGTTATTTTTGTTGTGCTGCTTTTTGTAAGGCGTTTTTATTCGCCCATGGTTACTATGGAAGAGTTGAACAAAGAAGATAGTAAAAATATTTCACTCGATACGCCGCAGAATAAAAACGAGGCGCTTAAGACATTTTTAGATAAGACAAAAGACGTTTAAAATAAGAGTTTTTCTTGCGGTTTACCGTGTAATTGCAAGAGCAAATGTACAATTTTTGGCATTTGACAGACAAAAGAGTATTTGTTTATTTCAATCGAACATTTTTTGCAGTTGCAGTTGATTGAATAGCACTCATACGCTTGCTGTGTCCAGTTTTGAGTTAATGAGTCTGAAACCTCGCCGTTTGTTTGAGGGATAAAAACTTCGGAATTATTCATAACAACACCTCTGAAACTTACCCTACATACACATTTTAAACCTTAATTTTCTTGTTTTTATCCTGTATTTGGACTATGATTGTAAATAAAATTTTTAATTTTTGTGTTTAGTGCTATTTTTTGCTAAAATCAGACAATGAGGAGAATAATTAGCTGGGATTATGAAAGATAGAATTACATTATTGCTTATAATTTCTTGCCTTTTGGCTTTTTTAATTATTTTTCAAAATTACTTTAAGACTTCTTATGCGGTAATTTTCTTAATATGTTTTATGGCGCTGTATATGCTCTATATGTACCTTTCTATCAAACACCAGAGAAGAAAATTAAAGAAAAATCCCCCTGCTCCAAATTGCTCCTATAAGCCTTTTATCTCCATTATGATTCCATGTCACAATGAACATGAAGTAATATCTGAAACTGTTAAAAATGTTCTGAATGTTGATTATGAGAATTATGAAATAATTGTTATAGACGATAGGTCAGATGATTCGACCCCTGAAATTATAAAGCAGCTTGAGGCTCAATATGACAAGGTTAGAGCTCTTATTAGAGATAAAGACGCATACCCGGGTAAGTCTGCAGTTTTAAACGATGCATTTAAAATTGCTAAGGGTGATGCGATTTTGGTCTTTGATGCGGACGCTAGAATTGAGCCTGATTTTATAAATATTTTACTCCCAAAACTTGAACCCAAAGGGGTTGGAGCAGTGCAAGCAAGGAAAAATATTATTAACGCAAAACAAAATTTCTTAACCGCATGTCAGTACAACGAGTACGTTTTTGACTCATATCTGCAAATAGGAAGAGATGCTGTAAAAGGCGCAGTTGAGCTTCGCGGCAACGGTGAGATGATTAAAAGAGAAGCGCTTATTGATATAGGCGGATGGAACAACGAAACTATTACAGATGACCTTGATATGTCAACAAGACTGCATATAAAAGGCTGGGATATTCGTTTTTGTCCTGATGCAATTGTAAATGAAGAAGGGGTAATCTGCTTTAGTGCTCTTATTCGCCAGCGCAGACGTTGGGTTGAGGGCAGTATCAGAAGATATCTGGAATTTGCAAAAGATGTATTTTTTTCAAAAGACATGTCACTTAGAGTCGGTTTTGACCTTATAGCATACATTTCAGAGTTTTTATTGCCGTTTTGGCTTATTGCTGAGATATTTATCCAGGCGTTTCGCTTTGTAAGAGGGTATGAGGACAGTATATTATCCTCTATTATCTTACTTGTGTGCACAGGCGTATTTTTTGCCTGCGGTCTTGTGTATTCTCTTATTAAATACTCGCACTATGATTTCTTCAAAGCCCTCTGGCATGCTGTTATAACGGCAATTTACTTTGTTGTTATTTGGTTCCCTATAGCAATGTTTATAATATTTAAAATTATTTTCACAAAGAAAACCATGGACTGGGGCAAAACTCAGCATGGAGTTGTTCAAGACTGTTGCGGAGGGGTGTAGGTGGAGTTTCCCGAGTATCATTTTATTGCTATTGGCGGTATTGGGCAGAGTGCTCTGGCTGAGATTTTACTAAAAGAGGGTAAAACAGTTAGCGGTTCTGATATTTCAAAAAGCAAATACGTGCAAAGGCTTGAAAAATTCGGCGCAAAAGTTTATATAGGGCACAGTGCAGCTAATATTTCAGGTTCGCCAAAAGTTGTTATTTCAAGCGCTATAAAAGAAGATAACCCTGAACTTAAATATGTTCGTGATAAAGGTTTAGAGGTTTTGCATCGTTCAGATTTATTGAAAATAATTTCCCAAAGATATCCAAAGTTTTTTGGTTTTTGCGGAACTCACGGCAAGACTACAACAAGCGGACTTTGCGCTTATTTGTTATCAAAGGGAGGCTATAAGCCCGCATACGTTATTGGTGGTATAATCCCTGAATTAAACACAAACGGTGACTGTGAGGACAAAAACACCCCATATTTTTCGGCTGAGCTTGATGAAAGCGACGGTACGGTTTTAAAATATTCTCCAGCTTACGCTCTTATAAACAACCTTGAGGCTGACCATTTGGATTTTTATAAAAACGGCTTGAGCGATATTATTGATACATTTTCTAAATTTCTAAAAAATCTCTCACCTGACGCTAGGGTGCTAATTAACCTTGATAATAAGGGTAATTTGGAGTTAATAGAGAAAAACAAAGATTTTAAAAATTTTGTGGGTTACTCTATAGAAAATAGTGAAGCAAAATACGGGGCAAAAAATATTAAATATGATGTATTATCTTGCAGCTTTGATTTTTACTCTAATGATAAGCTTATCGGAAAAATTGAACTTTCAATCCCCGGTAAACATAACATCACAAATGCCTTAGGTGTAGCGTCAATATTATATGAAGCAGGTATAGATTTTGAAAAAATTGCTCCGCATTTTAAAACTTTTAGCGGCATGGGCAGGCGTTTTCAAAAAAGCGCTGAGTTTAATTCTATAAGAATTATAGATGATTATGCTCACCACCCGAGTGAAATAAAAGCAACTCTAGATGCGGTTAAAAACTACAAAGACGGCAGAATTGTTGCAATATTTCAACCGCATAGATTTTCTCGTTTTGAAGGATTGTATGAAGATTTTAAATCAGCACTTTTACTTGCGGATTATATTTGCGTATTAGATGTTTATGCGGCAGGCGAGAGCTACCAAGGCGGTAAAACCCCGAGTGATTTAGCTCTTGAGCTTGTTAAACAGGGTAAGGACGCTAAATATTTTAAAGGTTCGATAGAAAATGCTGCCAAGGCAATTTTACCTACACTAAAGGAAAATGATATAGTGTTTACACTTGGAGCGGGCGATATTACAAAAATGGGCGGAGTTTTAAATGGATTGTACGTGTCATAGAAGTAATATTGAATCGTATGAAAATTTTGAACTGAAGAACTTTAATACTCTTAAAATGTCCTCAGTAGCTGATGTTGCGTATTTTGTAAAAAATGAAGCTCAACTGTGCTCGCTTTTTGAAAAATATCAAAAACTTGCAATTTTAGGTGCGGGCTCAAATGTATTGCTCTCAAGTTTAGGGGTTAGAGAGCCTGTTGTAATAACTAAAAAAATGTCAGAAATTTCCTTTAGAAAAAATATAGTTGAAGTTGAAGCCGGTGCAAGTGCTCAAAAGCTCTCTGTTGAAGCGTTTAAAAACTCACTTGGCGGGTTTGAATTTTTAATAGGTTTACCTGCCACATTAGGCGGTGCGGTTGCAATGAACGCAGGAGCGCATGAACAGTGCATAAGTGATTTTTTGTTAAGTGCAAGAGTGTATGATACAAAGGAAAATAGGATTTTAAATTTCACAAAAGAGGATTTTAATTTTTCCTACAGAAACTCTATAGTAAAGCAAAATCCCCAAAGATACGTGGTTTTAAGCGCAAAATTTGAGCTTGAAAAGATAGACAAATCTTTAATTCAACAAAAAATGGAGGAAAATACCACTTTTAGAAAAAAAGTTCAGCCCTCGCTTGCCCTGCCAAATTTAGGCAGTGTGTTTAAAAACCCTACTCTTCCTGACGGCGAGAAGTTAAGTGCAGGCATGCTAATAGATAAGTGCGGATTAAAGGGCCATAGGTCAGGTGGTGCAGGTGTTTGGGAAAACCATGGGAACTTTGTTATAAATTATGACAATTGCAGTTCAAATGACTATACAAATGTAGTTTATAAAATGTATGATAGTGTAAGAGAGAAATTTAATATTGAACTTGAATGCGAGATAGTTCGGCTTGGAGAATTTAGCGAGTCAGAGGAAGAAAAATGGAAAATAATGAAAAAAGATTAGATAAAAATTCAAAAATAGCAGTTTTGTGCGGCGGGATGTCAGCAGAGCGCGAAGTTTCACTCAGAAGCGGGAAAAACGTACAAAAGGCGCTTTTAGAGCTTGGATATAAAAATGCTATTATGGTTGATGTCGATAAAAATGTTGCAAAAACACTAAGTGACGGTGAATTTGAGTTTGCCTTTAATGTTTTACATGGCAGATACGGAGAAGACGGTTGTATTCAAGGTCTGCTTGAGATTATGGGTATTAAATATACCGGTTGTGATGTTAAGTCAAGTGCAATTTGCATGGACAAAGAAACTACAAAAAATGTTCTGGCTTCCTGCGGTGTGCCTTTGATTTCATCTGTTTGTGTGACAGATATGGAAGAGCTTGAAAAATCTGTCTCGGGGCTTGATTATCCTTTAATGGTAAAACCTGTAAAAGAGGGTTCGAGCATTGGTATGAGCAAAGTTGACAACTTTGAAGAACTTAAAGATGCGTTTTTGCTTGCTAAAAAATCCGATAATAAAATTTTAATTGAAGAGTATTATCAGGGAAAATCCGCTACAGTTGGTGTTTTACAGAGAATGAAAGACGGCAAGGTTGAAACTTTTGCTACTCCAATTTTAGGCTTTGAAACAAAAACTCAATGGTATGATTACGAGGCAAAATACACAGAGGGTATGACAAAGTTTATCCTGCCTGCTGATTTTGATGATAATATGACAAAAGAAATTCAAGACATTGCGGTGAAATCTTTTAGTGCCTGCGAATGCTCGGGTGTAGCAAGGGTGGATTTTCTGGTGTATAATAATACCCCGTATGTTCTTGAGATAAATACTAACCCCGGGATGACGGATTTGAGTGACTTGCCTGCGCAAGCAAACTGTATGGGGATAGATTATAAAAATCTTGTTGAATTAATACTAAAAACTTCGGAGTTTTAATGGGACAGGAATACTACAGAAGACGACTAAAAGCCAATAAAATGCGAAGAAAAATTGCTTCGACAAAAATGTCGATTAGAAATTTTCGCAGGCTTTTGCGTCTTGTACTTATTGTCCTTATAATTCTTTTTGGCTTAAAAGTCCTAAAACTTCACGATTGGTATCTGGATAGAACGCTTTTAGCGTCAGCTGATGAAAGTGTTATTAAAATTGAGGGTAATTCTATTACCCCAAAATATAAAATTATTGATTTAATAAGGCAGGTGCAAGTTCCTTGCACTCAGATTTTTAGGCTTGATACGACCGAAATGGAGCAAAATATAATGCAACTGCAGCCCATTAAAAAGGTCTATATCAGGCGACTTTGGCATCCTGCAAGATTAAATGTACTTGTGGAGGAGAGAGTTCCTGTTTTTCTTATTACTCCAAAGATTGACGCAGAGCCAATTTCAGCTATTACTACAGATGGCGTCTTTATAGATAGAGAATATATGCCCATAAGCCCTAAGTTTAAAACCTATAAAATTATAACCTACGGTGTTCGTGGTGATGATTATGAAAAATGGAACAAAGATAGGGTTGATGAGATTTTGCGTCTTACAAAGTCGCTTGAAGCGTATAGCGGTCAAAAGGTTGAATACCTTGACTTAAGAAACCCGAGTGATGTTTATATTAAGCTTGAAAAAGTGCTTATAAGATTTGGTGAAATAAACGACACTGCGCTTGTTAGGGCAAAGTGGATAGCAACAATTTTGCCTGAAACTGAGAATTTTAAACAAAAAATTAAGTATATAGATTTAAGATGGGAAGATGCTCACTACATAAAACTTGATGAGCCTGTGCCACAAAGTGCTCCA
The DNA here is from genome assembly GCA_949285255.1 of uncultured bacterium. Lineage (GTDB taxonomy): Bacteria > Cyanobacteriota > Vampirovibrionia > Gastranaerophilales > Gastranaerophilaceae > Galligastranaerophilus. Next base: position 63,449 of record CASDXV010000004.1, on the reverse strand, counting down.
AAGGATGAGCAGGAGGATTAAAAGTAGCTTTTAAAAAGCTCTTTTGCATTTGTGTCAGTTATTTTCTCAAGCCCGATTTCAGGATTAAGCTTGCAATTAAGGCATTTTGCAGCCCTTGCACACTCGCAAAGTATTTCGCTATCAGTGCTTTTTGTGTAAAGTTCTTCTATTTCTTTGAAATTTTCCTTGGAATTTAGATTTATAAGAGTTGTTATAGCCCTTAGTGCTCTCTTTTTCTCTTTTTTTAGCTCATCAGACATTAACAAACTGTCAATTTTATAGTTTTTTAACAGATTTTCAATATTTTTTAGTTCAGACAGGGCGTTTTTGTTTAAGTCGTATGTATATATGTTTTCGTTTGCTACAAGTTCTACAAGCAGCTTTGCATCAGTTAGAACTCTTTGTATGTAAGAGTTTTTATTGTTTATATTTTTTTCTATGAATTCATAAATATTAAAATCTTGGATTGTATCAAGAGTGATGTCCTCGGGATACGAACTTATAATTTCATCATAAAGAGCTATAATGTCATCGGGCGCAAGAAGATTTTCAAGTTCGCAAAAACTATACTTGTACATAATTTCTTGAGCAATGTTTGAGCTAAAGGGTGAGTTTTTAAGCTCGTTTATCACCGCTGCAAGGTCATCTTTTAGTCCGTAGTTAATTAAAAACTTTATAGCCGAGAATTTTTGGAAATCATCAGCAGTTTTTAACATTTCAAGCGCTTTATTTCTTGATGTTTCATCTCCAAATACTCTAAGTGTGCAAGCGCAAGCAAAGCTTAAAAGTTCATCCTCATTAAAGGCGTATTTGTTTAAAAACTCAAGCGCCAGAGGGTCGTTTATTTTTTCAAAATATTTTGCGGCATATATTTTTTGCTCGGTTGTACCCGAGTCAAAAACATTTAAAATCTCGTCTGTTAAGTCCTCATCAGCGTACTTTTGCCATACGGTTTCGATGTATTGAGAAAATTTTGGGTCATAGAATTTTGCAAATTCAAAAGTTGCTGATAAATTGCTTTTATTGGTAGTGTTTATCAAGTTTTTTATTGCCTTATCTGCTACAAAATCAAAAATATATTCTGAATTTTTGCAAAGTGTTTCAAAAGTTTTAGTGTCAGTAGAATTTACAATATCAACAGCTGCCTGATTTGACACCTTAAAGTCTTTAGATATAAGGTTTTTAGCGTTTTTTGTTTCTAGGTTCATATTTACAATTATACATCAGATTGACTTTCTTGTATAATTAATTTAAGTTAGTTTTGTAAGGCTAAATCATGTCAGAATTAAAATTTAAAAAGATACTCCTTAAGATAAGTGGAGAGGCGTTGTTAGGTAGTCAGGAGTTTGGTATTGACCCAAAGCCTGTCGAGATGATATGTAATGAAATTAAAAAGGTGCATGACAAAGGTGTGCAGCTTGCGATAGTAGTTGGCGGCGGTAACATCTTCCGAGGTATGAAAAACTCTCAAAAGCTCGGTATGGACCAAGCATCAGGTGACTATGTCGGCATGCTGGCTACTGTTATGAACGCTATAGCTCTTCAAAGCGAATTAAGAAAAATAGGTGTCCCCTGCAGAGTTCAATCTGCCCTTGATATTCATAAAATCGCAGAACCCTATATAAGATTTAAGGCAATAAGACACCTTGAAAAAGGCAGAGTGGTTATTTTTGCAGCAGGTACAGGCAATCCTTTCTTTACAACAGATACCGCTGCAGCTCTAAGAGCAGTAGAGATTGGCGCAGAAGCTATGTTAATGGCTAAAAACGGTGTTGACGGCGTATACTCGGATGACCCGAGAATTAACCCTGATGCTAAAAAATATGACAAAATTAAATACGATGATATTATTATGAACAACTTAAAAGTTATGGACTTAACTTCTTGTTCTTTGTGCAAGCAAAATAATATACCCATTTTTGTATTTGATTTTGCACAAAAAGACAGTATTATAAAAATCTTAAATAATGAAAATATAGGAACATATGTAGGAGAATAAAAATGTCAGTTGACGAAATTAAAAATTCAGGCAAGGAAAAAATGGAAAAATGTGTTGCTCAATTAAAAAAGGAATTGGCAACAGTAAGAACGGGCAGAGCTAATCCGCTTATTCTTGATAAAGTTATGGTAGATTACTACGGAGCACCCACTCCGCTTCGTCAAATGGCTCAAGTAAGCGTATCTGAAGGTACTACGCTTGTTATAACTCCTTTTGATAAAACAATTGTTAAAGAGATTGAAAAAGCTATTGCTAAAGCTGAATTAGGCATAACACCGAACTCAGACGGTATAGTTGTAAGACTTTCTTTCCCGCCTTTGACTGAGGATAGAAGAAAGCAGCTCTCAAAAGACGTTAAAGCAATGGGTGAAAACGCTAAAGTTGCAATAAGAAATGTTCGTCGCGATATGACAGATGACGTTAAAAAGCTTGAAAAGTCAGAAAATATGCCTGAAGATGCCGTTAAAGACGCTCAGGCAGAAGTTCAAAAACTAACTGATAAATACATTTCAACAGTTGATGAAATAGTGGCGGAAAAAGAAAAAGAGGTTTTAACAGTATAGTGGATGAGACACAAAAGCAAAATAAAATAATGAGAGTAATTACAGGGGTTATTATTTCTCTTGTAGCTCTTGTATGTCTTTTTATGGGTGGTTTGCCTATATTAGGTTTTCTTTTGGTTGTAATCTTTTTAGGTTCTATTGAGTATGTAAAAATCCTCAGAACAAAAGGGTTTCACCCGAGTCTGTCTTTAATATTGCTTACTGATTTTGCTTTTGCACTTTTAATATTTTTTAGAAGATTTGACCTTTTGCCCTCTATGATTTCTCTTGCGGTTATGGCGTCGTTTCTTATGGTTCTTTTTATGGGACGTCAGCCATATATTGTAAATGTTGCAACAACTGTGCTTGGTTTTCTGTACTCAGGCTGGCTGCCTTGCCATTTGCTTTTAATAAGACAAATTAGTTCAGATAGGATTAACGCCTTTCAAATCGGCATAAATGAGGGTTTGTGGCTTGTAATTTTTGTCTTTTTAATTGTTGTTGCAACCGATATTGGCGGATATTATTTTGGTTCTAAATTTGGCAAACATAAACTCTCGCCTGTTATAAGTCCTAAAAAGACAATTGAAGGCGCTCTTGGTGCAACTCTTGTCGCGCTTATTGTTGCAGGGCTTGGAGTATTTTATACAAAACTTACTATTGTTCAGGCGCTAACCGCCGGTCTTTTAATCACAGTTTCTTCACAACTTGGCGATTTATCCGAATCGCTTGTAAAACGTGATGCGGGTGTAAAAGATTCAAGTAATATTCTTCCAGGTCATGGCGGTATACTGGATAGAACTGACGGGTATTTATTTGCTTTACCTGTTGCATATTATTTCTTTGTTAATTTTGCATACGGGCATAATTTGTTCCATGAATTTTTCAGATATTTTCAAGGTGCAATAAATGTCTACTTCTGATAGAGAACTTGCATATTGCAAATTTTTAGACGAGCTTGGATTTGGCAACAGTGATGATTTTTCCCTGTTTGAAAAGGCTATGCGCCATACCTCATATGTTCATGAGGTTCAAATTCCCGTTGAGTGTTCTTATGAGCGTCTGGAGTTTTTAGGGGACGCTGTTTTAAAGCTTGTTATAAGCAAATATCTTTACCTAAAATACCCTGATTATAAGGAGGGTATTATATCAAAATTAAGGGGTGAAATAGTAGCGGATAAAACGCTTGCTGCTTTTGCCACAAAGGTCGGATTAAATAATTTTATACTGCTTTCAAAAAATGAAAGAAAATCCGGCGGTGAGATGAAGCAGTCAATTTTAGCGTGCGCTTTTGAAGCTTTTTTAGGTGCGATTTATCTAACTTGTGGCAAGGATGGTTATGATAAGGTCGAAGATTTTATAGTTTCTAATTTTAGCTGCGATATGTGCCAAATTGAAGACAATATTGAAAAAATTAACCCTAAACAGCAATTGCAAGAGTATACTCAGGAAAAAAATCACACATTGCCCGAGTACGTACTTGTTTCAAAAGAAGGCAGTGAGCACAATTCTATTTTTGAAATTGCAGTTTATTTTGACGGTAAAAAACTTGCCACAGGTCGCGGTGCTTCAAAAAAATCCGCACAGCAGGAGGCTGCAAAAAATGCTCTTGAATATTTAAAAAAGGAGGGTTTGTGGGAGTCATAGTATCTCCGTCTGTTTTATCGGCTGATTTTGCAAACTTGGAGCGGGATGTAAAGCGCGTAGCTGAAGCGGGTGCAAAGTGGATTCACATTGATGTAATGGATGGGCATTTTGTGCCAAATATCACTATTGGTGCTCCTGTGGTTAAGTCGTTGCGTAAGGTTTGCAATTTAGTACTTGATGTGCATCTTATGATAAGTGAGCCAAAAAAATATGTTAGTGACTTTATAAAAGCGGGTTCTGATATCATTACCTTTCACTATGAATCTCAAAAAGAGTTAACTCTTGATATTATTAAAGAAATAAAATCATCAGGCATTAAGGCGGGTTTATCTATAAAGCCCTTAACGAGTGCTGATGAGATAAGAGAATTTATACCGTATTTGGACTTAGTTCTTATTATGACGGTTGAACCGGGTTTTGGCGGTCAAAAGTTTATGCATGATTGCGTGCAAAAAATAGCGGATATCAAAGAATTTGCAAGATTATACAGACGAGATGACTTGTATATTCAAGTTGATGGCGGAATAAATGATAAGACCGCAAATATTTGCAAAAATCTTGGCGCAAATTCGCTTGTAGCAGGCAGTTACATATTTAACAGCGATGATATTAATCAAGCTGTTGCTTCACTTCTCTAATTGAATATTTGCAACCGCAGTAAATTTGTTTGTACATGTTGTTTTCTTTTGCAATTTGCTGAGTAATTTTAAACCCGTCTTTTTTCTTGAAATCAAAAGGTAAAAATTCAATTCCCGTTTCTTTTGAAACTCTGCTTCCTGCTTCAAAAATTTGCTTTGTGACTTTATGGGGGCTTATTGTAAGGGTTGTTGTAAAATAATTTATACTTAGTTCTTTGGCTTTTTGCGCGGCTTTACCAAGTCTTAGGTAAAAACATTTTTCACATCTTTTGCCCTTTTCAGGTTCTTTTTCATATCCTTTTGCAATTTTGTCAAAGTCGTCGGATTTAAGTTCTTCAAAATAAAGCTCAAAATTTTCTTTTTCAGAGTATAAAATAAGCTCTTGAAGTCTTCTTTTATGCTCAATTTCAGGGTATATGTTGGGGTTGTAAAAGTAGACTACAGGTTCATACCCTACTTCTCTTAGAAGTCTTACCGGATATGCGGCGCATATGGTACAACAAGCGTGCAAGAGGACTTTTTTCATTTTTGAGCCTTTGCAGAGTGTCTTTTTTGTGCTTGTTTGTACAGAAGTTTTATTTTGTAATACGGCATAGCGCTAATGTATGGAATATCGTCAATGACAATAGTTGGTGTACCGTATATGCCGTTATTGTGGGCAGTTTCTATCTGATTTAAAAGTTCTTGTTCTATTTCTTGCGAGTTAACATCTTCAACAAGTTTTGCAATGTCTAAATTTAACTTTTCGCTTAAATATAAAATATCTGCCTCACTGTTAGGGTGTTCATCAAATATAAGGTTTGCCATGCCCCAGTATTTGCCTTGTTTTTCTGCAGCAAGCGCGTATTTTGCAAGTACACAAGCCCCGGGGTGCACTGTATTTGGCACGTATTTGTTGCAAGTTGAATCAAGGGGGAAGTTTTTGTGTATTACCTCTACATTTTTTTCCTCATGGGCAAACTTACTTGCCATAATGTTTGTTATTCTGCAAAATGGGCACATAAAGTCGCTATATACATAGATTTTATCGCCATTTGGATTGCCGAGAATATTACCTTCAACCGCATACTCGTTTTTCTCCATTTTCATAAATTCATCAAAAGATTTTTGCATTTTTTGCTGCGGAGAAAAAACCATTGATATACTGGTGTAGCTAACTAACGCTATAAATGTAATAACGGCAAGTATTGTAAGCAGAGTGTATTTTTTTGCACCGTCTATAAAATCAAGCAGGGTGTTTTTTATGTCTTTTATAAAAAAACTACCCTTGCTTTTTGCGACAAGTGCTATAAAAAGGTCAATGAAGTATGTTATAAAGCAAAGGACACAGATTTTATTTATTTTAAATATTGAAATTGTTGCAAGACATATTGAAACCGCAAAGGATATAAGTCCAAGTGTTGCTATATAGCTTTTTGGGTTTTTGAAAACATCAAAAATCGTGTTTTTAAACTTATCTTGAACTATGTGTACAAAGTTTAAAAATAGCGTTAAAAGATAGTAAAACATACCCCAAAGTGCAAGTGGTATGCCTAAAAACAGTGAATAGTTGGTCTTTGCGACACCGTCGCAGTCTATTAAGTTATTTACCGAGCAAAAACTTGCAGCGTATTGCTCGTTAAAATTAACCTTAAAAAATATAAACGCCAGTTCAAATGTGAGCACCAACCCGATTAAGGTAAAAATTGCTATAAATATCGTTTTTTTCTTATCCATAATTCCCTCTGTGATAATTTTACAACAATTGCGTTCTATTTGCATTAACATTTAATTTATTACCTTAATTTACAATTCTTAATATATTTCTAAAGTTTTAAAAAAAACTGCCGACTTTATGAATAACAGGGTTACAATATGGGAATAGTAAAATCAGAAAGGATTTTCAGCTGCTTATGTAAAGAAATGTAACAATATATACAAAGTATGAATATCGTATATACTGTTTGTTTTTATATAAGTAAGAAATGTAAAGGTGGTATAATATGGGACTAGCAGCAAGCCAAGGCAGATTATTACTTCTCACAGCAAGAAAAAGCGATTTGGAATATCGTGCCCAAGAAATTTCACAAAGAAGATTGATTCTCGCTACAGAACTTGAAACGGTTTCTTCAAAGTATGCTCGTGCAACTGCAAACAGACAAATGAAAATTACTATGCAAGTTAAAATGGGTGAAGCAAACCAAACTCAAACAAAGAACCTCACATACAAAAACCTTATTGAATACGGTATGAACGATGATGGTACAGGAACTTCTATTTATCGTATTAAAAACTCTCGCGGACAAGTTGTAGTATCTGATGCAAGCGAATTGCCAAAAACAGCTTCTGATGCAGGTTATCAAGGTGACGGTGTTACAGTAAAAGTAGAAGGTAACAAAGCAATTGTAAGCGGAACTGATAAAAACGGTGAAGATGTATATGTTGAATACGTTGTAGATTCAAAAATATCTGACTCATCAGAAACAGAAAACTACTTCCAAGAAGGTTTGAGAAACGGAAAATTCATTATCGAACAATTAACAAGTCTTGACCCCACTGGTAACCAAAACCTTGCTGAAAACGGTGAAGCTATGAGTTCTTGGAATGCAGTCGGCTGGTCAGGTATGTCAGAAATTCAAGATAACTACTATACTGATGATGATGCTACAGCACAAGCTGAATACCAGTCAGCTTCAGCAAGAGTTCAAGCTCAAGATAAAAAACTTGAAACTGACCAAAAACAAATCGAAACTCAACACAAAGCAGTTGAAACAGAATTTGAATCAGTTCAAAAAGTAATCCAAAGTAACATTGAAAATTCTTTCAAAATGTTCAGCTAGTTGAACTGAAGTCCCAAAAACCTTTACAAATAAAAAAACCGGCGTGATTGTCGGTTTTTTTATTTTATTTTTCTTGTTGTTATCCCAAAATTTTCTAAGTCTTTTTTTAGGGTACAGATTGGCAGTGTATCAAAGTGAAATATTGAAGCTGCAAGTGCTGCATCTACCTCAGTTTTTTCAAATACATCTCTAAAATGTTTGCTATCTGCACCTGCACCGCCCGATGCAATCGTAGGGATTTTAACGGCCTTGCTTACAAGTTTGTTCATTTCTATATCAAAGCCTTTTTGTGTCCCGTCAAAATCCATTGATGTTAAAAGTATCTCGCCTGCACCTCTTTTTTCAACTTCTTTTGCCCAGTCAATAAGGTCAATCCCTGTATCTTTTTTTCCTGCATTGATATGTACTTTGTAACTGTTGCCGATTTTTTTTGCATCTATTGCTATTACAATACACTGTGAGCCAAAGTAATTAACGCATTCATTAATAAGTTCCGGGTTTTTAACTGCTGCAGAGTTTATTGACACCTTATCAGCTCCTGCCTGCAAAATAGCTCTTATATCTTCAATAGAGTTAATCCCGCCACCAACAGTAAAGGGTATAAACACGTTTTTTGCAACACGTTCTACAAGTTCTACTATTGTTTTTCTTTTTTCATTTGTTGCGGTAATATCTAAGAAAACAAGCTCATCTGCTCCCTGTTGCGAGTATTTTTTTGCTAACTCAACTGGGTCGCCTGCATATCTCAGGTTTTCAAAATTTATACCTTTTACGGTTTGTCCGTTTTTTACGTCTAAACAAGGAATTATTCTTTTTGCAAGCATTAGTAATCCAAATTCATTTTTGAAAATTCGACGATTTGGTTTTTACCGTGCTTTTTAGCAGCATAGAGCGCATGTTCCGCGTATCTTATGATTGTATTTGAATTTTCTTCTACATTTTCTAAGAACGGATAAGATGAAATACCGCCTGAGATTGTAATCGGGTGCCTTTCTTCTTCATTTGCAGGGATAAACTCCATTTTTTCTATATCACGTCTGAATCTTTCGGCAAAAATGTAGGCATTATCCTCTGATGTATTTGGCAGAATTAGTATAAATTCTTCATCACCGTAGCGAGTTAGGATGTCTTCTTTTCTTATAAGTGCTTCAAGCATTTGAGCGATTTTTTTAAGCAGAACGTCGCCCCAGTCGTATCCATACATATCATTAACCGTTTTAAAGAAATCTATATCAAGAAGCAGGCAAGAAAGAGGCGTACCGTATCTTTTTGCTCTTGACATTTCAGCTTCCAGCCTGTGGTGCAGGTATTTTCTGTTGTACAATCCTGTAAGCTCATCTGTTACGGATTGTTTTTTGAGGTTGATTCTGTATTTTGAAGTCTTAGCAAGGGCCTCAACTCTTGTATTAAATTCTTTTGCATTTACGGGTTTTACTATAAAGTCGTATGAATCAGCTCTTACAGTTAAGTCTTGCGGTATTTCATCCACAACAATGAGAACCGATGTTTCAAATTTTGTAACCGCACATATATCTTTTACATTGTTTAACGGTGCATCCATTACTAAAACACCGGGGTTAACTTCTTTGTAGTTTTTTATTTCGTCAAATTTAAACTCGCGAATATTGTACTCATCATCCGCATTTACTATCATTTGTGCGTATTCGCTTGTGCCGTTTTGACTGTAGAAAATAATGTTCATATTAATATCCTTTATATGGTACTTTCATAATTATGTCTTTAATTTTATATCTTTGAATTTCAATTTTTCCTGCAGGCGTGTAAATTATAGCGTTTAGCCTATCCAGACTCTCTACTCTGCCGGATAATTCCATGACTTTTTTTGAGAAAAAATTTTTCTTATACATAACGGCATCGCCAAAGTATTCGTTGTTTACTTCGCGCCTGTAAGTTAGGTCTGAACCGTTATCTCTTATAGATATTAAACCTGCATTAACTGCTTTTATTCTGCCGTTTGATTCGCCATAGGGTGTTATTACGGTATCAGCCTTACAAAAAGAAGTACTAAGGCCAGTAAATAATACTAATAAGCTGGCAGCTACAGTTTTTTTGCTAAAATTTATCCTCATGGCAGATAGTATATCATATATTTCTTACTTTAGGGTTTTTTTCATATAAATATACTATGTTTTTTTGTTGAATATTGTCTAAACTGTTAATGTAGAGATAGTGGAGTATTTCATTGCCTGCACAGGTTAGAAAAGAGCAATATTATAATGTTACCTATGGGGATGTAAGAGTTTATCCTCAAAGGGCGAAGTTTCAGCAAAAGAAAAAAAAGAAAAAAAATCCGCTTTTATCTTTTGTAAGGTTTATTTTTGCGTCAGTTTTTCTGTCTGTTTTTGCATACGTTATTGCACCGAGTTTGTATAGCGAATATTTTGAACCCCTTGTTCTTGATCACATCCTAAACCGTAACTTAAAGTTTGACGTATCAAATAAGGTGAATCCGCATTTAAACTACGTCAATAACGCTGAACTTTTTAGACAAAATTTAATTGTTGAGCCAAGCATGGTTTCATCTGAAGTAGTTTCTATGGTTGTGGGCGGTCAACTTTCTACAACCGAAAAAATGCTTAATGATTTGTTTAAAAAGTATCCAAGGCTTCATCCCAGTGTATATGTTTGGGAATATTCCACGGCCAAAGAAGTTAATATTAACGCAGATAGGCCGACAAGTGCTGCAAGCATTATAAAATTACCGATACTTTTTGAATTATTTAGAAAAATTGACAGAAGCGAGAAAAACGGCACGAGTGAAACATCTCTTTCAAAAAAACTTCTGTATAATGAAATCAATAAAACATCAGGTTCGGGTAAACTGCAGTATATGCCAGTAAATAGGTATTTAACCGTTGATTACCTTGCAAAAATTATGATAACTCAGTCCGATAACTCGGCAACAAATATGTTGATTGAAGAAATTGGCGGCAAGGCTGCGCTAAATTCTTCAATGCGCTCGTTAGGAATGTCCGAAATTACGCTTCAGAATAGACTTCCTGATTTAGAAGGAACAAATAAAATAACGGCTAAGCAAATTGCAACGCTTTTGTATAATATCGATAACCCAAGATTTTTGAGCCAAAAATCAAAAATTACAATAAAAGAATATATGGCAAATGTTGAAAACAGGAGCCTTTTACAAGCGGGATTGCCTCCAGAGGCTATATTAATTCACAAAACCGGAGATATTGGTAAAATGCTCGGGGACGCAGGTATTGTATATGCTCAAAACGGCAGAAAATATATTGTTGTTATACTTGTTGAGCGCCCGCATAATGACTATAGTGCCAGAGATTTAATCCAACAGGCTTCAAAAATAATTTATAACAATATTAACTCAGGTGTTGATATTTATTAGATATTAAAAAAGCGGCCTTTAAGCCGCTTTTTATTAATGGATTTTTGGCAAGTTTCTGAGTTTTATATGCAACTCTCTTAGCTGCTCTTCTGAAACCTCAGACGGTGCTTGTGTCATAACACATTTAGCTTGAGCGTTCTTAGGAAATGCTATTACATCCCTGATTGAATTTGCTCTTACAAGAAGTGCTACAAGCCTATCCAGCCCAAGGGCAATACCGCCGTGCGGAGGTGTGCCGTATTTAAATGCGTTAATCATAAATTCAAATTTATTATGTATTTCTTCTTCACTTAAGCCAAGAGCCTTAAATGCCTTTTCTTGAATTTCAGGGTCATGGATTCTTATTGAACCTCCGCCAAGCTCGTTGCCGTTATACACAACGTCATATGCTATTGATTTTACGTTAGCTTTGTCTGTTTCAAGCTTGTCTAAATCCTCATAAGCAGGCATTGTGAAGGGGTGGTGTACGCTTACGTAGCGGTCTTCTTCCGCTGAGTATTCAAATAGAGGAAAATCAACAACCCAAAGCAGGTCATGTTGAGATTTGTCAATCATACCAAGTCTTTCGCCAAAGTATAATCTAAATCTTCCAAGTACATCAAATACTACTTTATGAGCATCGGCAACAAAGAATACAATGTCGCCCTTTTGAGCGTCGGCTCTTTTTTGAATTTCATCAATTTGTTCTTGAGTTAAGAACTTAAACACGGGCGATTTTACTGTACCGTCTTCCATATATGTAACCCAAGCAAGACCCTTAGCACCGTATGAAATAGCAAGATTTCTGACATCATCCATCTCTTTTCTTGAATAGCCTGCAATTCCCGGGATTTTTATGGCTCTTACGGTTCCGCCTTTTTCAACTACAGACTTAAATGCCTCAAAAGTAGAAGCTGCCATAATATCTGATACATCAAAAAGCTCAAGTCCAAAACGAGTATCAGGCTTATCTGAGCCGTATTTTTCCATTGCTTCTTTCCAAGTTAATCTTTTAAAAGGCGCGCTGACTTCAACGCCTGCTGCTTTAAAAGCGTCAACAATAAGCCCTTCGGCCATTTTTATAACATCGTCTTGTTTTACAAAGCTCATTTCAATATCAACCTGTGTAAATTCAGGTTGTCTGTCGGCTCTTAGGTCTTCGTCCCTAAAGCAGCGAGCTATTTGGTAGTATTTTTCTATACCGCCGACCATAAGAAGTTGCTTGAAAATCTGAGGTGATTGAGGAAGCGCGTAAAACTTGCCGTCATGGACTCTGCTTGGTACAAGATAGTCGCGAGCACCCTCGGGAGTTGCCTTTGTAAGGTTTGGTGTTTCAACTTCCAAGAAATCTTCTTTGTTTAAATAGTTTCTGATTGCAGCTACAATTTTGTGTCTTAATGTAAGATTTGAGAGCATTTTTTCGCGTCTGATGTCCAAATAACGATATTTTAGGCGAACTTCTTCAGATACATCTTCATCATCAAGCACAAAAGGAAGTGCGATTGATTTTGATAAAATTTCTATACTATCAGGGTACATTTCAACCGTACCTGTTTTAAGTCTTTCGTTAATTGTATCATCAGGTCTTTTTGAAACTTTACCCGTAACTTGAATTACAAATTCACTTCTTAACTGTTGGAATTTTTCATAGACCTGCGGGTTAATCTTAGGGTCAGCTACAACTTGAAACAGTCCGCTCCTGTCGCGAACTTCAACAAAGATAATACCGCCTAAGTCACGAACGGTTGAAACCCAGCCTGCGAGCATGCAGTCTTTGCCTATGTAGTCTTCGTTTATTTGTGTACAATTTTGTTTTTTGTAAGACAATTCCATACTTTTAAATCCTCTTAAATTCTCTTTATAAAGTAATTATAGAATAAAAATATTATTTGACCACGATTTTTTTTAAGTTACACTGGTATTGTTATCAATTTTAATTGGAGTGAGTATTAATGGCATTAAAGAACTTTTTATTTACATCCGAATCTGTAACAGAAGGTCACCCTGATAAAGTTTGCGACCAGATTTCTGATGCTATTTTGGATGAATTTTTAACCAAAGACCCTAAATCAAGAGTTGCGGCCGAAACTACAGTTACAACCGGTATGGCTCTTGTATGCGGTGAAATTACATCTAACTGCTATGTTGATATCCCATCAGTTGTTAGAAACACCATTAAATCAATCGGCTACAACGGTGAAGAAGGCGGCGGTTTTGACTATAAAACTTGCGCTGTTCTTACAAGCATAGATGAACAATCAAGCGATATTGCAGGCGGTGTAAATAAGGCTCTTGAAACAAGAAGTGATAATGCCGATACTTCAAAAGATGAAACTCTTGATATCGGTGCGGGCGATCAGGGTATTATGTTTGGTTACGCTTGTGATGAAACTCCCGAGTTAATGCCTCTGCCTATATCTTTGGCACACAGGCTTGCTTTTCAACTTTCTAAAGTCAGAAAAGACCGTACGGTAAGCTACTTAAGACCTGACGGTAAATCTCAAGTAACAGTTGAATATAAAGACGGAAAACCCTTTAGAATCGACACTATCGTTATTTCAACTCAACATGACCCCGAAATTAACGGAGTTAGCGATAATCAAAAAATTCAACAAATTATCCGTGAAGATATGATTAAATACGTTATCGAACCTGTTTTTGCAAATGATGTCATAAAACCTGATTCAACTACAAAATATTTAATCAACCCCTCAGGAAGATTTGTAATAGGCGGCCCTCAGGGTGATGCCGGTCTTACAGGAAGAAAAATTATCGTTGATACATATGGCGGTTATGCTCGTCACGGCGGCGGCGCATTTTCTGGTAAAGACCCGACTAAAGTTGACCGCTCAGCGGCTTATGCTGCTCGCTGGGTTGCAAAAAACATCGTTGCAGCAGGCTTAGCACAAAAATGCGAAGTTGAGCTTGCATACGCTATCGGTGTTAGCCGTCCTGTTTCAGTTTTAGTTGATACTTTTGATACAGGTAAAATTGATGATGAGTGCTTGGCAAAACTTGTTGAAAAGAACTTTGACCTGCGTCCTGCAGCAATCATCAAGGAATTTGACTTAAGAAATCTTCCTGCTAAAAACGGCGGAAAATTCTATCAAAGACTTGCCGCATACGGTCATATCGGTAGAGTTGACTTTGAAGTGCCCTGGGAAGATACTTCAATGGCTGCAAAGCTTAAAGAACAAGCACTTGCTTGCACTAAGTAGTTTATAAAATTTATGCGGCGGTACTTTTGTGCCGCCGTTTTTTAGTATTATGAATGAAAATATTTTCTCAATTTCCGATATTTTAAACGACGGACTTTTTGGTTCAAATAAAACCTCTGCAATAAAATATTCGACCATTTTTTCTTTTTGGGGACAAATTGCGGGCAAGAAATTTTTAAAAACTACAAAACCCTACCAAATCAAAGGTTCTAAGATGTATGTCACCTGTGAGAATTCTTTTGTTGTGCAGGAAATGATTATGTATAAGAAAATTCTTCTTGATAAGCTTAAACCTTATTGTGAGCCCCTTGGGGTGAATATTTCAGATATTATTTTTGACTATAAAAACTGGAATAGCTCTAGTAAAGAAGATATTGTTAATGATTTTCCAAATTTTTACTCAGATGAGGAATTATCTGAAGTTGAGTATAATAGTGCTGATTTTAGTGAAGTTTTTATAAACATTGATAACAGTTCTTATCTTACGCAGGAGCAAAAGGAAAAGTTCAAAAATAAAATAATTAAACTGCAAAAGGCAAAAAACCTCAGATTTTCTTAATTTCCTTGTAAAGTTTTCAAAAAAAATATAAAATATATTTGTGAATTAGCTAATTTTAGGGTTTTTATGAGCGATAGCGAAAAAAAAGTTGTTTCAATAGGTTCAAAAGCAAAGAAAAACGCGGAAAAAAAAGAAAATGAAGTTCAAAGAGAACTTGAGTATTGTAGTTTTTGCGGCAGACCAAATACTATGGTGCCAAAACTTGTTAAGGGTCCCGGGGTAAATATATGCTCAGAGTGTACTCTTATAGCTGTTCAGTATCTAATTTTGCAAGACGGCGCACTATCTGCTGAAGCGCAGAGAATTATTGATATGCTCTGGGGTACAAAAAGATGAGCACTGACTCAAAAATGTCAAAAATCCAGATAAGGGCGCAAGTTCTACAAAATATTTTAAAATACAAAAATTCCTCTATGCCCTCTGATTTTGAGGTTGAAAGCTCAATTTCAGAGCTTAATAAAATTGAAGATAAGGAATTTGTTGTATCGCTTTTGCTAAAAGAAATTTCAGGCTCAGGTGCTACTTATGATAATATTTTGTGTTTGATTTTGTATAATATTGCGCCAAATGACATATTATCAAAAGAAATTTTATCACTGCTTTCTAATCCTAATGTCTCAGATACAAAAAAACTGTTTTTAATTAATATTCTTCGCGAGCAGGGTCAGGGGATAGATTATAATTTTATTCAATCTTGTGTTGATAATCCGGATGAAGCTATTGATAATGAGACAAAAAAATTCTTGGAAGAAGCAAAATTAAGCCCTGAAACTTTGATTGATTTTTATGATTTTTATTTTACCGTTGGAGCAGGTGACAGGGAGCTTTTGCTTGACTCTATCATAAATGACTACTCTGGGGATAATCTTGCAAATCTTTTATCTCCTTTTGCTTATTTCTATCCTGAAGTTTGTATAAATAAAAAAATCTTAGATGCGCTTTGCGAGTCTAAATCTTACTTTGCATATCTTGCGCTTGATTTTTGCTCAAAAAATTGCCTTGATATTGAGCTAAAACAATATGCAAAAAAACTGCTTAAAAAGTTGAACTTTTCAGGTTTAAAAGGGGATAAGAGCGCAGCACAGATTTATTCGCAGCTTTTTGAAAACTCTGTTCCGTATGGTTTTTGGTATTCTATAGCAGATGGAAACTCTAACATTTCTTGTGTTTTTGCAAGAAAAAGAGAAAACGGCACCATACAGACCTTCTTTACTGTCTTTAATCTTGAATATGGCCCTGTGAGCGCTTTTGGCTTTAATGAAATTTCAAAAGAAGATTTTGATGTTGTGCTTTTAAGATTTTTTAAATCTTCGCTTCATGCGCGCGTAAATCTTTCTGAGGGCAAGGCTATATTTGACGCTTTAGCAAATCGCGGCTGGAAGAGCGGGTATAAAATCCCATACGAATTTGTCTGTTGGAGGCAGTTAACATTGGATGTTGATGCTGATGATAAAAGTTTTCAAGATATTATAAAAGCTGATGTGCCAAAAAAAACTGTAAATAAAAACTTTGTTTTTAAAATACTAAACTCTGAGCTTTTTTCAAGCTGGTTTTTTGAATATTCGGATTTGTCCGAATTTGATATGCTGATTGACAATATTGAACAAAACAGTATTTTAGACATTTTAGAAATAGAAACACTTGCTAAAAGTGTTTCAAGTGAGCTTATAGCTAATGTTGAGTTTAGGGAGAAATTTATAGAAAAAATAAAATTTCAATCCTATATTTTAAAAAATACGGATATGGAATCAACTTCAAAGACTTTTTTGGCTCTTGTGGGCTCGGATGAATCATTAAAAGAGGTTTTAGAATTTATTATTAAAAAAAGCGTATATGTTTATTTTCTAAACAAAAGCAGCTGCGATACTTTAGATACCAAAGTAAATATTTTTTCTGCCTCAAAAAAGCAGGAAAAAGATTGTGATTTTTCAAAAAAAGTTGTTTGTTTAATTGAGGAAAAATGGACTTAAAGGAAAGAATTTTAGGACTTGATATAGGTACAAAAAGAATAGGGGTGGCAGTTTGTGACCCTATGTGGATAATAAGCTCTGAAGTCGGTTTAATTGAGAGAAAGAGCGGGGTGGATGGTGACCGACTGGCGCTTTTAGAGATTGAAAAATTGTGCGAAAAATATAATACAAAGACAATTCTAATAGGCGTTCCCTACAATATGGACGGCTCTTTGGGCTTTCAGGCGCAAAATTGCATAGACTTCATTAAACCGCTTGAAGGAAAATATAAAATCCTATATCATGATGAAAGACTTTCTTCTTTTGAAGCGGAAGAAATTCTAAAAAAAGAAGGTAAAAAATACACAAAAAATAAAGGCTTGGTTGACATCAAAAGCGCCTGTTTGATATTGCAAGACTACATAAACGAAAAGAGATGAATATGGAAAATAATGAATTTGAGATAATAAAAACAATTGGTGAAAAGGGCGAAGAAATTGAGCTTAAGCTCATTGACATAGTGACTGTTAACGATGTTGATTATGCGCTTTTGCTGCCTGCTGATGCCGATATTGATAACGAAGATGAGTGCGAAATCGTTCTTATGCGCTTAAAACAAGACAACAACGACTACATCTTTGAAACAATAGAAGATGAAGATGAGTTTGACCTTGTTTCTCAAGCTATAATTGAAGATGAGTCTGATGAATAGCTTATCTTCTTATTGATAAAATATTGTTGAGCTTTTCAATTGTTTTAGTGTCTTCTTGAATGTCGCTGTCAAGCTGGCGGGTGATTTTTACTCTTTTGTTTCTAAAGAGCATATCACAAAACGCCTCAAGCCTTGTTACAAAGCCTGCTTCACCTGTGTGCTCATCAATTGATAAGTGCAAAAGCGGTTTTTGGAAATTTTTTGCTTTTCTTTTGATATCTTCTATCATAAGTGAATCAGGCCCGCAGCCAAAGGCGGTAATGGTTATTATACCGTCAATCTTGTCGCTTTTCAGGTAATGACCGGCACAACCTGTAACTTCAAGTTGGTTTGCCCAGTATGTGGTTGTATCAAGTGCGCAAATGCCGCTTGCAAGTTCTTCATCTGTCAGCTGGTATGCACTGTGAACAACTACGCCCATATTTTTTAATTTTTTAAATATATCCATGCTTGCTTTTTTGTCGTAGATATTATATCCGTGCGCTACAAGTGCTACGTGGATTACACCCTGAGAGTCTTCGGTTTTAGGAGAAATCACAACCTTGCCTTCTTTTGCATTTTTGAGTGCTTCTTCAAAGCTTAGCCCTTGCTGCATCATTACCCTAAAGTTGTTTTGTACGACAAAACCCGCACGCGAGGCTTCTTTTATAAGTTTTTCATCAGTTATACCAAACGGTTTTACTGCTTGCTTTAAAAATTCGTACAGGCCAAGGTTTTTTTCTGATTTATCAAGCGTTGCTTCAATTATTTCAAAGTCACCTTTTACCACGTTTCTGATTAAGTCGGGCAAGCCTCTGATTTTAGAACAGTTATAGATTTTTGGAGCAATAGATTGTATAGAGGGTACAAAAATCTTTTTTACACCTTTATTAACAAGCTCTACGATATGACCTACAAAAACCTTTATAGGCAGACAAGTTTCAGTTACAACAAGCGCTGAGCCTTCTGAGAGAGTCTTTTTTGTTGTGGGAGAACTTAAAACAATATCTATGCCTAAATGGTTAAAAAAGCCCCAATAGTAAGGAAAATAATTATAATAAGAAAGCGCGCGTGCTATACCGATTTTTTTCTCTTCTGTCATTAGGATGCTCCAACTTTTAATTAATTATATAATACTTGAAACAATAATTTTTTGCACAAGTGTTTGTAACATTAGATTAATTTTTTATATACAAGTGTTTAGGTAGTGGCAATTAATTTGTGTTATTGTTTTTTATGTTTACATAGGAATTCTTATGCAGCCAAATATAAATAACAATTACAATCGTTTTGTAAACGGTTATTATAGCTCAGTTGTAACTAACGGACAATCGCCCTCGGTGAGTGTGAATTATCCGCAAAGTACTGCTGCTCCTATTTATCAGTCAAATCCTATTAACCCGACACTTGTAAATCCTAAAATCTCGGGCGGGTATACTTACTTAGGTACAATTAAAGCTCCTACGGGAGAAGATATTTATACCTATATGTTAAAAAGCGGCCAGAGAGTTGCTATTATGCCAAGAGAGGGTACAACAATACTAAAAACTTTTGTTGACTCAGGTTCAATGAATGAAAATGACAGAATAAGGGGCATTAGCCACTTTATTGAGCATAATTTGTTTAACGGAAGTGAAAAGTTGCAACCGGGGCAGTTTTTTAAAGATGTTACCAAAATGGGCGCAAGTACAAACGCTTCAACCGATTACGCTCAGACAGATTATTATATTTCATCGGGCATAATGCAGCCAAAAGACTTTGAACAAGCTGCAATAATGCATGCGGACATGATTTTAAGACCCAAGTTTTATCAAAACATGCTTGAGAAAGAAAAAGGGCCTGTAACATCTGAAATCAGCATGATTAATGATGATGTTACAACAAAAGCCGCTAATGAAGTTGTAAGAAATCTTTTTCAAATAAATTCAAACTCAGATAACCTTGTGGCAGGTTCAATTGAAACAGTTAACAATCTAACAAGGGATGATGTTGTTAATTATTGGTCAAATCACTATACACCCGATAGCCTCTACACTGTTGTTGTGGGCGATGTTGACCCGAATAATGCTATAGAAATTTTATCAAGAGAGTTTAATCAGCCTGCTAAAGTCCGCTCAAATTCTGTTACCAAAGAAAAACTCACCCCAATTGACAAGCCCGTGAGAATGGACTTTAAGTCACCTATAACAAACTCGACAAGTGTCATTATGGGCTTTGCAGCTCCTCCTGCAGGAAATTTAAAAGATACAATTGCCCTTGAGGCTCTTGATATCTTGCTTGAGGGTAATTCAAACTCAAGACTTACAAAAGCCTTAGCACCCCTTAATTCATACAGCTTTTTGAGTATGCAAAAAGTAGGACTTGTTAAAGATGACCCGCAAGCGCTTTTTGTGCAGCTGAATACTCCTCCAAACGGAGAACAAAAAGCAATTGATGCGTTTTATGACGCTATCTTAAATCTTGCACAAAATCCGCCAAGTGATTATGAAATGCAAACTATAAAAAATAATTTGACAAAAAACCTCTCTATGAATTTTGAAAACGCTGAGGCAATTTGCGAATCCATTGGTTCGGGCTATCTTGATGGAAATCTTGAGCAAATTTCTCAAATGCAAAACGTGATAAATTCCCTCACGCCTTATGATATCGTTCAAGCTGCACAAAAATACGTTGATTTAAATAAAGTTTCAATGGCTATAGTTCACCCCTCTTCCGTTAGTGACGAGCAAATAGCAGATAACTACTCTCAAAGTAAATTTGTGGCTAAAGGCAACAATTCTTCTTCAATTTCTTTTGGTTCAAGAAAAATTGATACAAGCGACATTGAAGAGTGTAGTTTAAGTAATAATACTCACCTTGCGCTAAATAACTCTGATAAGTCAGATATTTGTTATCTAAACTGGCGATTGAGCGCTATGAGTGCTATGCCAAAAAATCTCGCCGTACCTTATGTTTTAACTGAGTTACTAAACGCAGGCAGCGCAATTAGGTCAAAAGAACAAACTGCACTTTCTACAAATGCTAAGGGCATTGAGTATGATTTTGATTCTAACGGTTTTCAAATTTTAGTTAATGCAAACTGTATGTCAAAAGACCTTAATGAAACAATTAATCTTTTAAATGAGGTTATGTATTCACCAAACTTCTCTCAAGATGAGTTTGAAAAAGCCAAGGCAAAAATAAGGGCTTATTTTGAATCAATTGAAAAAGACGGCTCAAACAATATGTTGGTTGAATTATACCCCGGCTACTTTGGTTCACCCAAGGAAATCCTCAAAGGACTTGATAAAATGACGCTAAACGATGTCATTAAACACCATAGCGATATGATAAATAAATCATCTTCAAACTATGTTGTGACCGCTCCCTTTAATAAAAATCCCAATATGAAGCAAAATGTGGTTAATCTTTTATCATCAGCGCCTGTTGTGTATAAGGATTTTACACCAAAGCTTTCAAAAGTGTATAAACCAAATGATAAATCAAAAGTAATTGTAGATACGGCCGAGCTTAATCAAGCGCAAATTTATAAGACATATTCTTTTAAAATGTCAGGTAACATTAAAGACGATGTCAAATTTGAGCTTTTAAATGAAATTCTTGGCGGCTCACCCGCTTCAAGGTTATTCCAAGAATTAAGAGAAAAACAAAAACTCGCTTACAGGGTGTCATCTCAAGTCCAATCTTTTGAAGATACCGGCATTTTGACTATGTTTATTATGACAACAACTGATAATAAAGCTCAAAACGAGATTAAATATGATAATTTACAAAAATCGCTTGACGGATTTGACGAACAAATACAAAAAATCTTAACAGAACCTGTGACTGAAGAAGAGCTGCAGTCAGCAAAAATGCAGCTTAAACAGCGAATAGCAAAGCAAACAGAGTTGCCCTCATCTGAAACAGACTTGCTTTCAATGAATATGACACTTCCTTATGGAATTAAAAGAATAGATGAGTATGTTAAGGCAATCGATAGTATTACCATTGATGACATTAAGCAGGCTGCAAATCACGTGTTTAAAAACAAACCCACTGTGTCAATTTTAGCAAGCCCTGATACTGTTGAAAATCAAAAAGAGTATATCTCATCCCTTGGCGAAGTTGTTCAGGCTGCTTAGTTTTGAGTTTCTTTATTTGCCCACTTAAAAGACTTAATCGATGTTGTTTTCGATATATTTCCGTTAATTAACACTTGAAAGTCTTTTGATGTAGCGTTATAAGATGTGACACTCAGCTGCGGTATTTTTGCAAGGTCATTTTGATTTATGTCTGCAAAAAGCGGGCTTTGCGGTACTACTGATTTTATAGTGTCAATAATTGCTATACCTGTCTGAGGCAGTTTATCTACAAGTTTATCAAGCGAGAACGAGCCAAGAGGGCCAAGGACGCTTACAACGGTTGATGATATTCTGCCAAGCACTTTTAAATCGGCATTTTGTGTAAGGAGATTGTATTTGCCTGTAATATATAAGCTCATATTCGGGCCTGATGATTCAAGGCTTGTGATATTTGCCCAGCCGTTAGCTAATGATATTTTGCCTTCGATTTTCTTAAATTCGCCAGTATTTTTGCTTGTAACGGCAGAAATTGTGTGATTTAGATTTAGGTTTAATAAACTTTGAGATAACAAGTTGCCGGCATGTAAGAATCTCTCAAACCTTGCTGCTTCGCCATATTGACCGTTTGCTATGTCAAATATAACCTGTCCGTTCAAGGTTCTCATTTGTTGTTCGTAGGTATTGCCTCTGAAGTTTAATTTAGCTATACCGTTAGCCGTTCCTGACATTATGATTGAACTTCCGCCGACAAAGCAGTTTGCAGCTTTTTTTGCGTTTATGTTTTTGCCTGTGCCGTCAACATTTACTTTTGTATTTGCAATGTTGTAATCAGCGTCAGCCGTGATTTTGCCGTCAGCAAATGTTGCGGCGATATTTGTGAGCTTAACTAAATTATTATTTAAGGTGAAGTTGAATGAAATATTTTCTGCACTTATGTTGCCTGATTTTAGTTTTGTAATTTTACCTGTACCTTTTTTGATAGTCAAAGGCACGCTTGGGCCTGCAGTTGTTTGGGTGTTTGGCATAGATGACATAAGCTTAATTAAAGCGTCTGAGTCAACGTAGGATGAGCTAAAATCAAGATTGTTTATTGTAGTTGTTTTAGCTAAATTTGATGAAATCTCGGCAGTTCCCGAAAAATCTGACCCTGCAACTTTTATCCCTTGTGCTCTTGCATTTATTACTGATTTTTTAAATTCAAGATAAGCGCTTGAGATTGTTGTTTTGTAATCTTGCCAGTTTAGGTTGGAAATATCGGCGCTGCCTGTTATTTGCGGGCTGTACATATTTCCGTTAAGCGCAACATTACAGCTGCCATCAAGGCTTAGTTTGCCCATGATAGGAAGATTTAGCGAGAGTTTATCTTTTGTGACGATATTTATTGGTGATAAAGTCGGAGTTTTTGCGTAAATGTTGTTAATTTTGCCGTTAACCGAGGCTATATTTGCAATTCCCACAGAGTTAATTAAAAGTGTGTCGCCTTTAAGGTTAATATCCGCGCTCAGCTTGTTTTGCTGTCCTTTTATATTTTTAATTTCTACTATACTTATGTAGTTTTGCGGGTTTGATGTAACGTCGGCAAGAATTTTTATATTATCCGGTTTGCCGTTAACTGTTACTTCAAAAGGCATTTGCCCTGCGCGAGTTACATATTTTTTATTTTGTGCGGGCACAAAAGTTAAAATTGTCTCAGGGTTGATTTTTCCGCTTAATTTAGCAGAAATATCAGGTTTTGTCATATAATCTTTAACTGTGCCCGATACTGTTGTGCGGCTGCCATGCAGATTGAGTACAAAAGGAGCAATTGTAATATCTTTTGAATTAGCTTCAAGTGTGCATTTTGGGGCATTTATGTTAAAGGTAGGGTTTTTAAGATTGGCGCTAAAGTTCTGTGCATCAATATTTGCAATAAAATCTTTTTTGTTTTTCTCATCAATTTTAGCAACAATACTTGCTTTTGTAAGAGATATAGGGGCATTAAGGCTTTTAATCAGCAACGACAGATTGTTAAGCTCAATATTTGCAATAGGAATGATATTTTTAAGATTTCCCTTTATATCAAGCAGAATATTTACCGTGCCCGTCTTAAAGGAGTAGTCTTTTATGTCTTTTTCTTTGATAAAACCAAGTCCTGTTGCGAGTTTTACTATGTCTGATATTTTTAGCGGGTCGGATTTTACTTTTAAATCAAGATTTGTTTTTGTATCAATAGTGCCTGATAGCGCAAATTTTGAACCGTTAAGATATGCGCCTGTGTCTTTTATATTTATTTTGTTGTCACTAAAGTCAAGATATGATGAGATTTTATCAAGCACTACATTTGCAGACGGGTATTTGATGACTCCGTCTTTAAGCTCCAGTTTACCTTGAGATTTTACGGTTTTAAAGTTGCTTTGCAGATTAAAATCACATTTAATTTCACCTGATGTGCTTATTTGCGAGAGGGAGTTTTTAATATTAAACATATTTAGCACAGACTGACTAAGAGTCTTTATGTTAGCCAGATTAAGTTTATCGGTTTTGATATTTAAGTCAATTGATGATTTTTTGCCTGCGCTAAAAAGATTGTTTGTGCTTATGTACTCTTCATCTGAAATGTATATTTTTGACTGTGTTTTAATCTTATTTTTGTCAAAATTTGTGTAAATTGAGCTGTCAGGCAGTTGTTTGCCGTTTATTTTAATAGATATTTTATCAATATTGGCGTAGCCCTTGGCGTTAAAGTTTTCAGACGGGTCAGAAATTTTCAAATCTACATCAATTTTTGACCTGAGTGAAAATAAATCTATTCCCTCAAAGGGATTAAAGTTAAATTTAAAATCGTTTAATGTTTGATTTTGGGTTTCATTATCCTGCGCTATTTGCGGCAGTTTAGTTTGAAAATTAATATTAAAGTCTGCAAAATTTTCACTTAAACCCTCTCTTTTAATGTAACCTGTTGTTTTGATTTTTAGCGGGCCTTTTAGGGTTGAGAGAGAAGCTTGTGAGTCATTTGCCTCAAGAATGTAGTTTTTAGAGATGTTTTCATCCCAAAGATTTAACTTGATTTTTGAGGCGATGATATTTATATTTCTAAGTTCAAGTGCAAAATTGCTCTTTTTTTCCTCTTCTTTTGGCTCGGGTAGATTGTTTATAGTGTTTAGAATGTATTTTTCAAGAGTGTAGGTTTTATCTTTTGTAAAAACAAGCTTCATTTGCGCTTCTTTTACAAAAATTTTATCAAGGTTCAGGTGTCCAAAGATTAAAGTTGGCAGATTTAGCTCAAGAGAGGGAGATAAGAGATTTATAAAATCAGAATTATCATCGTATTTAATTGCAATGTTGTCCGCTTGTACCTTTAGTCCCAATTTCCAAGTCGTTTTAAGCTTTGGATTATTAAGTTCAAATTTAAATCCGCTGATTTTCTCAATTTGTTCATTTATTTGAGGGGTGAATTTGTTTATGTTTATTGCATTTGGCAAAATAAACAAAAAAGCCGCATAAAGGACTGCGACAAAAGAGGCCAAAATTATGGAGAATTTTTTTAAGTAACCAAATAATTTCGGGTCGTTTTTGATTTTTTTAAAAATCATATTAAATCCTCCAAAATTTGCTAATTATATTTCTGTTATGGATATACTTTTAACGCCTGCGTTTCTTGCTGTATCCATAAGTTTTACAACACAACCGTGCTGGCTATCACCCTCTGCTTCAATCATAAGACCGTCTGTAAGGGTTGCAGATTTTTCTTTTACTGTATTAAAGAGGTCTTTTTCACTAATTTCCTGACCGTCTATGTAGTATTTATTGTCCGCACTTACCGTTACAGTTAAGATTTTATTGTCTTTAGGTGTATCTTGAGTTTTTTCAACATAATCAGGAATTGCAAGGTTTAACCCTTGTTGGTCAAGCATAGGTGCTATAACCATCATAATGATTAAGAGTACAAGAAAGATATCTGTAAGCGGTGTTATGTTTATTTCATTAAACGTTTGTCTTCTCATTATTCTTCACCGTTTTCCTTTAGTTCTTTTTGCTCTTTTTTACTTAGCGGCTCGCCTGCAACGATGAGCTTTTCAAAACCTGCATTTTGAGCGCTTCTCATTATTTTCATAATATCGGAACTTTTTGCTTTTTCGTCGGCTTTTACAACGACTTCTTTTTTATCGAGATTTGCAATTAGACCTGAAAGGTCACTTTCAAGTTTTTCTTCATCGGTTTTTTCACCGTTTAAAAAGAGCTCGCCCTCTTTTGTAAGCGATACTGTGGCATTTTTTTCCTCAATACTTACGCCTGAGTTGATTTCAGGGATTACGATATTTTTATCCAGCGTTTGGAAACTCGGTGCTATAACCATCATGATGATTAAAAGCACGAGGAAAATATCTGTTAATGGTGTGATATTTATTTCGTTAAATACCGGTTTTTTACCGTCAGCATTGAGTTTGATTGCCATTTTTACCTCAAATTACAGAGCAATTGTGCCTGATTCGTCTACTTTAACTTCTTCATCAGAGTCAATGAAGCTTAAAAATACAAGTTTTATTAATTTGAAATCGCTTTCAAAGCGAGAAACTACGGTTTGGAAGTAGTTGTATAGTACTACCGCAACGATTGCAACACCAAGACCAAAGGCTGTAGCAATAAGAGCTGAGGCGATACCTGTTGCAACTGCGGCAGATTGGTTGCCTTGTACCGCTAAGTCTTGGAAGGTGTACAGGATACGAACAACCGTACCGAACAAACCTAAGAAAGGAGCAACGCCACCTATAGTACCAAGGATAGTCAGACCTTTTTCAAGTTTTCTTGTGGCAAGGCTGGAAGAGATATCATAGGCTCTTGAGAAGCCTGCACGTTGTTCTGTGTATATTCTAAGACCTTCATCAACCATTTCACTTATAATGCCGCCAAGCTGAACAGAGGCTCTTTGGGCTGCGCCAATGTTATTTTTAACAAGCGCTTTTTGAAGTGTTTGAATAAATTCGCCGATGTTGCGGTCGTTTTTCTTGTAGTAGCAAAATCTGTTGATTGCAACTGCGATTGTAAGAATTGAGCAAATGAATATAGGGGTAAGTACCGGCCAATCCATTTTAATTGATTCTAAAAAAAGTTCCATAGTTATATCCTCATTTTTCTGTTTTTTATCTGTAACTTGCGCCAAGCACGTTGTAGTCAAATGTGAAGTCTATTTCTATACTGTTTCCTTTATATTCGGGAGGAAGCGGTTTAAAAGGAGCGGTAAGCTCGACCGCTGCCCTTGCTGCAGCGTCAGAGAGTGGCTGGCCTGAGCTTTTTATTGTTTGAATTGAAAGCAGTCTGCCGTCACGTCCTATTTTAAACAACAGTACTACGCGCTTGCTCTGGTCGCCCTTTGGAGGGTTCCAGTTTCTTTTAATTCTTGCCTCAAGGTCGCGCATATACGGGCCCCAGTTGGGTTGTTTAATTGCATCAATTCCCGGAGGGCCTGAGGGGTTTCCGGGGCCGGGGTTGCCTACGTTACCGCCTGAGTACCCTGAACCTCTTGAACCTGAAGAGCCTCTTGAGGCCGATGAGCCTGAAGATGAGCCTTTAGATGCTGAAAATTGAGGTGCGGGCATTCCTGAGCGACCTGTTCCGCTTGATGAGCCGCCTGAAGCGCTGCTTGAGCCTGATTTAGAACCATACGTGGGCGCAGGGCCGACTGGTGCCGTGCTCTTAGGCACTGCTATAGAAAACGGGCTCTTTGGCACTTGCGATAGCTTTGGAGCTTGTGCTTTGGGCGGTGCAACCGACGGCTTTAAGCTCGGTTTAAAGCTCGGAGACGGAGCTTTAACGGGCTGTGGCTTGGCGGGAGCTTTTTGTACGGGTTTTTGTGTTACTTGTTTTGTAACGGTTTTTTGCGGTGCTGGCGCTTGTTTTTTTGGCTGCTGCACTTTTTTGGGTGCAGAAGAGGGGGAAGCTACGGATTTTTTAGTAGCCTTTGAAGGAGCGCTCGGCATCGATACAACCCTTTTGGGGTCATGCTTTCCGCCTGCTCTTGAATTTTTATCTGAGCGGTATTTTGTATTTTTGTTTATCGGCATTGCCTCATTTTGAGTTATGACAAATTCAATATCCCTTGGTTTCATCTGAGGTTTTTGAATTAAATTCAAGCTTATCGCATAAGCTATAAGCGCCCAGATGATAAAAAACACAAGCGGGTGAAGTATGGCAGAGATTAAAAGAGAATTTCTCATCGATACTTCGTCGCTAAAATCGTCGAACATATTTGGAAGTGTTTTTATTTCACCATCCAATGTGTCGTCAAAATCGTCGATATTAAATCTGTTTCTAAGTTGTGTCATATTTTCTCGTTTATTGTACTTTTGGATTAATTGTCAGATAAATTATTTTAAAATAAATTAGCCGATTTACTATTTTTATTAATAACCGCTTGGTGCGCTTATTGTGACAGGTTGGTCAAAGTAAAGTTCAATTGTTGCATTAGCAGGTATCTCAACTTCTTCTCCTGATTGTCTTGCAGCATTTAAAAGCCCCAGACCTCCGCCTACTGCTGTACCGTACACTGCACCTTTACCAACTTCACCGCCTGATAGCGGGCCCATGACGGTTCCCATAATAGCTCCGCCTGCAGCACCAATTGCGGCATTTTTGCCGTAATTTTTGGCGCTATCCATTGTGGTGCCGCCTTTTAAAATCCCGCTGCCGTCAGTTGTTGCAATTGTAGCGGTTATTGGAATGTTATACCCTTGAGGTGTTCTTATGTTCGTAAAGCGAATTTGAATTTGTCCGTTTCTGTTCCCAATTCCTGCCTTTTTGCATTTGATGATAGTGCCGTTAACACTTGAACCTGCGGGCGCTATGGTTGTTGAATTGTACACAAAATCTTTATCCAAGGTTGCAAAAACGCTCATCCCTTCGCTTGAGGTTTGAGAGCTCAGCGCTTGTGATAAAACAGCGCTTGTTTTTGTACCTGCAGGTATAAAAACAACATTACCTTTAAGTGAGTTGTATTGTTTGTTTGAAACATCATAAGAGTAGTTTGAAGCAGCATAAGATGCGCTTATACAAAATATACATGAGCTAAGCAGTGCAAAAGATACACCTTTTTTAAGTATATTTCTCATGTCTCCTCCTTTTTTTAATATACAATATAAATTTTGATAGTAAAGTTTAATAAGTATTGTAAAAATTAAAATCTTTCTTCGCAATAGTATGGTTTATCTAAAATTATAAACAATTTTTGTCCAGGTGCAACCCCTCTGTGTTGTCCATACTCATATTCTCCGCTCGGTACCCACTGGGTCGTACCTGACCAGTGCCACCTTGATTGGTAAAGATGTGCCATTTTATTGTATGAAGCAGGCGGGGTGAGTTCGCCGCCTAATATGTCACTTGTTCCGTTACTTATTTTGCCTTCAAATTCTCTTGTTGTGCCATCAGGCAGGATGATATGAGTTATTTTAAAGCTGATTGCCGCATTCACTCCTTTTACGGGCATTTTTAACATACTTACATACCCTACAAACACTGAATTTTTGGGCACAATATTTGTTTCATTTACCCAAACATCCGCAGGTGATACAAAATAAACCCTATCCCCCTCTTGCAGAGTTTCCGTTGAGAGTACTTTTTTGGCATTAACAAGTACAAAAGCACCCTTATCAAGCTTTACCATATTTTGAGCACCGGTTGATAAGATTGATATAAATACCGCTAGGGCGGCTATTGCTAAAACAATTATTCTTTTCATAATTATAATATTAAGCTATTTTTTCACTTTTGCAAAAAGAAATTAATAAATATGAAGAATTTTTACTGTATCAATTTTACAATATATAATTATTACCATGGTTTTTTGGCTTAAAAATAATTTAAATAAGATTTTAACAGCACTTGGGGCATTTGCTACTTTTGTCTGCATTGCTTATTTGTGCTTAGGTTTAATTATTACTCGTTTTTTAGATGTTGAAAAAATTGAATCCTCTGTTAAAAAATCAACGGGGCTTGATATTGTCCTTCAAAAGCCCGTAATTGCCACCATGCCTGACCTGTCACTTGTTATAAAGGCAAATGAGCTTAAGGTTGGAGTAAAAAGCGAGAACAAGATTTTCTTTTCGGCGGCTAATCCTAACTTAAGAGTGAGAGTTCTTCCGTTTTTATTTAAAAAGTTGTCAGTAGCGGAGTTTGAGTCTGACGAGCTTAAAATTAACGTATCAAGAGATAAAAATTCTGTTTTTGATTTTGAAAAGTATTTGCCAAAAGAGGCAAAAATCCCCCTTAAACTTAGTTTTGCTAATACAAAAGTAAATGTAAACAGGGCTGATATACAACTTTTAGACCATAAACAGTCAAAAAAAATACTCTTAAACTCTGATAATTTTAGAATTTTTGATTACTCTGATAACAAAAAAATAAAATCCGATATCAGTGCTTCACTTAAAATCTGCGACTTGAATACAAATGTGTGTGAAGTTTCGGATTTGTCTTTAAAATCTGATTTAAAATTGCCCCTAATTAAACATATTGATGAAGATAAAAGCTATTTTAATATGTCTTTTGGAGATTTTTCTTTATCTTCAATCGGCCCTTATGTAAATGAATTTTCTCCGCTTAAATTTAAAAAATTTAGCGGTAGTATTGCTTTTGATACCAAAAAAATTGAGGGTGTTTACAGTACAAACATCAAAACAAAATCGATTGATGTTGAATTTCCGTATAACGATAAAAAAAGTAATATCCTGCTAAAGGGAGCATCTGAGGGAGTATTTAAAACAAAGTTTGAAAACGACAGGGTTATTGTTTCTGAATCTTCTTTTGTATCGGATGATATAAATATGGGTTTTTCTGGCGAGATAAAAAAATACAAAACCAAAAAACCTTCGCCAAATCTTGATATAAAAATCAATAACAGTGACTTTTTAAAACTTGTGCAACTTGTGCCCGCGGGGTTTGTAGTTTATAAAACAGATGTAATTAATGAACTTATAAAAGCTCGCCCTTATGCCAGAGTTGAGGGAGGGTTGAATATTTCAAAAAATCTTGTTACGCCTGATGTAAGAGGCAATTTAAGGATTTTTGATATTTATCTTTTCAACAAGCCTGTAGGTTTTGCTCCTGCTGTTGCTCTGTGTGATTTTATCGGCGATAAGGTAAAAGTGGACGTCAGAGTTGACGCTCCAAATTCTCAATATGTAAAAGTTAAGGGTGTATCGGAGCTTTATGGAAAACAGTCGGGTGAATATGATATTATTTCGTCTGATAATGTAAATCTTGCCTTTGCACATAAGTACCTTATTCCCGTTCAAAGAGTAATTGGCTTTAAACTTGGGCCGCTGCCTTTTATGAAAATTGACGGCAGCGGTAAAATTCACATTGTCGCTAAAGGTACGATTTATGATGCTCTTGTTGACGGTAAGTTCTTTGGTAAAAATATAAAAGCCTCTTTAGACGGGCTAAATGCTCCTTTGTCTGAGGGAAAAATTGAGCTTGATTTTAACGGTAAAGTAATAAATATAGTAAATACTTCTGCAAAAATCTTTGACGGTGACTTTTTAATTTCAGGTTTTGCGGATGATTACGGGAATATTGATATAAAATCCGATGTAAAAAATGTTTCTTCTAACAGTTTGCTTGCAGCTGCAAAAACAAGTGAAATTATAAAGCCAAGGACAGGCAATTTATCAAAAATAAAAAGCGCAACAGGCAAGTGCGACCTTAGTGTTATTTTAAAAGGTAAGGCAAAGAGCCTTGAGGGGCTTGATTTTCTTGATGATATATTACCTGCAGGTAATATCGTATTTAAAAATGTTGCTGCGGTTATTTATCCTAATATAAAGGTGTCATCAACAAACGGCGAGGTTGTTTTTGATAAGGATTATAAAATCAATCTAAAAACAGTTTATAAAAATTCTCCAGTTAAGTTTAAAGGCACTTTGACACCTGATAAGCCGGATTTGTCCGATAAAAATGCAAAGGTCAAAGTTGATATTGTATCCAATGTAGAGAAAATGCGCTACAGTGATATTTTAGAGTTTGTGCGCGAGCAAAATTATTTTAATGATAAAAATTTAAAGTTTGCAATAAATAATCTACCCTTAGGTGCTATAGATTTTATTTTTAATACAAATTTGTCCGCTAAAGGTACAATTCCTGTGCAATTTGACCTTAAAGATTTGTCCAAACTCTCGCTAAACGGTTCTTTTATACCTCTGAACTCTGAATTTTCAAAAAACATAAAATTTAAAAGCGGTACATATAAAATCGAAAAACAAAATGTCAAAATACAAAATTCAAATATTTCTGTATTTAACTCGAATGTTTACAGTAACGGTACGATTGAAAACATTTTTGCAAAACCTCAGGCAAATATTGCACTTAAAGCTCAAGCAATTCCTATGAGTAACTTGAGCGGGATGTCTGAGTATACAAATATTGCTTTCTTTAAGTCTTTGCTGTCTGATTTTACTGACTATAAGGGCAGTGCAAATATTGATGTCAATGTTAAAAAGAATATTCCAAAAGGACGCATCACTTTTGATGACGTGAGCGCATACAACTCTAAGCAAGAGCTTTCTTTGGTTTTAAAAAGCGGCGGGATAAAGTTTTTGGGCAATAAACTTATAATTGACGCACTTAATTTTGCATACGGTAATACTCCTTTGTATTTTAATGCATCTGTTCAAAATTACCTGAGCAAGCACCCTGCTTTTAGCGCAGCATTCACGACAAATATTGATGAAGTAGCAGCAGATAAGCTTATTAACCCGTATTTAACTTATCCGCTAAAGGTCAAAGGTGAAATAATATTAAAGGGTAAAATTAAAGGCGGTTTGAACGATTATTCATTATTTGCTAATTTAGCACTGCCAAAAGGTACTGATATTTCATACATGGGCGCTAATCTTGGCGACTTAAACTATAATAGAGAGTTTGATGCAAAAATTGATTTTTCAAAAAATATTGCAAAAATAAACAGCGCTAAATACATAAAATACGTTACTTCGCTAAATAACAAGCCTACCGCGGTCAGTGCCCTAAAGGTTGACGGCAAAGTGGTTTCAAATTCGGGTAATCTTTCTTTTGATAATTTACACATAGTTACACCAAGCCCGCTTACTGCAAGAATTTTTAATGTAATATTTAAAAAATCAGTTCTTAAACAAGGTCAGTTTAGCTGTGATATGCGCTTAAACGGCAATGTTCTTGTGCCTCATGCAACGGGCGAAATTAAATTTAGAGATATTAATATGCCCCTTTATAATACAAAAATCAGCGATATGGATTTTGATATCAAAAAAGATGTCATTAATGCTGTGTTTAGAGGAAAAACCTTTGATTCTGACGTTGATATAACAGCCGATATAAAAAATAAGCAGACTTTTCCTATTGTGTTAAACAACCTAGATATAAAATCCAAAAAAATAAGTCTTTCGGGTCTGTTTGAAGGGATTTCTCAACTGCCAAAAGGTTCATCCGACATTGTTCCTGACCAGCCTATTGTTTTTAGACCGCAAGACCTTGTAGTGCTAAAAGGAAGTGCTTTTGCTGATGTGGTTGAGTTTAATAACATAAAAGCAACGGATATGAAGGCAAGTTTTTCTAATCCGACAGGCTTTGAGTTTAATATTGATAACATAGAATTTGACATAGCAGGAGGCAAGGTTGTTTCAAAAGGCAAGTTTGACGTTGTATCGCTTCTTTTTGATATTGACTCTCTTGTTTATGACTGTGATGCTAACATGCTTTCAGAGAGCTTCTTGGGACTTAAAAATCAAATGTTTGGCAGAGCAAATGCAAAAATCAACCTGAGTGGCAGGGTTCCGCAAAGTCCGGAGGATATAAAATTTGTAAACGGCAGAGTGGAATTTAGTGTAAACGAGGGTAAAATGCCAAAACTTGGCTCTTTAGAATATCTTTTAAGAGCGGGCAATCTTATTAAAAGCGGATTATTCGGACTAACTCTAAATAACCTTATTGAAGTGTTAACACCCTACAAGACGGGTGAATTTACATCTATTAAAGGCAACTTTAAGCTTGCAAGTGCAAAAATCAATTCTCTTGAAGTATTTTCAAAGGGCAAAAACTTGAGCTTATTTATTTACGGTAATTATGACATTATTAATGATGATGCCGATATAGAGATTTTAGGCAGATTGTCAAAAAATGTCAGTAACGTCCTTGGCAGATTTGGTAATGCCTCAATTAATTCCTTA
Organism: uncultured bacterium; assembly: GCA_949285255.1. Taxonomy (GTDB): domain Bacteria; phylum Cyanobacteriota; class Vampirovibrionia; order Gastranaerophilales; family Gastranaerophilaceae; genus Galligastranaerophilus. Next base: position 29,789 of record CASDXV010000004.1, on the reverse strand, counting down.
TTCAATGTATTAACGGGTAATATGATAAAAGAGGGCGCAAAAAAACAAATAATAGATAACGTAAATAAAATTCCTCTAATTGAAATATCGGGAGATGACTACAGATTATTTTTGGCAAAAATTAAAGGAAAGCTGAATTCTGATGATTATGTTAAGAGTTTTAACTGGCTGAACTAGCCTTATCGTGCAGGTTAAAAATAAAACTTTACATACTTGATAGAATTAAAATTTGATTATAAAATTTAACACAAAAAGGAATAAAAAATGAGAAAATTGACATTATTTTTAGCGATTTTATTTGTAAGCGTTCTATGCAGCGCTTGTATAAATAACATTGCAATTCAGGAACTGAATAATAAAGCTCAAGAATATATGCAAAAAGGAGATTTTCAAAGCGCTATTTCAAGACTCGAATCAAGCGTTGACCTTGACGGCAGCGTGTTTGAAACCAGATATAACCTAGGTGTAGCCTACATTAGCGCTCAAGACTTTAAAAAAGCTCAAGAGCAGCTAAAAGAAGCTATTAAAATAAAACCCGATTTTGCGGATTCTTATTATTCTCTTGCGGTTGCTCAAGAAAGCGACGCACTAAAAGTGCTTGAAGATACTGATGATGAAAATCAAGTTGAGGTTGCAGTTGTTTCTGACGGTGAGTATTCTGATTTAAAAAATATTAGCAAAGAAGATGCGCTATATATGGTAAACCATTTGGGAGAGGCGGTTAATTCATACAACAAATATTTAGAACTAAAACCTCAATCGCAAGACAGAGAAGATATTTTAGCTCAGGTTGGGTATTTGGAAGAAACTGCATCTAAGTACGCTCAAAAATATGAAATCGCAGACGGTGCGGAAGAACTACAGTAATGTTTGCCTCTCCCTTATCCACTGTTTTTAGCGTGGGCGCCTTTGAAGTAAGAATGTACGGTGTGATGATTTTTCTTGCAATCATCTGCGCTGTTTTTTGTATAAATAAAATTGCAAAAAAGTTTTATCCGCAGGTGAGCACCGATGTTTTGCTTGATTTATATCCTGTGTTAATAATTTTTGGGGTAATCTGTGCAAGATTGTACTATGTTGTTTTAAATCTTGATTATTACCTTGTGCACCCGTCTGAAATTTTAGCACTCTGGCATGGGGGAATTTCTATCCACGGTGCACTTTTAGGCGGGTTTGTAGCGGGTGTTATTTATCTAAAAAAGAAAAATTTACCAATTTTAAGCTACGCCGATGTTATAACATACGGGCTTGTCTTGGGACAGGCTATTGGCAGGTGGGGTAATTTCTTTAATTCGGAAGCTTTTGGTACTCCTTGTGATTTACCTTGGAAGCTCTACATTGCTCCGATGTATCGCCCTGTAGAATATTTTAGCTACAGTTATTTTCACCCGACTTTCTTGTACGAGTCACTTTGGTGTATTTTTGTATTTTTTATTTTGTTTTTTGTAGTAAGAAAATATCAAAAAACACGCTCGGGACTTATTTTCTTTTCTTATTTGATTTTATATTCAATAGGCAGATTTTTAATTGAAGGGATAAGAACAGATAGTGTACTGAATATAGGCTCTGTACCCATTGCTCAAATAGTAAGTGTAATTGTACTTTTGACAGGAGTCTTTGGAGTAATTTATTGCATAAAAAAACACCCCTCAAATTAAGGGGTGTTTTAAATATTGTTTAGTGTTTAATTAAGCTCTCACCTGTCATTTCTGAGGGTTTTTTGATATTTAGCAGGTCAAGCACGGTAGGTGCAATGTCACATAGTGCGCCTGTGTCTTTTAGTTTTGCATCTTTCATATCGTTAGTCACAAGTATAAAAGGTACAGGGTTTGTAGTGTGCGCAGTTTGCGGCGAGTGGGTTTGTTCGTTGTACATCCACTCGGCATTACCGTGGTCTGCGGTTATAATCATCTCTACGTTATTTTCAAGTGCTTTTTGTGCGATTTTACCTACACATTCATCAACCGCCTCAACCGCTTTTATTGCAGCTTCCATAACGCCTGTATGTCCTACCATATCAGGGTTAGCAAAGTTTACGAGGATAAAGCCATAGTCTTTATTTGACAGTGCTTCAAGTACGTTGTCGCATACTTCATAAGCGCTCATCTCAGGCTTTAAGTCATATGTCGCAACTTTAGGTGAGGCAACAAGTTTTCTTGTTTCAAGTTTAAAGGGAACTTCTTCTCCGCCGTTAAAGAAAAATGTAATATGTGCATATTTTTCGGTTTCTGCGGTTCTGAATTCTTTTACGTTGTTATCATCAAGCACCTGTCCTAAGATGTTTTTAAGTCTTTCGGGTTTAAAAGCGACACTTAGCGGGAATGTTTCATCATACTGTGTCATACATACATAATAAATATTACCCCTTACTGCTTTTCTTTTAAAGCCGTCAAAGTCTTTAAGTGCGATGGCGCTTGTGATTTCTCTTGCTCTGTCAGGTCTGTAGTTAAAGAAAATAACCGCGTCGTTATCTTCTATTCTTTTGCCGCCTACAACAATAGGCTCTACAAATTCGTCATTTTTGCCGTTTTTGTATGATTCTTTTAGACCCTCAATTGCACTTTGAGCTTTGTTGCCTTCGCCAAGAAGAAGAGCGTTGTATGCTCTCTCTACCCTTTCCCAGCGTTTATCTCTGTCCATTACCCAATATCTGCCTATAACTGAGGCTATCGGGGGCAGATTATATTGTTTAAGAGTATTTTCAATTTCTGCCAAAAACTCTTCAGCACTTTGTGGCGGTGTGTCACGACCGTCAAGAAAAGCGTGAACATAGACATCTTTTAAGCCGTTATCTGCAGCCATTTTTATAAGGGCTTTTAAGTGCTCGATTGAACTATGCACTCCGCCTGTTGAAACAAGTCCGTAGATGTGAAGAGATGAGTTATTTTTCTTTACATGATTTATCGCATTTAAAAATTCTTCATTTTTAAAGAACTCACCTTCTTTTATAGCTTTATTTATCCTTGTAAGTTCCTGATAAACAATTCTTCCTGCACCGATGTTTAAGTGGCCGACTTCGGAGTTGCCCATTTGCCCCTCGGGAAGTCCTACATTGTTGCCGTCAGCGTGAATTTGCGTGTGCGGCATGGTTTTTAAATATTTATCGTAATTAGGTGTTTTACCAAGTTCTATGGCATTTGATTTAGTATCTGTTGAAATGCCCCATCCGTCAAGGATGCAAAGTAATACGCGTTTTTGATTTTCCATAATTTTTCTCTCCTATGGCTTTTAATATATCACAAAAATATTTCTTAACATCCTTATATTTGTTATAAAGTTTTTTATTTTTTTCCCGATAACTATAATGTAGGAAATGGGATTTTTCAAATGCAAGGTGTGCCTGACATAACTAAAGTTACAAATACATTAACCAGTCAGACAAATTCTGCAAGTGTGAACGAGTATGAAACCGCCTCTGTGGCAGCGCTTAGCGAAGCTGAAAATGATTTACAATCTCTTGAAATTGATTCATCTGACCCTGTTAGTCTTATTGAAAGCCAGAGTGCGCTAACGCAGCAGATGTATATGTTGCAGATTGAGCAATGCAAACAAGAGATTGAAAATATAAAACTTGAAATACAAAGAGTCGAGTCTGAAAGAAGTTCGCTTCTTTCTCAAATGGGTAGTGAAGATGTTGAAACATCAGAAATTATCAGTCAATTTAATAAGCTTGGAAATTCAAAATTAAAACTCTTTAACCAAATTCAATCCTTGATGTCAGAGATTTCTTCAATTCAGTTAGAAATGCAGCAGTCTTTATTGAGTTCGCAGGCTTCAATTGCTAAAATTAATGCGCTCTCTTCGCAGGCTGCAGGTCTGAATGATTCTTATAATTCGGGCGTTGGCAATGTGACAAGTATAAATACATCGTCTGATGTCGGTAATGTTGCAGTGCAGTTGGGACTTTCTTTTGTCGGCGTAATTAATTCTGATGCCCAAGGTAATGCAGAGTTTTCACCGGGTGGCGCTTCTCAGCATTGGTGCGCGGATTTTGTAACTTCAATTACAAAACGTGCATATGAAGCTAAGGGCTTACAAGTCCCTTCAGGCTTTGGTTCTTCATCTGTTAGCGGATTACAATCCTGGGGCAAAAGTAAGGGTGTGTACTTAGATACTGCGTCAAATTCAAACAGAGCATCAGCTATTGCTTCTTCTGTTAAACCGGGTGATATTATGATTCAAAAAAGAAACGGCGCATCACACACGGGTATTGTAACAAAAGTATATTCAGACGGCAGTTTTGATACTGTTGAGGGTAACTCCTCAGATGCAGTTAAAAAGCGTCATTACAGTGCAAACAGCAATGTTCTCTCTGGTTTTGTATTGATGAGCAGGCTATAGTATAATAATTTTTTATAAAAATAGACCTAAAGATTGATACAATTTTAATCTAAATATTGGATACTATACATGTGAATGAATAAGGACTTGGGAATATGTTGGATAGAATTTCTAACGACCATAGTGAAGCACTTTCAAATAACAGTATAAGTAAAATTTCCTCTCTTGGAGTTTCAAACGCTTATAATACAAATGATAATGGCTTATTTGTAGATGAGTCAAATATATCGGACACTGCAATAAAGCTCTATGAGAGAGAAAGAGATGTGAAAAAATTCACTCAGCTTGCTCTAAGTGACCAAGACGACACAAGTGCAGACGCGCTTGTTATCTCAAAAGCACTAAGCGGTGAGATTTCAATCGATGATGATGAAGCTATTTTTTCACTCTTATCAAATGAAGATTTCCTAAATGAGCTCGCTTCATAAATTTTTTGCCTCAATAAAAAGGTTTTATTACCTGAAAATTTTAAGGCGTAAATATTACCGCAGCGGTAAGTGCAACTGTTGCGGGCTTTGTTGTGAAAAAATTTATGTTAAACATGGTAAAAATATTATAAAAGATGAAGAGTTGTTTGAAAAACTAAAGACAATGCATTCTTTTTATGAGGATTTAGAGGTTGTTGATAAGGATGATACGGGACTTGTATTCAGGTGTAATAATTTGGATTTAGTGACAAGAAAATGTAAGATTCACAAACATAGAGTAAAAATTTGCAGAAATTATCCGCAGGAAGAAATTTTTATGATGGGCGCACAGTTAAGCGAGGAGTGTGGATATTCATTTACTCCAATTGTCCCTTTTAGTGAGGTCTTTAAAAAGGTTTTAAAATCAAAAAATTTAAATTCGGATTGCAAATTTTTTATTGAATAAAAATTGTTCCAAATTTAATTGCCTCAATATTTTTTTTGACATTATGCACTCTTATGTAGTCTATTCCTTTTTGGGCAAAATAAGCGCTTGTATGCGCGGTTATATCGTCTGCATCCTTTGGATTGTCAACATTGGCTAATTGTCTTAAAAATCTCTTCCTTGAAGCTCCGACAAGCATTTTATAGCCCATACTTTTAAATTCTTCTATTCTTTGCATAAGTTCAATATTTTGCTCATAGTTTTTTGCAAAGCCAAAACCAACATCAATTATTATATTTTGTGGCTTTATTCCGCTCTCAAGTGCTAGTGTACATTGGGTTTGAAGCTCTTTATAAACTTCATCAACAAGGTTCTTATAATTGCACATATCATCCATATCTGCTGGATTTGAGCGAGAGTGCATAATTACAACACTTGCGTCAAATTGTGCAGTGGTTTTTGCCATGTCTTTATCATATCTTAGACCAGACACGTCATTTATAATATCAGCACCCAGCTTTAGAGCGGCAAGTGCTGTTTTTGAATTTCTTGTATCAATGCTTATTTGTATATTTGGATGTTTTTCTTTTATGTATTTAATAACAGGGATTATTTTTTCTGTTTCAATATCAGGATTTACACCTTGCGCTCCGGGGCGAGTGCTCTCTGCGCCTATATCTATTATTTTTGCGCCTTCTTGTATCATTTTATCAATTTGAGTGCAGGCGCTATTGTAGTCTATATACTCGCCCCCGTCAGAAAAAGAGTCCTCCGTCAGGTTTAAAATGCCCATGATTTTACTTTTTGCCTGATATTTTGAATGAAGTATCATATTTAAAATTTCATCGCTTAATTTTGGAAGCGAAAGCGGCTGTTTTCTTAGTTTTTTTGATACTTCAATGAGTTGAGAGTAGCTTCCGCTTAGTACACAGTCCGTTTTTTCCACTTTGCAGTCAATTGAGTTTTTATGTACCGCACAGTCACAGTCGCAAGATAGTGCGGTTTGTTTTAGGATGTTTGCCTCAAGCGTCCTTAGGTCAAATATTTTTATATTTAAAAATTTATGCTTATTTGCGCCCATAGATACGTATTCAGGGCTAAAACCGGTGTTTTTTATTTCCTGTTCTATAAAGTTTTTTGAAATAATTTTCATGGTTAAATTGCATTTTTCTTTTTACTACATATAATAGAATAACATCAAAGTAATATTTTTAGGAGATTAATAAAATGGCAGAAACTACCATCATCAAATTAAACGCTCAAGAGCGTGAAGCAGATAAAAACCCCCGTCAACTAAGAGCTGCAGGTTTCGTACCTGCAACAGTTTACGGCAAGGGAATGGAGTCAAAAAACATTCAAGTATGTGCTCATGAATTTGAAATGAATACCAGAAACAACCGTGACGCAGTTATTGAACTTACTTTAGGCAAAGAAAAATTAAATGTAGTTATTCAAGAATTACAAAAAAATTATTCAACAAATCAAATTTTAAATATTGAATTTAAGCTTGCTTAAGTAATTTAAAAATTTAAAAACCGCCCTTTTTACGGGGCGGCTTTTTGTTATTCATTTTCGTTAAATGAAGTTGTAAAGTTTGTACTTTGCGAATTGAGTGAGTCTACAAAGTGCGTGTATCTTTCCATGCGCAGCTTTAACCAGCCTAACATTGAGTTTGAGCCTATGATTTTTACTATTCTAACAGAGCCAAAGCATTTCATCTTTGGGTTGTAACTTTCCTCAAAAAATGTCTGGCATTTGCAGTTGAGTTCATCAACCAAATCATAGAGCGTCTTTAGCCATGCGCTCTGAACATTGAGTTCATCTATTTTGTATTCAAGTATCATTTATGCCTCCTTGGCGAGTTAGTAATAATTTCCTTTTAGAGATGAAAAGTTAATGTATGCGATTGATGTCTACTACAAATATAGTAATATATATTTTTATTATATCAGATGTTTTTGAAATTTCTAGTGCCTATGGTAAAAAATATTAAACTTTTTTTGAACAATGATTTGATTTTCACCGAGTGCAAAGTTGCTTTAGGTTTTTTTGACAGGCTTTTTGGGCTAATGTTTTTAAAAAAGCCTAATTGTCAAAAGGTTTTGATTTTTAAAAACGCTCCTTGGATTCACTCGTTTTTTGTGTTTTTTAGATTTGATGTAATTTTTCTTGACGGTGATTTTAGAGTGATAGCTTATAAAAGTAATATTCCACCATTTTCAATTTTAAAACCTGTTTTTAATTCAACTTATACTCTTGAAGTTGTAAACAGGTGCTTTGATTTTAAAATTGGTGATAAAATACATATTAATGAAAACTGATATTAAACAACAAATAAAACTTATGCCAAAGCTCCCGGGGTGTTATCAGTATTTTGATAAGACGGGTGAAATTATCTATATCGGCAAAGCAAAAAACCTCTACAATCGAGTAAACAGTTATTTTGTCGGCAAAAAAGATTCCCCAAAGCTTCAGGTTATGGTGCCTCAGATTGTGAGGGTTGAATGTATTGTTGTAAACAGTGAAATCGAAGCGCTTATTTTAGAGTCTGAACTAATTAAAAAACATAAGCCTAAGTACAATGTTTTACTAAAAGATGATAAAAAATTTCCTTACTTTCTTATAACAGATGAAGAATACCCAAGAATTACAGTCGTTAGAAAAGCTAATAAAAATATGCTAAAGGGCAAGTATTTTGGCCCTTATACCGATTCAAGAGCTATGTATTGCACCCTTGAAACACTGGGTAAAATCTTTCCTCTAAAAAAATGCAAGACGCCAAAGTTTCGCTCAAGGCCTTGTCTGTATTATGATATAGGTCAGTGCAGCGCGCCTTGCCAGAAGTTAATTTCAAGTGAAGATTATAAAAAAATTCTAAAAGATGTCGAGCTTTTTTTATCAGGTAGACAAAATGAGCTTTTAAAAGTTTTAGAAAACGAGATGAAAAAAGCGTCTGAAAACCTTGAGTTTGAAAAAGCCGCAAGGTTTCGTGACAGCTATAACGACATTAAAAAGACCATGGAAAAACAAAAGGTGGTCAGTGAAAATACAAGAATTAATCAGGATTTTGTCGGTATTGCAAAATCTGATGCGCTCTATTGTGTAAGTATCTTGCAAGTTAGACAGGGAAGATTAATAAATAAAAAAGACTTCACATTTTCTCACATAGCTAATTCTCAAGTAAATGATTTAAGTGAAATAATTTATGCGGTTTTAAGAGAATATTACGGGATTATTACGGATACTGAAATCCCTACAAAAATAACTCTTTCTATGTTACCTGATGATATTGAACTGTATCAAAAGTGGCTAAGTGACAGGCTTGGTAAAAAAGTTGTAATTAACGAGGCTCGCTCATCTCGTGACAAAGAAATGCTCAATATGGCACAAAATACGGCTTACTTTAACCTTGAACAAGCTAAATTAAAAGAGCTTACCGTTATTCAAAATGAATACAATGAAGTTGGTACGTATTTGATGGAAAAATTAAAACTAAGAAAATTCCCTCATACGATTGAATGCTATGATATATCTCATATTCAAGGTACAAATACCGTGGCATCAGGTGTATTTTTTGAAAACGGAATGCCAAAAAAGTCTAAATACAGAAAATATAAACTTCGCACTATTGAAAAAGGTGAAGTGGATGATTTTAAAAGCATGCGCGAGATTTTAAGGCGCAGATTTAGAAGAATTAAAAAAGGTGAAATTGAGCCTGCGGATTTAATAATAATAGATGGCGGCAAAGGGCAACTCTCAAGTGTTATTGAGGTAATGAAAGAAATGGGGCTTGATTTAGATATTGTATCTCTTGCAAAAAGAGAAGAGGAGGTATTTTTGCCACACAATTCAAAACCTGTTATTTTCCCGCTAAATTCTCCCGCCTTGCATTTATTTCAGAGGATAAGAGATGAAGCCCACAGGTTTGCCATAACATTTCACAGACAATTAAGGTCAAAAAACATGACAAAATAGTTTTGTTTTTGTGATAGTATTTACTTATGAATAGAATTAATGTGTGTTTATCGACGGATGATAACTATGTAAAATACGCCTCAAATGTGATTTTGAGCGCACTTTCCAATAAAAATCCCGATGATGAGTATAAGTTTTATATTTTACACTCATCATTAAGTGATGAGTCTAAAAAGATTTTAGAAAGTTATGATGGAGTTAAGCTTTGTCCTGTAGACAGTGCAAATTATGCTCCGTATTTTAATAATTCAGCATGCCCGCATATTGCCCTGCCGACACTTTACAGATTGTCTTTGCCTTTAATTTTAAATGATACTGAAAGAGTGTTATATTTGGATTGCGACTTAATTGTTTTAAAATCATTAAAAGAATTATATAATGTTGAGCTGCAAGAGGATGAATATGCTGCTTGTGTTCCTGATTCTTGTTATAAGGCACATATGAAAAGAATGGGCATAGAGGATAATGGTATAAACTTTTACTTTAACGCAGGTGTTTGCCTTTTTGACCTTGCTAAAATGCGCCGTGACAATATTGAGGAAAAGCTTTTTGATTATCTAAAGGCAAATTTTAAAAACCTTTTGTTCTCTGACCAGGATGTCTTGAATGACGTGCTTAAAGGCAGAGTTAAGCAAATGGATGAAAAATACAACTTTATTGCTCCGAATTTTTATTTTTCAAATGAAAAAGACGTTGTAATTGCTCATTTTGCAGGCATTAAACCATGGCAGATTGGTTTCTATAATGTATATAGAGAACTTTTTTGGAAATACCTTTCTATGACAGAGCTTGGAAAAACCAAAGAACTGCAAGCGCAAAAAAGAAAAGTGCTTTTTATGCATAAGTGGATATGTCAGATGTTGTGGCATATGAAAATGTATCCGCTATTTTTCTTTAGAAAACGCAGACTTAATGATTTTATGAGAATTGTTAAAAAATCTGAATACTAGACTTTAATTTTTAGTATTTTTGCTATTTTAATCATCCAATACTTAAAGGGTGTGATTTTTGTGTCTGTATTGCCTCTTAAATAGTCGATGCCGCCATATCTCCAATGTTTTTTATCAAGAAGCAAACCTTTTCTGTTTTTTATGTAGCCCTTAAACTTCCAATTTTCCGGCATTGCATATTGAGGTTGTATAATAAGCGGGTTTTTATTCAGTAAATATTTATTTATATGACTTTCATCGTGCCAAGTAGCCATCACGTCGTTTGCAAAATCTTCTTTCATGCTATTTTCAAGTGCTCGGCACATTTGGAGATATTCTTTTGTGCGTCCGCCGTGGACTCCGCCCATAAAGTAATGTTTACCTTCGCCGTATGGAATATAGGCAAGGGATTTTGGATTTCTGTCGTACGGGTATTTTTCAGGGTTGCCCTTTAGCATGTGATTTAGCCACAGTGTGGCGCAAATATAGCCGTTTTCTTCTTTTGGTATTATTTCATGGCCTATTGTATCTATAAATTTCATATTCGCATTAAAGTGATACAAATAGTCTATGTCTTTATAGAGTTCTTCATTATCTGCAAAAAATGAAAATCTGTCACACGTGCTTTCGGGCCACCCAGAAGATTTTGCATATATTTTAACTACATCATTATTATCCTGGTGTTCAATTTTTTCCGCATCGGTAAATACAAAAAATTTGAGATTATCACTAGGGAAAAGGTATTTTTTGGCGCTTGTATAAAACTCATCCCAAAAACAAATATATCTGCCTGTTGCTACGTATAAAATCCCTATATTCATACAATTTACTCCTTTTGCTCAATTGTACATCATTAAGATGTTTTTGTAAAAATATTTACTCTTTGGTTTAAAAAAAATAAATAAAGTGTTATAATAGTAGTAATAAAAAATATGATGGTTGAAGCTATTAAAAATATTTCATATCGTGTGTTGTCAGCAGTCTTACTACTGTTATTTGTCTTGCCTTTGTCTGCTTGCTCTAATAGCTCAGAAGTTATAAATACTCATGCCATGCCGGGGCACAAGGTTTCAGACTTAATACAGAGAACAAATACACCTCAAACAATAAACAAAAAAGATTCACCCGTAAGTGTTACAAAATCAGGTGTTTATATATACAAGGATAATTCAACGGTAAATACAACCGGATACAGATTTCAGGTTAAAGATAAAACTGATGTCGGGCCAAATGATGTAAGGTTTGATGCAGAACATTTTAGAACCAGATATTGATTGAGTAAGTTTTTTATTTTACCATTTAGACAAAAAGGATGATAATATGAATTTTAAACATGGGTCATTGGAAAGTATAATATTAAACGCTATGTGGGAGCTTGAGAAGTCGGGCGTATATAAAAACTCTGTTAAAGAAGTGTATGAGTTTTTATCGAAAACTGATTCTACAAAGCGTGCTTATACCACTATAAAAACAGTAATGGACAGGTTGTTTGAAAAAGAAGTGCTATTAAGAATTAAACATGGCAAAAAATTCTTTTATCGTACCGCTTATTCAAATTCTGATATTATTATCACTTCACTTAAAAAAATAGCTGCTCAATACTGTAACGGTGATATGACAAGATTAATGCATATTACAAAGTCTATGTGCGAAAGTGACACTCCTGTTGCATTGGTAAAATAGTCTATGAGCACTAACGGTTCTCCCGCGTCATATATTAAGGATAGAAAGAAAGTATCCGAGCTTGTTATAAGTGTTTTGACAGGCAAAATTACTGTGCTTGAAGCGCTTAAAGAATACCCAAAAAACCTTGCTGACCCGACACTAGGTGCTGTTTTTCATGCACTTGTCCACTTTGAAGCTGATGAAGATTTAAGAGCAAAGGACTCACTGTATCGTGATGAGCAGGATGCTTATCTTGAAGATATTGCAAATATTCTTGCAAAAGGGGAGTCGCTTCCTTTTAATATTATCGATGAATATAATAAGTATCATAAGGAATCTTTAATTTATCCTAATATAGACAAAAAAACAGTATTCGACCGTTTAAAGAAAATGATTAATTTATGAAATTAAAGGCACAAAATGTTATAGAGTTTAGCTTTGTTTTTATAGTAATCATGTCAATTTTTCTTGCTATTATTGAGCTTACTCTTTATTGGCGTGCTCAATTTAGTGTAACTAATATTGCAAATGAAATGATAGCAAATGTACAAATAAAGGCGCAAAACACAAAAGTTGAAAGCGAGATTGTATCTGCAGCTCAACAAGCACTAAAGAAAAGCGCGGGGCTTGTAAATCTTTCTAATTCAAATTTTATCGCAAGTGGTTCAAATGGGAATTACAGTATAAAAAGTTCTTTTACAAAGCTTGGTGCGCCCGCTTTAATTGCACTTGTTAATATTGATAATTTGGATACGGGTGATATTAGCGTGGGTGTTGTTTATACTTATACAGGCATTTTTCTCTATAGAGAAGGCAAGGCAATTTCATCAGGCAGTGCTCAGGGAATACAAAAATATTAATAATTTAACTTTTTTAAAAAATTTTGATAATATTTTTGTATGGCAAAAACAATTGATATAATAGTTCCTGTTTATAACGAAGAAAAAACGCTCGAAAATATTTTAAGCGTTCTTGAAAAGAGCGATTTTTGTTCTTTAAAAAAAAGATTAATACTGGTAGATGACTGTTCAAGTGATTCTTCAAGAGAAATTTTGCTCTCTGACAGATGTAAAAATCACCTTGTGCTTTTGCATGAAAAAAACAAAGGCAAGGGTGCAGCTATTGCAACTGCATTATCTAAGTCCGATGCTGATATTGTTGTTATTCAAGATGCAGATTTAGAGTACAATCCCGCTGATTATAACAAACTGTTGCCTGTTTTAATTGACTCAAATGAACTTGTGGTTTATGGTTCAAGGTTGGCAGATAAAAACTCAAGAGGCTCGTTTTTGTTCTTGAGTTTTATAGCAAACAATTTTTTGACTTTTTTGACAAACATTCTGTACGGCACAAAAATTACTGATATGGAAACATGCTATAAAGCTTTTAAAAAAGAAGCGCTTTCGGGTATAAATATAAAATCCACAAGATTTGAATTTGAGCCTGAAATTACGGCTAAGATTTCTAAAAAGGGTATAAAAATAAAAGAAGTACCAATTTCATACTTTGGAAGAGCATATCATGAGGGTAAAAAGATAACGGCAAAAGACGCGTTGCATGCCATATTTGCGCTTTTTTATTACAGATTTTTTGATTAGTGTATAATTTTTTTATGGAAAAATTCAACCACTATACTGTTATGCTTAATGAAACCGTAGACGCTCTTAATTGTGACGGTTCGGATAAAATTTTTGTTGATGCTACTCTTGGCGGTGGCGGACATAGTGAGTTGATTTTAAAAAAAATCTCAAAAAAAGGCAGATTAATATCTTTTGATGTAGATATGGACGCTATTAATGCTTCAAAAAAGCGTCTTAGAGAATATGACAATCTTACGATTATTAATGACAGTTATGTAAATATCGCAAAAAATCTAAAAGATTTAGGAATTGAAAAAATAACTGGCGGTATCATCTTTGACCTTGGAGCGTCTTATCATCAACTGACAACTGCTGCCAGAGGTTTTTCTTTTATGAAAGATGCTCCTCTTGATATGCGTTTTAATACAAGCTCGAATTTTAGCGCATGGGATGTTGTAAACAAATATAAAGAGCGTGAACTTGTGGAAATTTTTTCTAAATATGGCGAAGAACACTTCTCTAAAAGGATTGCACGCGCTATTGTTAATTCAAGACCGATTAATACGACAATGGAATTAGCAGATATTATTAAAAAATCAACACCGCATGTAAATTCCAAAATTCACCCTGCAACCCGCGTGTTTCAAGCAATTAGAATTGAAGTAAATAACGAGTTGTTAAATTTTGAAAATACATTGAAAGAAGTGGTTACATTATTAGACACTGGTGCTATAATAAGTGTGTTGACTTTCCATTCTTTGGAAGATAGGGTGGCAAAGTCAGTACTGAGGAATTTTTCTCTAAATTGCAGATGTGATAGGGGCGTTCCTGTCTGCTGCTGTGGCGGGAAGATGTTAGAGTTAGTAAATAAGAAACCTCTCAGTGCGTCTGAGAATGAAGTAAAAGCTAATCCTCCGTCAAGGAGTGCAAAACTTAGAGTTGCAAGAAGAGTTTGAAATTTCAGGAGAGAAAACTTGAGTTCCCTTTCTTTTAATAGAGATAATAAAAATAATAAAAATAAAAAACATGTAGACATGCCTCTTCGCAGGGTACATGGAAGTTTGCAGCATCCCATAGAAACAAACATTTCTGTTTCAAATCAAGGGCAGAAATTACAGGGCGATAGTCAAATTATAAGTGGTTATTTTATAAAAGAAAAATCATATAAAGAAATGGCTATAGCAAGAGTAAACAGGGCATTGTGTTCATTGCTCGGTTTTCTTGTAATGGTTTGTCTTGTCAGTTATTATTTTGTAACCATGGGTGAGGTCAAACTAAATCAAATCAGAAAAGAAACCCTTACTCTTAACTATGAAAACGAAGATTTGCAAAATAAACTTGATAATCTTCAGTCTTATTATAATGTTGATATGGCTGTAGCAAAATCAAACATGTTGCAAAGAGCAACGAAAGTGGTCGAACTTTCTGCGGCTCAAATTCCAAGTGTTGATTTTGACAAGCAGGAAAATAACCAGAAAAAAGCATGGTCTATGGGTTATTAATATCATATGAGTAAAGACAGGTATAAAAAGTTCGACAAACGAATTGGTTGTTTGCAATTTTTCTTCAGTTCTTTTATAGCTGTTCTTTTAATCTATCTTTTTTTAATTCAGGTTTTTGATATAAGACACTATAGAGAACGTGCAAAAACCCAGCGTTCTTCAAAACTGTTTGTTTTAAGGGGTGAAATACTTGACAGAAATGGTTTTAAACTGGCATCAGATAATACTTCTTTTGATTTGTTTGCTCATCCTATGTATTATGACCATACACCTCAAGAGCTGGCTGAGATTTTATCTCCTTTGATTAATATTCAGGTATCGTCTCTTGCCAAGAAACTTTCTTCCTCTGATTCTGTAATCAGGGTAAAAAACGGGCTTGACAGAAAAGTGGCTGAAGCTATTAAGGCAAAAAGACTTAGAGAACTTTCTCTTGAAGTAAAAAACAAAAGGGTTTACCCTCAGGGTTCTTTAGCTTCACACATCCTAGGGTATTATAATCCTGACGCTGATGTTGCTGGTGGAATAGAGTACGTTGCAAAAGAGTATCTTGAGTACTTTGATAAAAATATTTCATACGAAAAGACTCCAAATGGTGATATTATTTATAATTTCAATACCAACCCCGAGGATATCGCAGCACCCATTAAAGGTAAAACACTTAACTTAACTATTGATTCTGCGGTTCAGCATATTTGTGAAAAATACTTAAATAAAACCGTTCAAAAGACAAAAGCACTTAGGGGTGCAGTTATTGTTCTTGACCCAAAAACAGGTGAAGTTCTGGCACTTGCGGCGTATCCTTATTATGACCCGAACAACTATCAAAAATATTCCATGAATGATATGAAAAACTGGGCAATAACTGATGTTTACCCCCCGGGGTCAACTTTTAAAGTTATAACGGTAGCATGTGCTATGATTAACGGCAAAGTTAATAAAAATACAAGAATCCTTGATACAGGTAAAATGAAAATCGGCTGGTGGGAGATTAAAAACTATGATTATGACAGAAATAAAAACCCCGGACTGATTGATTTAGTGTATCTTTTTGAGCACTCAAGTAACGTAGCAAGTGCTAAAGTTGCCCAGATGATGACACCTCAAGAGTTCTACGACACTCTTAGAACTTTTAATTTTGGTGAAATAACAGGTATTGATTTGCCCGGAGAGTCTTCAGGTATATTGCCGCTTCCTAAAAGCTGGGATGTTGCAACCCATGGTGCTATGGGCTACGGTTATGGTGCTTCCGTTACTGCAATTCAGATGGCATCAGCTGTTGCTGCAATTGCAAATAACGGTGTTTGGATTACCCCTCATGTTATCAAATATTCGCCCGAGATTTTGCCTCAAAAAGTAATTGAGCGCAGGGTTATGAGTGAGCAGTCTGCAAAAGATTTGACTTCAATCTTGGTTGAATCTATGGAGAATGGTAAAAGTATTGCAAAAATGGATGAATATTATATTGCTGCAAAAACTGGTACTTCAAGGCGACCTTTAGATAATGGGGCAGGGTATTCAAATAAATTATACACATCCATGGTTGGCTTTTTGCCCGCAACCAATCCAAGAGTTCTTGTTTATGTAGTTGTTGATAGCCCAGGGGGTGAAGCCATATGGGGCTCAACTGTTGCGGCGCCTATATTTAAAGATATTACAACTGAGCTTGTTAAAATTATGAATTTAAATCCTGATAAGAAAAAAGTTGTTAACAAATCAGGCATTTAAGAGTAGAATATTTGTACATCACCATACACGGGGTATTAAACATGGAATTAAGCAAAATTATAAAAGAAGTTGAACCAATTGAGGTTTTAAATTTTAAAGATGTTGATATACTTGGAATTTCTTATAATTCAAATACCATAAATTCTCATGAAATTTTTGTTTGTTTAAAAGGCGAGCACGTTGACGGTCACAACTTCGCACAAAAAGCGTTTGAAAAAGGCGCTGTGGCTCTTATGTGCGAAAGACCCCTGAATATTGAAATCCCTCAGCTTATCGTAAAATCCACTCAAGAAAAAATCGCAGATTTATCTGCCTGCTTTTACCATAACCCTTCTCGCGAATTGAATTTAATAGGTGTAACGGGTACTAACGGTAAAACTACGGTAACTCACCTTATCCAAAAGATTTTTGAACAAAATTCAAAAAAATGTGCCTTAATAGGTACACTTGGTTACAAATTATCTTCTTCAAGTGAGTATTTTGAGGCAAAACACACTACTCCTCAGGCGCCTGAGTTACAGCATACGCTTCAAAAGATTTTAAAATCAGACATTTTAAATGTTGTAACGGAAGTTAGCTCCCACTCGCTTGAGCAGCATAGAGTCAGAAAGTGTAAGTTCTCAGGTGCGGTATTTACAAATCTTACCCAAGACCACTTGGATTTCCACATCACAATGGATAATTATTTTAATGCTAAAGCAAAACTCTTTGAAGCACTTGAAGAAGATTCTTATGCGGTGATTAACAATGACGATAAATATGCAAAAAGACTGTTAGACAGGGTACCAAAGGGTGTTAAGGTTATTACATATGGTGTAAAAAACAACTCTGACCTTATGGCAAAAGATATTGAATTTACATCCTCAGGCGTTAGTTTTAGTTGCGAATTTGAGAGTCAAAAGATACAAATTAAGCTAATGTTAAATGGAATGTTTAGCGTTTATAATGCTCTTGCAGCAATTGGCTGTGCTCTTGCAAACAATATTTCTCTTGAAGTATCTAGGGCAGCTTTAGAGAGCACAAGAAGCGTTGCGGGACGCTTTGAAATAGTCTGTACGACACCTCTTGTAATAGTTGACTACGCACATACCCCTGACGGGCTTGAAAATATTCTCAGGGCTGCAAGAGAACTGACTCCAAAAGATGGCAGTTTAATTTGCCTTTTTGGCTGCGGTGGGGACAGGGATGCAACAAAGCGCCCTAAAATGGGTAAAATTGCTCAGTCTTTAAGTGATAAAGTTGTTATAACATCAGATAACCCGCGCTCAGAAGACCCGCAGCAGATTATTACGGATATTTTATCGGGTTTAAAATTGATAAATCCTAAAACCGTTTTCGTTGAGCCTGATAGAGCAGCAGCTATTGAAATGTTAAAAACCATAGCAACCGATAAAGATGTTGTAATTGTCGCAGGCAAAGGGCATGAAGATTATCAAATTTTAAAAGACAGAACTATACATTTTGATGACAGAGAAGAAGTTGCCCGCGTTTTTGGTGTAAAGTAGTCAAAAATGTTAAGACTATTTTCAAACTTTTATTCTTGTATTAGAATATAAGTTGAAATGGAGGCATCTTGAGCGAAAAATTAATAATAAGCGGTTCACGTCCTCTTGAGGGCGAAGTAAGTATAAGCGGCGCAAAAAACGCTGTACTTAAGCTTATGGCTGCTGCTTTGCTTGCAAAAGATGTTTCAAAAATCTATAATGTGCCCGAGCTTACAGATGTTGAGATTATGCTTGATGTTCTTGAGTGTTTAGGCGCAAAATGTATTTATGATAAAACAAATAAAACTGTAGAAATTGATGCCAGAAACTTAACAAGTGTGGTTGCCTCAGATAAGTTTGTAAGCAAAATGCGTGCCTCTTTTGTAGTTTTAGGCTCGCTTGTCGGCAGAATGAAAGAGGCAAAAGTTGCACTCCCCGGCGGTTGTAAAATCGGCGAAAGAAGAGTTAATTTTCATATTAAAGGGCTTGAGGCACTTGGCGCAACCTGTAAAATTGAACAGGGTTATGTTAACGCAAAAGCGCTTGAGTTAAATGGTGCTGACATTTGTCTTGATATTCCATCTGTAGGAGCGACAGAAAATATTATGCTGGCTGCAGTTTTGGCTAATGGTGTAACAAGAATACAAAATGCTGCTCAAGAGCCTGAGATTGTTGATTTGGCAAACTTTCTTAAGGCCATGGGTGCTCAAATTGAAGGTGCGGGTACAAATGAAATCTCAATTTGCGGTGTAAAGTTAGAAGACTTGCACGGTGTGGAATACACTACAATATCTGATAGAATTGAAGCCGGCACTTATATGAGTGCAATTATAGCATCTCGAGGTCATGGTATTATAAAAAACGTATTTCCAAACCACTTAACAATTTTTACTGGCAAACTTCTTGAAATGGGAGCTAAGATTAAACTCCTTGAACCAAATGTTATGGAGGTTTCTTCTAATTCAAGGTTATTGCCTATGAACTTTATAACTCAACCGTACCCCGGGTTTCCAACTGACTTGCAAGCTCTTGCAATGGCACTGTTGTCAACTTCAAACGGTATAAGCGTTGTAACAGAGAGTTTGTATGAAAACAGGTTTATGCATGTAAATGAACTCTGGAAAATGGGTGCAAATATTAAGCTGAGCAAAAACCATGCGATAATTAAAGGTGTTGACTATCTTGTAGGCACATCTGTCACCGCTCCTGATTTAAGAGCAGGTGCAGCGCTTGTTGTAGCCGCTATTATGGCACGTGGTGAAAGTGAGATAAACGGACTTAACCACATTGACAGAGGTTATGAAAAATTTACCGAAAAATTAAAAGGTTTGGGCGTTTGTGTCTCCAGAGTTTCGGAGAATATGCCGGAAACTACGGGAGGTAGAGTTGACTCATAAGTATAAACGCTGGTATGATTACGACCCTTTATTAATTGAAGTTATTAATCTTTTGAAGAATTATCAAAATGAGCTTCGCTCTCAGGCTGAGATTTTTTTACAAAAAGTAGAAGAGCAGGTTTCAAAAGAGGCTCTGGATAGATTTTATGAAATGGTTAAACCTTTTAACGGTAACAGGTGGTATGACAAAGACCCTGTTATTTCAAAAACCGTAGAGCTTTTGCGTGTTGTGCCCCAACAAGTACAAAAACAAGCAGCCGATAGTTTTATAGAGGCTTTAAGGGCTAACGGAGTTGTGGTTGAAATTACCGTTAAAGAACGCAATTAGGGCAGAAAGAATTTTCTTATTTTGTAGAAAATATTCTCATTTTTCAGCCTTTCAATGACTTTCTTTTCAAGTCCAAGTTCTAAATTTGCAAATTTGTTTTCAAATGTTTGATTTAGAGCTTTTCTAAGTGAGTTAATTTTAAGCGTTCTTTGTACCAATTCGCATGAAAGCGCAAGTGATGATTCTATTTTTTCTTTTGTATGACTTGAAACTTCATTATCACAATATGCGCTTAAAAGCCTGTATTGTCTAAATTTTTTAGCCCTTTCAAGGTGTTTATTTTTTATTGAATCAAGAAGGGTTTTTATAATTCTGTATTTTTCCATACAAAAAGGGCAGTTTCTAAGGTGCATTGCCACCCTGTTACGCTTGTTTGTTGTCAGCTTATCATCAATATATGGGATTATAAGTCTTGAAATGTCTTCGCAGGTTAGATTTCCTTTCAGCATTTTCTCTCCTTCTAGCTTATGTACGGCTTTAAGTACTCTTGCAGTTTAAGTCTTGCTCTTGCAATTCTTGACTTTACTGTTCCGATGTTACTATTTGTGGCCCTTGCAATTTCTTCATAACTTAAGCCTTGTAATTCCCGCATAATTATTGCTGCTTTAAAAGGGTCGGGCAGTTTATGAATGGAATTTTTTATAGCTTTTTCAAGTTCTTTATCAATAATTCTTTGATAAGGATTTGATGCAAAATCGGGAATTTCAAATTTTATTTTTTCTTCGTCATTATCAAGACAAACTTTTTTTATGGTTTTTTGTTTTTTTCTTAGTGTATCGTAAAACTGATTAATTATTATTTGATTTAGCCAAGATTTAAAGGTTCTTGGGTTTTTGAGTTTTTTTATGTTTTTTGCAACTTTGAATAGAATTTCTTGCGTCAAATCCATAATTTCATCTGGCTTTGCGTCAAGATAGTAAAGGGTAGCAAAAACATTTTTCTGCTGGCGTCTGATTATCTCTTCAAGCGCCTCCATATCACCTTTTTGTGCAAGGCTAATCAGTTCATCAAGGTTATTATTTTTAAGATTATATTTCATATTCAAAAATTAAAACTAATGCCCTTAATAAACCATAATCTTTGTTATATAATCACATAGGCAGTATTTTTTGGAGGAATATTGAACAGAATAACAGATGCCAATCTAAACCGCGCAACAGAGGCACTTCGTGTATTGGAGGAAATTGCAAGATTTTATTTTGATAATAAAACCTTATCTGAAGAATTAAAAAATATCAGGCATAGTGTCTGTACTTTTTTTGATGATAAATATGATGAGCTTTTGTTTTCAAGAAATACTCAGGATGACGTCGGGGTTGATACAAAAAACCCTACTAAATTATCAAGAGAAAATGCAAGTGTAGAGCAGATTTTTCGCTCTAATTTTAAAAGGTTAGAGCAGGCGCTGAGGGTTTTAAGCGAGTATGGAAACTTATCAGATGATTTTAGGTATAAAATTTACACAATAGAAAAGAAAATGAATGAAAGATTTAAAATGGATATAAAAAAATATTTGCTAAAAGATAAAAACCTCTACCTTGTTACTAATTCGGATAATTTTTCATCTGATGAGGAGTTCTTAGACAGAGTTGCCCTTGCAATAAAGTCAGGTGTCGATATTGTACAGTTGAGAGAAAAAAGCAAGCCTGCATCAAAGATTATTGAATACGGTAAAGTCATAAGGCAGTTGTGCAGCGAATATGGGGCAATTTTTATTGTAAATGACAGAATAGACATTGCTCAAATCGTAAAAGCTGACGGTGTGCACTTAGGGCAGGATGATGTGGATATAAAACACGCAAGAGAAATTTTGGGTGAAAAAATGATTATAGGAATTTCAACCCATAAAAGTTCTGACGCTATTTTAGCGGTTGAGGGCGGGGCGGACTATATAGGAGTAGGGCCAGTATATAAAACACCTACTAAACCAAACAGAGAGGCCGCAGGATTAGATTATTTAAAATGGGTAGTTCAAAATATTAAAATACCGTTTTATGCTATAGGTTCAATTGATGAAAATACAATAGATGAAGTCATATCATATGGTGCAAAGAGGGTGGCACTTGTAAGAGCTATAATGAATTCAAATGATATTGAAAAAACGGTTAAAAACCTAAAAAATAAGTTAAATTCTTAAAAGGCAATTTTTTATATTTAGGGGTTTTATACTTTTGTAAAAATTCGCATACGCATTTGTGAAAGGTATTACTTTGAATATATCCCCAGCTATAATAAAGAATAGGCTAATCGCGTTTAAGAATGAAATGAAAGAATATTATATAGGTGATAATATCTTTCAAGATGAAAAAACTGCAACAAAGGCGCATTTACTAGAAATTGCTCTTGTATCGCTTGCAGCTCTTGCAGCGGCAGGTATAGCATTAAAAACGGGAAAAAACTATGACTTGCCAAAACTTCAAATGGAAGAATTTAGAAAAAAAGGTGTTTTTAAGTTGGGTTACGCCTTTTATAAAGGTGAACCTTTTAATGGAAAGATTATAAAATATTTTGACAATAATACTGTTTCTACTTTATCCTATTATGAAGGCAAATTAAGAACTGTTACCAACTTTGACTCAATTGGTAAGAGATTTATAATGCAAAAAAGATATATATATGACAGTCAAGATAAAATAACCTGTCTTGCAATAAAAGAGTTTGATAATATTGTTCATACTTACCTGACAGAAGGCGGTGGACTTACTCAATTTAGAAACGGCAAACTGGATAAAATAATAAGACCGGCAAAAGAAGGTATAATCCAAGTTATCGACTATTCTGTTAATCCCAGGGGGGTTATTAAGTCTATAGGTAAGCAGAAAAAATAAAGAATTTATAAAAATTCGGAACTTTTTATTTTTTTGTGCTTTAATTGTATGTCGTACGGTTTTGTCATCAACTGATTATATTATTTATTATTAGCCATGAAAATTAAGTCAATTAATCAACAAAATATAAATAAACAAAATTTTAAAGGCTCGGGAGTTTTAGATTTAGCAACAAAAGGTCTGGAGCTATGCAACAAGTACCCTATGGTTGGTGTGTCTTTTACAGATACTGTTGCTACAAATATTCCGCGTACCGTTGTAGATTTAAAAACCGGTATTCCTGCTGCAATGGAAACATTTAGAAGGGAAAACTCCGGTCTTTTTGTAAACTGTTTAATGCCCTCTTTTATAGTTCTTGGCGTTTCAAAGTTTTTGAATAAACCAATAATGAGTAATTTATTCAAAAACACTAACATGTCTTCCTCTTGGGCAAATGGTGAAAGTCTTGATAAATATGTTGATATTTTTAAAGGCGTTATTAACCCTGATTTAAAATCAACTTCAAAAGATGAAATTTCTTCATTCTTTAGAAGCATTATAGCATCTTTAGAGGGTTTAGACGGTAACAATTGGATAAAATTTTCCGAAAAATTGTCTAAAGAAAAACTTGAAGAGGCAACAGAGCTTTTAACACAAGCTGTATATAGTTCAACAAAGGGTAAAAAGACAGTTAAAGAACTATTGTCAAAGGCTTCTGATGTAATTTCACAAAATACTCATGCGACAAATACGCTTAGATTTTCCGGTTCGGATAAAATCTTTGGTTCAAATTTATCTGAAATTCTAAGAGATACTACCGATATTGCAAGAAGATTTAGTGATGATGCTGTAAGAGCTAATCTTGATACATTTAAAAAGCAAGCAACCAAACTTGTTAATTATAAGAGTATCTTAGGTTTAGGTATAATTATCCCTATTGCAATGTCTATGCAGTCTATAAATAGGGCAATTACAAGGCATAAATACAAGCAAAAAGGTGCACCTATTTATAAGGATTTTGAAAAAGGCGGCACGCATAAAGAAATGACACCGGCTGAGAAGAGCAAGTTTTTTGGCCAGAAGCTTCTTGCAACAGGCGCATCAGTTGGCCTTGCACTTCTTTCCATGATGAAAATGCCGACTATGAAAGTGTTTCAGTTTAAGGGGATGTTCCCGACTGTTGACCAGTGCAGATGGATTGCAACCGCCACTTTTGTAAGCAGAATTTTTGCCTCAGAAGATTCAAACGAATTAAGAGAAACAACAGTAAGGGATATGGCATCTTTTGCTGGGTTATATTTTTTGGGTGACTATGCCGCAAAAATTGCAGCGTCAATAATTGAGAAAAAACGACCTGATATTAAGCTCTTAAATAGGCTTGAAGTTTCAAAACCTGATGATTCTTTCTTTAAAAAAGCGGGCAACTGGGTTAAAAAGACTTCACTCAAGTCATTTGATGAGGTTTTACCTAATGCTAAAAATATGCGCTCATTGTGTGAGATAGCAAGTCTTGGTTTTTCAATTATTTCTCTTGGTTTGATTTTACCTGCATACAATAGGCGCGTCACAGAGAAAAAAGTTGCAAAACAAAAGGCGCTTGAAGCTCAAAATGCCAATAATGACCAATCTTCATCTAAGCTTATAGTTGAGTTAAGAAGCGATAAATCGCTATCTGATGGTGGCATTTATAGAGTTGTTGCTCAAGATTGTTTTAAATAATTTTTTAATTTAAAAAAATGCCGCTTATATTTAAGCGGCATTAAAGTATTTTTTAAAGTGTCAAACTAAATAACACCTTGAGCCATCATAGCGCCTGCAACGCGCTTAAATGCTGCGATGTTTGCACCTGCTACATAATTTGTACCAAGTCCGTATTCATCAGCTGTTTCTTTACAAGCGTTAAAGATGTTTGTCATAATACCATCAAGTTTTTGGTCAACTTCTTCAAAAGTCCAAGACAATCTCATACTGTTTTGGCTCATTTCAAGTGCTGAAGTTGCTACACCGCCTGCGTTTGCTGCTTTTGCGGGAGCAAGTAACACATTGTTTTTAAGGAAGTAGTTAATAGCGTCAATATCAGTTGGCATATTTGCGCCTTCACCAACTGCGATAACACCGTTTTTAACCATAATTTCCGCAGTTTTTTGGTTGATATCGTTTTGAGTTGCACAAGGAAGTGCAATATCAGCCTTAATTGTGTACACTGCAGGTGTTTCACCCTCTTTGTTTTCCATATATTCAGCTTCAGGGTGTTTTTTGAGGTATTCTTTTATTCTCAGTCGCTCAACTTCTTTTAAGCGTTTAATTTCATCAAGGTCAATGCCGTTTTTGTCATAAATACAACCGTTAGAATCGCTCATTGCGACAACTTTTGCACCGTATTGAGCTACTTTTTCGGCAGCATATATTGCAACATTACCTGAACCTGAAATTGTAACAACTTTGTCTTTGAAGTTTAAGTTGTTAGCTTTTAGCATTTCTCTCATGTAGTATATTAAGCCATAGCCTGTAGCTTCTTTTCTTGCTAAAGAACCGCCGTAGTCAAGTCCTTTACCGGTCAGTACACCTGCTTCAAATGTGTTTCTGATTTTTCTGTATTGACCAAAGAGATATCCGATTTCTCTTGCTCCAACGCCAATGTCGCCTGCAGGTACATCAAGGTCATGGCCGATGTGTTTTTGTAATTCATTCATAAAGCTTTGGCAGAAGCTCATAATTTCATTATCAGATTTACCTTTAGGGTCAAAGTCAGAACCGCCTTTGCCGCCGCCGATTGGAAGTCCCGTAAGAGCGTTTTTAAAGATTTGTTCAAACGCTAAGAACTTCATAATGCTTTGGTTTACGCTTGGGTGAAATCTCAAGCCGCCTTTGTAAGGGCCTATTGCACCGTTAAATTGTACCCTAAAACCTCTGTTAACTTGAACTTTACCGTTGTCATCAATCCAAGGAACTCTGAATGAAATAATTCTTTCAGGCTCTACAAGTCTTTCAAGAAGTGCTGTTTTTTCATACTCCCCATGGCGCTCTACAACCGGTTTAAGTGTTTCAAGTACTTCGCTAACGGCTTGGATAAATTCTTTTTCCCACGTGTTTTTTTTCTTCGTAATGTCCAGTACGCTTTCAATGTAGTTGCTCATATTTACTCCTATTTAATTGTCGCAACAATAATAGCATTTTTTATAATTCTTCACAAATCGAAAAACTGCTTTTGTTAAGTTTTTTGTATAAAAATTTTATAAATATGCTATAATATAGCACTATAGTAGTGTATCGGATGAATAAAAAAGTGAATTTTAAAACACAAAATGATAATGCAAGAGAGTTTTTTGAGCAGGATTTTACGCACATTAACGAGCTTTTACTTGCACTCAGGAAATCTCTTTGTGAAGATTCTTTGCTTGAGTGCGATTTTGAAAGTGTTAATAAAATTATAAATTACAACCCAAACCTAACTTTTATGTACGTCACTCTTTTTGAAGAAGGCAATAAGCCTATCCGCTTTGGCTCAAAAAGAGCAACACTTAAAGAAACTCTCGTAAGAATTGTTTCTATGTTAAGGAAAAACAAATCTTTTTCTAATTTTCATATATCAGATAGTTCAAAATGCAGGATATTACTGGAATATATCATATCTCGCCGTGAGCTTTCTTATAATAAAATCCACTCAAGGAAATTTGACTCGCTTCGCTTTGAACCAGGTATTGACGGTATTGAGATTAACGATGCTAAAAAATCTTATTATTTTATGCCTACAGATGCAATAAGCGAATCTCATATGGGCTTTAAAAGTGCACTAAATTCAGTACTTAGAAAAACACCGATTGCTAAAATTACAAATAAAATTTCAGAAAGAATTAAACTCCTTGCTCTGCAAAAAGACTGGAAGTTTTACCTTATTAACACTCGTGCTTTTGTTTCTTATAAAGATGAGTGCATCCCTTTGTATCGAGGCAATGTAATGTATAACGAGTTTGATTTTGATATTTTAATAAATCAGTTTGAGCGCTCGGCTAACTGGCTTATTAAAAATATGCAAGATGACGGCAGGTTTTTGTACTACTATGACTGCAGCGAGGACTCTACAAAAGACCACGAACACCCCACTCGCCCTGAAAATGACAGATACTACAATGACTTGAGGCATTGCGGCGGGGCGATAACACTAATTAGAGCTTATAGTCACACAGGGGATAAAAAGTTCATTGATGCTGCTAAAAGAGCACTGGATTTTACCGTAACTACCGTTAAAGAACATATAGTAGAAGGTAAAATTGCATATCATGCTTATTATAATCAGAAAAGTAAATTAGGCGGCAGCGGTATGGCGCTTGTTGCCATGATGCAGTATAGAATAGCAACGGGTGAGAAGATTTATGATGAATATATAAAAGGCTTTGCGCGTCATATATTATCCCGTATGACCCCTGAGGGCGAGTTTATGGGTTATTATATTCACCCTTCTTATCAAAACGGTAAGCCTCTGCTTAATATGTCTGATAAAGAGCGCATGGAGACATTTTCTTTTTATTACCCCGGTGAAGCGCTACTTGGACTCGGGCTTTTTGCAAATCATTTTAGAGATGATGAAGAACTTAAAAATCTTGTTGTTGAAAAAACAAGAGTGGCAATGGATTGGATAGTAGATGAGCGTCCAAAGAGATATTCTCATTTGTTTACAGCACTTCCATCTGATGCTTGGCTTATGCAAGCAATTGAAGAGTGGGCGGATTATCCTGATTTTGTTAAACAAAATCATCTGAATTTTGTATACAATGACGCAAAAGAGATGATGAAAAGAATGTATAAAAGGGATGATAGTCCATATATAGATTATGAGGGCGGTATGTATTATGACTATGGCGACCACTATTACCCTGACGGCGCTCGCTGTGAGGGCTTAATTGCTTCATATTACTTGGCGCATAAAATGGGTGAAAATGAGCTTGAGCAAGAAATTTTAGACGCCTGTAAAAGGGCTGCAATGTGTCAGTTTCATTTGTTTAACTGTGAAAGGGCAAATTATTCACACAAAAAACCCTCAAAGTCGCTTGATTCTATTCGATTTAAAGCAACTCGCCAGTGGGTAAGGGTGGATTCAATTCAACACGTTGCGTGCTTTTTTATAAGGCTTTATTGGACAGCACATAGGATGAATAATTTACCTGCATTGCTTTAGAGGAAATAGAAATCTGTCGAAGGAGGGACTTGAACCCTCACGGATTGCTCCACATGCTCCTGAAACATGCGCGTCTACCATTTCGCCACTCCGACAGAATATGTTAATTCTAATACAATCTGTTTTTAAAATGCAAGTTAATCTGTCTGATAATCAAGCGCTTTAATTATTCTCCAAAGTGTTCTTTTGCGTTCTGTATCAAGACTTTCTACTGTTTGATGTATATCATCTTCAATATTTTTGATGTTGTTTAAGTATTCTATGTCAAAAATCTCTTCAGGCCTTACGTCAAATTGCTGTTGAATTTGAATTATCGTAAGGGTAGAGGGAAAGCTTTTGCCGTTTTCAATATTACTTAGGCTTGATGGTTCAATGCCAATTTTTTCACTAAATGTATCTTGAGTGAGTTTTCTGTTTTTTCTAATTCTTCTTATATTTTCGCCAAGAGCTGCTTTGTATTTTGCTTCATCCATTTTTTATTACCGTATTTCCTACAGTATAAGAATAGTCTAGTTGTGTTTTATATAACATAATCTTCACATTAAATAATCGCTTGATTTTTATCGTATACATTATTATAATATTTGGTAAAGATTAAAAAATACTGGAGAAAATGTTGTTTAGATTAAATTTTATGCGAAAACGTCGCAGTTTTTATGCTGCTGCTTTTACTTTGGCTGAATTATTAACAGCTGTCCTTGTAATATCGGTTATTATGGTAGCCTTAGCTCCCGTTATAACAAAAAGAATGAAAGATACCGTTAGCGTACAGACTGATAACAGGAAAGGTCTTGAAATATATACAAACCCCGGCACTTATACTTTTGATGTTCCTATTGGTATTAATACATTATTTATCCAAGGCTCAGGCGGCGGTGGCGCAGGAGCAGGTTCAACGTATGTTGAAAAAGACATTTCCTTTACAAGTACGACCAACTGGACAATACCCTCAGGAGTTAATGAAGTTACACTAACTATCACAGGCTCAGGCGGCGGAGGCGGGGGAGGCAACGCCAGAACAGCAAGTGAAAACTGTGTAAGCAAAACCAATAAACTTGTCGCTATGGCAGACAATAATAGAGATATTTGCATATCAGAACCACAAAGCCCGCCTAATAGTTCAGCTCGTGGGGATATAACAACAGTTGCAAAAGGCGTAACTTGTAATTCTGATATTTGCTGTTGGACAGGAATAAGCACAGCAGGCTGTACAGCATCTCCTGCAGGAGGTGCATCCGGGTGCAACAGAACAGTTTGTACATATCAGGCTGCAAAAAGTTGGTGTCAGTTAGATTCAGTTATAGCTAACTCAGCTTTTTTTGGTAATAAATATGGAGTTCCAAGTAAATATGGTGGAAAAATTAGATTAGTTACTCACACGGAAGCAACAAGAATTTTAAACGCGCATAAATATGGAGCTGGTGGACTTGACACCTGTACTTGCGCTTTGCCAGGCTTGCCCTGCGGATGTGATAATCCTGGTGGAGATGGCTATGTATTTACAAACACTGCTAAGTGTTCAATGTCATCTCAAAACTGGGCTCCAGGTTCATATAACTCTTATGCTTATCCTACAAAAGTCCACCTTGAAGATAACTATGAATTTGATTTTAGGTGTAAAGCAACAAATGAAATTAAAGAATCGCTAAGCCCCCTATTGGCTTCATCCGTCTTCTGCGCATATGAACTTGATAGTTGGTTTCAATACTCAGGGGCTGGTGGCGCATCAGGCGCTGTAATGGAGAAAACAATTAATGTTCTGCCTAAAGATGTGTTTGAAATAACAATAGGTTCTGGTGGTAATGGCGGAGCTGCAAGAACTAAAGGAAGTCAGGGCGGAACTACAAAGATTGTTCATAAAAGAGGTAGTGTTGAGTTAGGAACATATTATGTAAAAGGAGGATTAGGAGGTAATGGAGCAAGCACTACTGCTAATGGTGAAGCGTATGATAACGGAACATCAACATCACAAACAACACCATTAGGTACATGTTACTCAAGAAACAGAAAAGATACTACAGATAGTTT
>CASDXV010000003.1 GCA_949285255.1 uncultured bacterium | reverse complement strand
ATTGCTGTACTACTCTCTCCTGTTTGAATGGAGATGCAAGGAACAGAGTATCGAGGTTCGGCAGATCCACTCCTTCCCCAAGCAGCTTGTCGGTTGCAATCAGCACTTCCGGTCGGGCTGAGCTTTGCACATCCTCAAGAATCGTCCTGGCCTCCTTCCTTGACACTGAGCTGTCAAGGACGATGCACGGGATTCCCGACCTGCCAAGAGCATCGGAAAGAGAACTGTTCTGCTCGAGTCTTCGGGTGAATACAAGAATCCTATGCCCGGCATGGTAAGCCGTTGCGATATCCTCTGCGATTGCAGCGGACCTGTCCTCATTGCATGAAAGCTCATCCATCAATATGGAGAACGAAGTGTTCCTTCTGTCTCCGGATACCGTGGTCTCGAGGAAACGGGGTACATACCGTTGCATCATCCCCCGTTCATACGCAAGCTGTGCAGCTGATACATGGTAGACGACAGGTCCACATTGGGAATATACGATACGTTCAAGACCATCGGCCCGTTTGACAGTTGCAGAAAGACCGAGGACATATTTCGGAGCAAGGTGCTCGAGGACGAACCTGGATTTCTGTGCCGCGATATGATGACACTCGTCGACTATCACGAATCCATAGCCCAGGGCGAAATCGAAATCACCCGACTCGATTCTTGCAGAGAGTGTCTGCAGCGTCACGATGTCGAGTACTCCGGAGAGCCGGTCATGCCCACCTCCAAGTATTCCAGGCGCCTTCCGGCTCCGCCCTTTTTCTGTCTTCATCGCGGAGACGGTCTCGATTTCAATCAGCTGCCGTATCTTCTCGGCCCACTTGTCAAGAAGATTACGAGAGGGGACAATGACAAGCGTACGCTCCATGCGTCTCATGGCGGCGGACAAGGCCACATAAGTCTTCCCGAAACCTGTTGCACCGGCCAATATCCCGATATCCGACTCTAGAATCTTCTCGAGCGCATCCATCTGCCGTGGCCAAAGCTCCTTACGGCCCCGCGCCTGGAAATCGCAGATGCTGTATCGATGATCTTCAACCACATAGTCGACTCCAGCTGTCTTGAGAACAGCCTCCACGGCATGAAGCAGTCCCCGAGGAAGCTTCAGTACTCTGTCGTTCTCCTCATACAGAGGTATCCGGGAAGCGATACCTCCAGCGTGTCCATCGTTGCGTGCCAGGGTCTTGTAGTATTCCGGG
The DNA here is from genome assembly GCA_949285255.1 of uncultured bacterium. Taxonomy (GTDB): domain Bacteria; phylum Cyanobacteriota; class Vampirovibrionia; order Gastranaerophilales; family Gastranaerophilaceae; genus Galligastranaerophilus. Next base: position 74,800 of record CASDXV010000003.1, on the reverse strand, counting down.
TTGGCTATAGTCGCCATTCTCCTGAACGCCTCCTGCGCCTTTGTGGACAACACGTTCCTGTCGAGGCTTACTCCGCTTGACAGGTAAAGCACAATTCCACCTGCGAAATCCTTTCTCTCCAGTTTTGGAATTCTCCTTGCCCATCCGGGATTCATATCCTCATCGTCCAGAGGCGGAGAGGCTGAAGTGGAATATCCGGAATCATGGATACGAAGTATCGTCTCGACTTCCGCCTTCGAATGCCTGTGGACAGTGAAAAGGTATGTCAGCTGCTCTCCAAGAGGAAGCGGAGAACCGTCATCATCCATGAAGACAGTACACCCCCGCATTGCCGCGGATGCCACAAGCGGAAGCAGAATAAGATTGCCTATTCCACCCTTCGTCAATGAATCCTGGGAGGGAAACATCCTGTCATATGAGTCCAGGCTGAGCGAAGGATCATTCTCGCGTGTCTTGTCTATCACGGCCGCGGCCAGTCGCCGGGCAAGTGAAGCCGGGACGTCTTCGCTGAAGAAAGTCCACAGATGGGCACCATTTCCACTGCAGCTCCGTTCCCACAGCATCGTGATGCCCATTTCCCTTGCAGTCTTCACAAGCATCCGTGCATCGCTCTGCCATGAAGCCGAATCGAGATCGATTGCAACGAATCTGGAGACATCCCCATCCTTCAGAGGGTATATCCCAATGGCTCCCAGACACAGTTCATCATGGTTTGAGAGATTACGCCGGACAATCTCCTCTGCAGTCAGCCGTGGCCTGATCCTGTAGTCACATGTCTTGCAGAATGCTCCACTCTCCCTGCCCTGCCGGATTGGACAGCAGTCGTTCCATCGGTTGCTGCACACGGGATAATACCCTACGCCTTTTGGGGATTTCGAACGGCCTCTGGTCGCATATACATCCAGACGTGGCGAGAAGAGATCGATCATGAACCGGGCCTTGGATATTGCATCATGGAAATCTATCGGCTTCCTGTCTCGGACAACGGCTGGAAGCCGCATGTCATCGGTTTTCTGATGAAGTTGAGCAGAAAGACTGTCACGTTGTGCAACAAGGGATACGAGACGCTCGTTCAGTTCGGATATCCGCGAATCCATCTCGACAATCCGTTCACGAAGACCCCTCTCATCAAGTTCACTAAGCGAAGCCTCTCCTGCCAGAGTCATGCTGTCTATGAAAAGGCTGTCTGAAGAGGACGTCATCGCCCTATCTTATCATAGGATCGACATGTACATGCATATCGCTTTGACATTCGCAACATTTTTCAGAATCTTGCATTTATACCCGTATCAGAATCGAGCATTGTTCACTATCCATTCCTCTGCTGAATTGCCTGTGGCGCATAGATTATATAGTTTTCATGTGGATATCAATTTCCCGGGAGCAATCGGATATGGACAAGACCTTGGAATTATTTAGACGAAATGATCTCGGTACTACAATCTGCTATATTACCTACAAAGAGCACAGCTTGATTATTCCCTTTGAATACAATGCTTTCTTTGATAAGAATACGCAGAATTTCCTTTCCTGCCTGAACGGATTTGAAAACCTGAAGACTGCTCCATGGGCGTCTGAAGCAGGCATTCTCCAAGTATTCACATCCTACTTCGCGAGCTTCGAGCAATTCATCAGCACATTGTATGAAATGCTCTATTTCTATAAGTTAAAAAACCAGATTCCCGGCAAAAAGGAAACAGAGAAGCTGTTCAGGCAAGACTACAATTCAAATATCAAGTCGATTTTCAATCTGTCAGACACATCACGTATGGAGTTTGACAAAACCGGCTTGATAAACAAGATAAGAGAGCTGGAACAGGCTCGAAATTACATCCTCCACGGAAATATTGGCGAGATTACAACACGCAAGACGGGGCTTCCACGCTACCCGTTGACCATAAACTGGGAAGATGTAATGGAAGAAATTGACATATTGGTTAACCTCATAAGCTTTTTCCGGTATACATTCCCAAAGCTGGATCTGATGCCAAACATTCGCCTTTTTGCTGATGGAACCATTTACTACAAGAAACTTGATGACTATTTCTACAATTATCTGTGTCCATACTTCGATAGCATAATGGAGAAACATGGACTAGCTCACACCAGGACATTCAAGCTGGTCACTACTCCTATGCAGACAGAACATAGCAATAAGGCAAAATGTTCCTGTTGTTATATTTTCTCTTGAAATGTCAAAGATACAGCTCGCGCAAAGGGTAGTTTGCGCTGAGGCTGAAGTTGACGCACAAAGGGTAAGAACAGGGGAGCTGCAGGCAAATGAGTGGGAAAAAATAACAAATGTCATGAACGAACTGCACCAAGCGCCTTTGTTTATTGATGATTCGGCGGGGGTAAGTATTTCTGATATAAGGGCAAAATGTCGCAGATTAAAAATGAAATACCCCGATTTGGGGCTTATTTTAATAGATTACCTTCAGTTAATTGAGGATAGAAGCTCAAACGACCGTAACCAGCAGATTTCAACCATATCAAGAGGCTTAAAAGGCATAGCACGTGAGCTTGATGTACCTATCATTGCCCTGTCGCAGCTATCACGTAAAGTAGAAGATAGAACAGACAAACGCCCTATGCTCTCTGACCTTCGTGAATCGGGCGCTATTGAGCAAGACGCAGACGTTGTAATGTTTATTTATCGTGAAGAATATTATGACAAAGAAAACCCCGAACTAAAAAATAAAGCCCAAATAATCGTCGCAAAACAAAGAAACGGCCCGACAGGCAGTTTTGAACTTATATTCCAAGGTTCGACAACAAAATTCAAAAACAAAGTCAACCCTAATTTGAATGTATAAAAAAACTCCCTTAAAAAGGGAGTTTTTATTTTCTGCTAAATGTCTCTTCCGCTTTAAGCTCACGGGACATAAGATTCATAAATATTTCTTTTGAATTTTCTTTTGAATAAACAGCCTCATAAATCGCATGAGATATGGGTGTATCGATATTTAACTTCTCTGACAACTCACAAATCGCCTTTGAAGTTTTAACACCTTCTGCAACTGACCCCAGTTCCGCTAAAATATCATCGATTTTTTTACCTTTTGCAAGCATTCTACCGACTGTGTGGTTACGGCTCAGAGGGCTTGAGCAGGTTGCTATTAAATCACCCATACCTGATAGACCCCAAAATGTCGAGGGTTTTGCACCAAGAGCAGTACCTACGCGCACAATTTCTGCCATGCCTCTTGTTAAAATAGCGCCCTTTGCATTATCTCCCATATCAAGCTCTGAAATAAACCCTGCAGCTATTGCAATGACGTTTTTTAAACTTCCGCCAAACTCTACACCTATAACATCATCATTTGTGTAAAGTCTGAATCTTCCATCAACATTTAAATTCTGTTGGACAAATTTTGCCACCATAAAATCATCCGATGCGACAGACGCTGCTGTAGGCTGCCCCTCAAGCACTTCACGAGCTAGAGTAGGGCCAGATAGAACGGCAAATTTTTGATTAGGCAGAACTTCTTTTATAACTTCACTCATGCGCTTTAATGACGGCAGCTCAAGCCCTTTTGAAGTATTAACCAAAATCTGCTCGTCTTTAATGCCTGCTTCTTTTAGCTGCTCACAAACAACCCTTATGGCAGAAGTTGAAACAACCAAAAGAATAATATCAGCGCCATCAATAGCACTTTTTAGGTCATGGGTTATATTTACCTTTTCATCAAGTTCAACACAAAAAGGGACTTTAGACCTTTTGTGCAAAAGCAAATCTTCAGATAAGTCCTGTTTTCTTGACCATCCCCAAACTTCATCAAATTGCGAAGTAAGGAGTTTTGTCAAAACCAAACCCCAACAACCTAAACCTAAAACAGCAAGTTTCATTTACTAAATTAATCCCATCAACTTCAAATCTCGAGCAATTTTCTTATCAAACATGCTCGCATAAGCCAAATCCTGGCAAGCGTCGCCCGTATAATTCCTGACTGAGTGAGATTTTTGATTAATTAAAGATTGACCCTTTGTGGAAATAGCATTATTTTTGCCATAATTTAACATTATTGGTGCTATTTTCATTAGGGCTCCTTTCTACAGGCTTAACGGAACAATTTTAACACAATTCAAATCTCATAGCAATAAGAAATTTGTCTAATTTTTTGAATTTATAATATAGAGTAAAATACCTGCAAACACTGCAAGATTTAGCGACTCTACATCGTTATTTGTCATTAGTGTCACATGCTCATCCGCCATGCTTAACAATTCGTTACATAGTCCCGAAGCTTCAGAGCCGAGCATAACAACATAGGACTTTTCATAGGTCGCTTTTGTGCAGTCTTTTGCACATTTTCCCCATTTACCGTAGGGTGCAACCGTCGATATAATTTTATGCGACTTTTTGATTTTTTGCATCAGACACATGTCTGAATTTAGTTTAACTATGGGTATTTTAAAAATATTCCCCGCACTTGAGCGTATAACTTTTGATGAAAATTCATCCACACAATCGCCGAAAAGTAAAATCCCATCTACCCCGAAAGCACAGGCTGAGCGTATTATCGTACCCAAGTTTCCGGCATCTTTTATGTTATCCAAAAGCAGAAGTTTTTCTTTTTTTAAAATATCTTCTATCTTATAGTTTGGCTCTACTGCAGCAGATAAAATATTTACGGGGCTTTTTGTGGATGAAATTTTCTCCATAACTTTATCATTTGCAAGATATAATTTTGCCTTTGTGTTTTTTTGAGCATGCTCTAAAAGCTCAATGTCATTACTTATTATGTACTTAAGCTCAATTGAATGATTAAGCGCCTCAAAAACGGATTTTTCTCCCTCTAAAAGCATTAACCCCGAGTCTTTTCTGTATTTTTTTTGTTGCAGCTTTACGGTATCTTTTACAATTTCATTTTGAAGTGATGTAATTTCAAAAAATTTATTTTCCGACATAGTATAAATCAGTTTTTCCTTTATTGTAATGAGTAAATTTTACCTTATTTGAGCCCCAAAATTCAATCACTTCTCTTGTATTAACAGCTTTTGGAAACTTAACAGAGCTTACCATAAACCAGTAGTTTTTGTTCTCATCAAGCGTGTTTAAAAGCATCAGGTACTCATCTGCGTTGTAGAACATTTTTTCTACTTTTATATTTTCACACACAAAAGAATACTTCGCACTGTAGTATAAAAACTGCGGCAAAGATGTCTGATTAAGCACTATGACATCGCCTTTTTTGTAATTTTCCTTTAATTTTAAAAACGTATACAAATCTTGCGAGGGCAGATTTTTCATAACTTTTTGCGAGGTAATTGCAGGGTATATTGAAAAAATAACTAAAACTATAAAAACCAAAAAGCCAAAGCGCTTTTTAAAAATAAATTCAAAACTCTTTGCAAAAAGAATTAAAAAAACAGGCGTCAAAAACAAGGTCATTCTGTCATAATAAGGGTAAAACCCGCCGTATGACAAAAACAAAAATACAAAATAGGGTGCTAACAAGAGGTAAAATTTGAACCTATTTTGCCTGTATAAAATAATTGCACCCAAAATACAAATAATACCGAATAATATAGGCAAAAAGTATGGAAACTGGGGCAAAATAAACTTGTAAGGGTGGAAAATATAGAAAATATTATCCAAAAACAAAGTCGTAAGGTTTGATAAATTTTGCTCAATATAACCATGGGACCATATTGTGCTCATAAAAATTCTTGTTTTCTCTATTGCACTCATATGAAGCGCAAAAGGAATAAGGTTAAGCATTTGCGGCAATAAAAACAAAAAATACTCTTTTTTGTGTTTTTTTGTTTTTATAACAAGCGCTAAAAGAACTAACGCCGCACCAATAGCGCAAATTATTGAAGAATATGAGTACCAGAGAGCAAAAGCAAAGAAAAGCCCGAGCAAAAGAGGCTTTTTGAATTTGAAAATCAAAACCAAAAGCAAAAGCGCTAAAGATAAAAATACATCAAGCGCATAGGGTTTAAACTCGCCCGAGTAGTAGATTAAATTTGTATTTATTGCAAATAAAAACAGTGCAAAAAGCCTTGCTGTTTTATTTGAGAGAAAATATTTTGAAAAGTAATAAAAAACAGGTATACAGAAAATTGACGTCACAAAAGGAATAAAGCGAAAAACGTATTCAGACTTTGAAAAAAGGCTCACTAAAATTTTTGTCTCAAAAAGAAACATCGCAGGCGCACTTTGGTAGTATGAAAGCTCTCCAAAAAGAAAAGGGAAAGGATTATCTGTGACATTTAGCGCAAGCGCCGCTTCATCAAACCAAAAGGGCCTGTTAAAAATATACAAATCAAGCCTCAATAAAAGCGCCAAAATAAAAATTAAAACAAATGAAATATAAAATATTTTAGTTGATTTTATGCTCTTCACAAAACTCTCTCCAGCCTAATTGCCACTCATCAAGCCATTTTTGCTCTTTTTTTGTAAGCAGATTTCTATCAATTAAATTCTCTTCAAATTCAAATTTTGAAAAAGACTTTCTCTCGCCTCTTTTTGTCACCCGGACACTATTTTCAAGTCTTACGCCAAATTTGTGCGGTTTTTTTGAACAGTATAACCCCGGCTCAATTGTGTGAGCCATGTTATTTTGAAGAGGAAATTTTTTGTCTTTTAAGCTTGTAATCACAGGCGGCATCTGATGCACGGGTATCCCTATGCCATGACCCAGTGCATGCGGGAACAAAAAGCCCTCTTTTTCATAAGGTTTTAAAATCTTTCTTGCGATTTTATCCAGCTCATCCCCGCTTGTAGCGCTTGAGTGGTATGAGTGCAAAAACGCCCTTAGGACGGCTGTGTATATTTCTTTTTGTTTTTTATTGGCTTTATTTCCGCACAGAAAAACCCTTGTAATATCTGTTGCAAGCCCTTCTTCATAGTATCCGCCGCAATCAAGCAGGATTAAATCCCCGTTTTTTAAAATTTTATTTTTATCATAATTTGAATAATGTATGGAAGAAGAGTTATCGCTAAGCGCAAGTATAGTCTTGAAACTTGTAGCTTTTGCACCGTATTTCATAAGTTCATGCTCAAAAATTTCCTTTAGTTCAAATTCGGATAAACCCGCTTTAATCTTATTTTTAAAAGAATTAAGAGCTAAATCCAAGCGCAAAAAGGCACTTTTCAGGTGTTTTATTTCCGCTTTTTCTTTTATCGCCGCCATTTTGGCTATATAGTTTTTCTTTATTTTAACGGGTTTTAAAATAAGCTCATAGTCTTTTATTGTAATAGTTTCAGGGCTTATAAGCACATTTGATTTTATTTTCTTTATATATTTTTCAAACTCCTCTAAAGGCTCTTGCATAAGGTTTTCAGGCAGATTTTTTATCTTTTGGTCGCAGAAAAGAATACTCTTTTTTTCAAAATCCAAGAGCAATTTTGACTTAAAAGTAGAATTCTCACTCATCTGAAAACTTCTTAGATTTGTAAGATATGCAATCTCTTCTAAAGACGTCACAAGCATATAGCGCTCTTTTATATGTTTTTTTAAAATTTTTAATTTGTCACAAAATTTCTTTGATGATGAAGTTAAAAATATTTCTTTTGAAAAATCTATATTTTTATTTTCGCCAAAACCCTTGAAATCTTCATAAGTATAAACCTCAGGCAGATTTGCACGGAGTTTTTCAACAAAAGATAAAAGCGTAGTATTGCTTACATAAAGGGGTGAAGATTTGACTTTTTTTGCAATCATATTAACAAAACTCTCACCCTGCTTGAGTTTTACCACTTCAACATTTTTACCCTCGGTTTCAAAATCAGCCTGCTCGTGGTATCTGGGGTCAACAAAAAGAGTAATTTTACCCTTATCATCAATCAAAGCTTCACCCGCAGTACCTGAAAAACCCGTTAAAAGGTTAAGATTAGAGCCCTTATAGTGGCACATAAAATACTCATCCGAACTTTTAGCTAAGGCGTAGCCCCCGTTTTTAAGAATTTTTTTATACTTCCTGCCCCAATCTTCCATTTTTTCTCCTTAAGATAAAATCTGCACAATAACGCTTCTTGTGCGAGGCTTGTTGTCAAAATCAACAAGTACTATCTGCTGCCAATTACCAAGCTCAAGCTGACCTGCCGCAAGCGGTATTGTAATAGAGTTTCCAATCAAAGCAGCCCTAATGTGCGCATGACCGTTGCCGTCATGCCATTGTTTGTCATGTTCATAAACTTTATTTATAGGTGCAATATTCTCCAGCGCCTCGGGAAAATCCTTGACAAGACCGGGTTCATATTCAAGCGTTGTGACACTAACGGTTGAACCTGGGGAGTAAATATGCACTATAGCGTTTTTTTCGCCGCCAAAGCGCACAATATCGCTTACCTTACTTGTAATGTCGACAATATCGGTAAAACCGCGGGTTGAGAGTAAAAATTTTTCGTTACGAACAGGCATAAAAATCTTTCCTTTTAATAACCAAACACGCTCCTTTTTAATTTAGAGCGTGTTTGGATTATAACTTTATTTTGCTAAATAAACAATGTCGCACAGACTAGGGCAACTATAGACATTAGTTTAATCAAAATATTAAGCGAGGGACCTGAAGTATCTTTAAACGGGTCACCAACGGTATCACCTACTACCGCTGCAGCATGTTCGCTTGAACCTTTGCCGCCAAGGTGTCCGCTTTCAATATACTTTTTAGCGTTATCCCAAGCACCGCCTGAGTTTGCCATCATAATTGCAAGGCAAACACCTGACGCTATAGCGCCCATAAGCATACCGGCTAATGCCTGAGCTCCTGATGCTTTATCGGTAAATGCCGCAACGCCAAGACCTACAACAAGAGGAGCAGCTATTGCAATAAGCCCCGGTAAAAACATTTCATATATAGCACTTCTTGCTGATATATCAACGCATTTAGCATACTGGGGTTCGCATTTACCTTCCATAATACCTTTTAATTCTCTGAATTGACGTCTTACCTCATCTACCATTTTCTGAGCAGCACGACCGACAGCACCCATTGTAAGAGCACAGAACAAGAAAGGAAGCACTGCACCAAAGAGCAATCCTGAGTTTACAAAAGGATTTAGGATATCAACTTTATCAAGCTCTACAACAGTTGCAAATGCGCTTAAAAGTGCTATAGCAGTTAAAGCGGCTGAGCCTATGGCAAAACCCTTACCTATTGCTGCGGTTGTATTTCCTACAGAATCAAGTTTGTCCGTTCTTTCGCGAACTTCATCCTCAAGATTTGCCATCTGAGCAATACCGCCTGCGTTATCTGAAATAGGGCCGTAAGCGTCAACTGCTACAATCATGCCTACTACAGAGAGCATACCAACAGCAGCCATTGAAACCCCGTAAATACCTAAAGTATAAGAGTTCAGACCACCTGCAAGTATAAATGAAGCAATAATTGCCGCACATATAAGTATCAAAGGCAGGAATGTAGATATCATACCAACGCCAAGACCGGCTATAATTGTAGTCGCAGGGCCTGTTTTTGTAGCTTCTGCGATAGATTTTGTCGGATTGTAATCATAGGATGTATAATATTCAGTTAAAAAGCCGATTAATGAGCCTGTTATTATACCTGTCAAGATTGACCAGAAAATTCCCGTAAAATCAGGAACAAAATATTTAACTATAAAGTAAGACGCAGCGATTAAAAGCGCCATAGCAATAACAGTACCTCTTTGAAGAGCCGCCATAGGGTCTGAGTTTTCTTTTGTTCTTACAAAATTTATGGCAAAAATTGAAGAGAAAATGCCCGCTGCAGCAATTAACACAGGCAAGAACGCCCCTTGGAAATTAAGACAAATTGCACCAAGAGTAATAGCGGCAATTGTTGAACCTACATATGATTCAAACAAATCAGCCCCCATGCCTGCAACGTCACCAACATTATCGCCTACGTTATCAGCTATTACTGCGGGGTTTCTGTGGTCATCTTCGGGAATACCCGCTTCAACCTTACCTACAAGGTCAGCACCAACGTCGGCAGCTTTTGTATAAATACCGCCGCCAACACGGGCAAAAAGTGCAATCGAGCTTGCACCAAGTCCAAAACCGTTAATTATAGCAGGGTCTTTGTATATTAAATACAAAATCGTAAGCCCGAATAATCCAAGCCCTACAACGGTAAGACCCATGACCGCACCGCCCGAGAATGCTATTTTAAAAGCTTTATTCAATGAACTTTTAGCAGCCTCCGTTGTTCTTGAGTTAGCTTTTGTTGATACAAACATACCTATAAAACCTGCTATAGCAGAGCATGTTGCACCGCAAACAAAGCAGACGGCAGTTTCTAAATCTATATAGTGGAACAACAAGCCGAAAACCAAAAGTACAAACCAAAAAAGTATTTTATACTCTCTTTTTAAAAACGCCATAGCACCTTTAAATATGTGCCCTGCTATTTTTTTCATGTTGTCATCGCCTGAATTTTCGCCTGCAATGTTATATATTTTAAGCACAGCAAATAAAAGCGCAAGAGCGCCTGCAATAGCACCTACCCAAAGTGATGATGCACTTTGAACATCGGCAAAAAACAACTTAAAAAAACACACATAAAAAGCCGCCACAAAAACAACCCAGAAGAGCGTTTTAAAAAGGCAGCTCTTGAAAGAAAGTTTTTCCATCTTCAATCTTCCTATCTTTTCTATCCGAACGGGTAAATTATATCATATTTATATCAAGAATGTAAGGGAGGCAGCCACTTGTTCTTAATTTTATTCAAAATGCCTCTCTGATGCATATAATTAACCGCAGTATCAACCGCTTCTCTAAGTTCTTCGCTTTCTTTTGAGCTTCGCATAGCAATCGCGTAATATTCTCTTGTATATCTTTTAGGTAAAATTTTATAACCTTTATTATCTGATGCAAGAGAATAAAGCATGGTATCATCTGCTAAAATCGCCTCAATTTCTCCGTTTTTAAGCAAATTAAAAATCTCGGGATACGTCTTTGCCGCCCTTAAAGAGGCCGCAGGAGCAAGGTTTCTTATTGTTTTTTCTCCTGTTGTTCCAAGCACAAAGCCGACGTTTGAACCGTTTAAATCTGTTAAAGAAGATATTTTAGAGCCTTCTTTCACCATAATAGCCTGCCCTGCTTGATAATAAGGCTGAGAAAAACTTACAACCTCAGCTCTGTTGGGCGTTATACTCATTGCAGCTATTACCATATCAACTTTTCTTGAATTCAAATCCGTAATTCTGCTGCTTGGAGTAACATATACAAATTCTACGGCGTTTTCATCCCCTAAAATCTGCCTTGCAATTTCTCTTGCAACATCAACGTCAAAACCCGCGGGATTACCCTCATTATCTGTAAATCCAAAGGGTTTTGAGTCGTTTTTTACACCTACTGTCAATTTGTTCATTAATTTTGCATGCGAGAGCGCATTTTGACTTGTTTTCTGCGCACTGCAGCCGCATAAAACAGACAAAGCAAACAAACACAACGTAAAAATTAGAAATAGATTTTTCATTGAATATATTGTATCATAAATTTTATGAAGAAGTTTATAATAAGAATATTTTTTATCACTCTTGGAGCGTTTCTTGCAGCTTTTGCAATTGAAGGGTTTTTAGTTCCAAATCAGGTAATTGACGGCGGTATTGTCGGTGTTTCAATGATGATAAGCTACCTTACCAAGATAAACCTTGGAATATTACTTTTTGTGCTAAATATTCCCTTTATCCTGCTTGCTTTTCAGTTGTACGGGAAAATGTTCATATTTCAGACTTTTTATGCCGTGAGCGTATTTTCTATTTTTGTAGGGATTGTAGGCGGTAAAATAGGCATAGTAACACATGACGGGCTCTTGGTTGCCGTTTTCGGCGGTATGATTTTAGGCGCAGGGGTAGGGCTTGTACTTAAAAACAGCGGCTCACTGGACGGTACTGAAATCCTTGCTATTACTCTTACTAAAAAATTCCCTATCTCGGTAGGTGAAATTATAATGTTTTTAAACATATTCATCTACACTTGCGCAGGCTTTATATACGGCTGGGAAAAGGCAATGTATTCTACTCTTACATACCTTACCGCTTCAAAAGTAATCGATGTGGTGCTGCAAGGTTTAAATGAGGCAAAATCTATTTTTATCGTGTCTGATAAAAACCTTGAAATAGGCAGCAACATTATCTCTCAACTTGATAAAAGCGTTACCTATATCGACGCACAGGGAGGATATTCTCACCAAAAGAAAAAAATGCTCTACTGTGTTGTACCCAGAATTGAACTTACAAAACTCAAAGACATAGTAAACTCTATTGACCCCGGAGCATTTATAGCCATAGAAAATGTGCATGAGGTGGATGGTAAAAGGGTCAAAAAATATTAAATTAAAATTAATTTCTAAAGACTTTTTAAAATTAAATATTAATATAATAATATGCAATACAAAGATTATTATGAAATTTTAGGCGTAAAGCGAGATGAAACTCAGGCAAATATTAAATCTGCCTACAGAAAGCTTGCGCGCAAATATCACCCCGATGTCAACAAGGAAAAAGGGGCAGCAGAAAAATTTAAAGATATAAATGAAGCCTATGAGGTTCTTGGCGACCCTGATAAACGCGCAAGGTACGACCAACTGGGTTCAAACTGGCAACAAGGGGCGGATTTTACTCCTCCTCCTGGGTTTGAAGGGTTTAACTTTTCTAACTTTTCTCAAGGTGGCGCAGGGTTTTCTCAAGGCGGATTCTCTGACTTTTTCAGCGCGATTTTTGGTGACTTGATGAGCGGACAACAAACTCACTCAGGCTTTAGAGAATTCAACTTTAATAGCGGTGCAAAAAGCGCAGGCGGGGATTTTTCACAATTTTATTCAAACAACCCGAGACAAAAAGCTCAAAAGCCTAAAAATCTTGATATTACAAAAGATTTAATACTAAATATAAACGATTTAATCAAATCCCCGACAAAAAATATCTCTATAGTTGACTTTGAACCGTGCAGATACTGCGGCGGACAGTCAAAAGGGGGATTTTGCGCCCACTGTTCGGGCACGGGACTTGAAAAAATCACAAAAAATCTATCCGTTAAAGTTCCAAAATTTGTTAAAGAGGGACAAAAAATCCGCCTGAAAAATGAGGGAAAAGCAGACCAATACGGCAACAAGGGCGATTTATATCTTGTTGTTAAAATAAAAGACCCTAACTATAAAATCTCAGGCGAAGATTTGGAAAAAGAGGTAGAAATCCTCCCGTCTGAAGCCGTTTTAGGCACAAAAAAAGAAATAACCACCCCTGAGGGTAAAATAAATATAACTATTCCAAAAAACACAACAAGTTCAAAAGTCTTGAGACTAAAGGATTTAGGCTTGCCCAAAAAAGACGGCGGCAGAGGCAACTTAAATGTCAGGGTAAAAATTGCCCTGCCAAAAGAAATAACTCCTCAAATGCTTGAATTATACGAAAAACTATCTAAAATCGGCAGCTAGGAAAATTTCTTTAAGAGCTTATCTAAAACCTCTATGGCATCAGCTTGAATCTTGTAGTCGCAGTCTTTAAAAATCGGCGCATTTGAGTCGGTGTTTATTGCAATAACCTTTTTAGATGAACTCATACCTAAAATATGATGTATAGCGCCTGAAACACCAAAAGCAACATATATATCAGGGCTCACGGTTTTTCCCGTCTGCCCTATTTGAACTTCATAAGGCGCAAGATTAGAATCAACAGCTCCTCGTGTAGCGCCATAGGCGCAGCCTGTAAGCTTTGCAAGTTTTTTTAATTTTTCAAAATTCTCTTTTGTCTTGAGCCCTCTGCCTCCGCAGAGAATTACTCTGGCGTTTGAAATATTATTTTCCTTTTCTTTTTCTGAAATTTTCTCAAGAATTTTTGGAGATTTTACATCAAAAAAAGTATCATCAAAGTTGATATTTTCTACATCAGGGTTTTGAGGTATAAACTCGCATTTTTTAAACACGCCCTCTCTTAAAGTTGCGCACTGGGGATTTTTTTTACTTAAAATTGTTGCCATAAGCACCCCGCCAAAAGTCGGACGCGTTGCTGCTAGCTTAATTTCACCTCTATTCTCAACCAAAGCCAGCTGGGTACAGTCTGCGGTTAAACCGGTTTTTAGGCGAGAAGTTACGTAAGGCGCAAGCTCTCTACCCTTATCCGTTGCACCAAAAAGCACAATATCAGGGCTTTTCATACTAATAAGTTCAACTAAAGCTTTTGAATAATAAACGCAGTTATAGTCCCTAAAGTGTTCATTTTTCATATAGTAAATTTTTTGTGCTCCAAAGCCCGACAATGTACAAAAATCAGCATCAATGCCTGAATCTATCACAACTGCGCAAACTTTATATTCAAAGTTAAAATCTTCTTTTGCCTGTTTTTTTAGCTTACAGGCTTTTCCTAAAAGCTCTAAAGTTACATCTCTGTAGGTGTTTTGCCCTTTTTTGTACTCGCAAACAACAAATATCTGCCTATTGTCCATCATTTGCCTCCGCGCATAAAACAGCGCTCAAAAACTTACAAATGTCACTTTCTACAGTTTTTGGTTCCCTTTTATATTCTTTCCTAAAGGCACGGGAGACAAAAGTCGGAGAGCCTAAAATCCCTACTTCATCTCGCCCGATATCAAGGTTACTGATACCGTATTCTTTTATACCGATATTTTGCGCCCTAACATAATCTGAAACCAAAATGGGCTCAATTTCTTCTTTTTTTTCTAAAACACATACAACACAAGGGTTTTCAACCTGAATAATGTTAATTTCCCCATCTGTTTTTTGCTCAAGAATTGAGGTAGTCTTATCGGCATTAATAATATTTGAAACCTTTGACACCACAGGAATATCTAAAAACCCTGCAATAGTAGGCCCGCTTTGAGCCGTATCGCCGTCAAGTGCGTATTGACCGCAGATAATAAGGTCGTAATCAGGTGCAAATTTTTCTATAGCACAAGATAAGACCCGTCCCGTGCAAAGGGTATCAGAGCCGCTAAAAGCCTTGTCGCACAGTAAAATTGCCTCATCACATCCGCGCGCAAGGGCATACTCAAGAACTTCTTTTGCCTGTTTTGGACCCATAGAAAAAGCGCTTATTTTGACATTTTTAAAATTTTTCTTTATATCAAGCGCCATCTGTATTGCCCACTTGTCACAGGGGTTTATTACAGAAATCAAACCTTCTCTTAAAAGGTTATTTTCCTTGCTCCACCTCACATTATTTGTATCAGGCACCTGTTTTATACATACAGCTATGTGCAAAATTTTACACTCCGTCTTTGTTTGAAAAGATTATACCATGTATATTTTTTTCAAACATTACCCTAAATATCACAAATCTTCTTAACATTTTGGCAAATTTTATGTAAACAGTGTTTTTATTGTATATATAAACAGGAAAATACCATGATAAGCAATAATTATCAAAATCAGCTTAACTACGGAGCAGTCAAAGACATTGTACCTCAAAAGGTAAATGAAAGACTGCCTCAAAATGTGCAGAATTTTGATGTTAAAGATAAAGTAGGAGAAAATACTGTAGTAAAAGCGGCGCAAGACGCTAAAACAGACCCCTTAACAATCGGTTTAACGGGAGCCATTTGGCTTGCTTTTGCTCAAGGTTGTCAATATTTAAACAACAAATTAAATGCTAACTGGGAAAACAGCTGGCTTGGTAAGTTAGGTAAAAAATTCGATAATTTTGCCTCAAAACATTTAAAAACAAAAGAGGCAGGCAAAATAAGGAAAGGAATAAGTAATCTTTTTGATAAATCAAAAATACTAAGAAGCTTAAAAACTCCGACAAAAGCTCAAAACTCACTTGCTGTAAGTCAAGCAAGGGGTATAACAGGCTATGTAATGTCAGATGTATCTTCAATGCTCGGATACCACCTTAAAAACGGCAACGGAGATGATATTTTAAATCTTGTAAAAGAGCTAAAACCCGACCTTAAAGACGGAAAAGAAGCGCTTTCCTACATTGATGATTTGTTTAAAAACTGCGAAGATAATATGCCGCAGATTAAAAAACTTGTTCAAAACCTAAGCAAAAACAATGTAGAAGTTTCTGTAGATAATCTTGCAAAAGGCACAATTCCTTTTATAAACAAAAGCTTTAGAATACCAAACATTCCTTTCTTAAAAAGAAAAGGTTCGTTTAAAGAGATGGCAAATAAACTAAATGCCGTCTTTAGCGATAAAGCTTTAGCACAACAAACAACAAAACTTGGCAAAGCTGCACCAAAACAAGCTCTAAAAACTCTTGAAGGTCTTACAAACGGCGGTGCAGGCGGAAAATTGATGATTGTCATCCAAGCGTCAATCTTTGCTCAAGCAATAAGAAAGGCAATGGACGCTCCCGAGGGTGAAAAACTATCAACATTTACGGAAAACATTGCAAATGACTTCGGCTACTTTTTATCACTGCCTCTTCAAGTTAAATCCTCTCACCTTGTAGGCGGTTTAAAATACATTGGTATCGGCAACGCTAAAAATACTCAAGAACAAGTTAAAAATGTCGCAAAATACCGTAATATGATAAAAGAACTAAACGAAAAGGTAGTAGAAGGTACAATTTCAAAAATTGACTATGCAAAAGAAGCAAGTGAGATAAAGAATTTCTTAAAAGGTGATTCAAAATGGTACCATAAACCCTTTAAAGCCCTGGGTAAATTCTTCTCTACAGGGCTTGATGCGGAAACGATTAAACCATTTATTGATGCAAACGACAAAACTCTTGGTACATCAATATATAACGGCGTAAGAAATCTTGCTAACAAAGTAAAAGGCCCCGGCTTAGGAACTGTTTTAAGACTTGGTGTGGGTATGTTTGTTGTAGGCCCAATAATTGCAAAAGCAACTACAAAAGTTTCTCATCTAATCTTTGGCAGACCGTCAAAATCAGTACTTGATAAGGAAGAAGAAAATAAAACAACTGAACAACAAAATAATACAAACAACCCGTTTAACATAAGCGAACAAGAGCTCCAACAAAAGCTCTTATCCAACCCTGAACTTATGCAAAAACTTCAAAGCAATCCTGAAATTCTAAATTCGCTTTTAGAAAACCCCGAGTTGTTTATGAAAGTTCTAAACGGCGAAGTAAAAGTTGATGATTTAGTGAAAAATACTCAAAACTCAGAAATTCTAAATTCAAAATATATAAAACCTGCTAATCAAACAATACAAAATCAAACTCCACAGCAAACAACAACTCAAATACCTCCTCAAGCACCTGTTAATCAAAGCGGATTAAATGCGCTTGATAACGACTCAACAAGCAAAATGGACTTATTTGGTCTTGGTAAAAAAGACAAAGAAGAAACAAAAGAAACTACAGAAAATAAAGACCCGCTTGAGCCGCAGAGGTCATACATCCCCTCATCAGAATGTACAATAGGTAAAACCGAGGGCAAGGATACTCAAGAACTTGACCCTGAGGTAAATAACGCGCTTCTTAAAGCTCAAAAAGCAGAAGAGCGAGCTCTTGAGCAACTAAACAACCTCTAATCAGGGCTTTTGAAAAAGCATAATGTATTCATGTTCAAATATGTAAAAACCACCCGCAAGCGCTCTATAGCGCCATAAGTTAGCGGTTTTTCCTTTTGCTCTTTCATTTCCCGTGATATTTTTTACAATTACCGCTTTTGTTATAAAACCAAGCTCTTCCATGCGTCTTTGACATTCAAAACTTAGGTTTATATGGCGTGAGTTTGCGTACTTATCGCCTATTATAAGCGCTGCAAACCTGCCTTTTTCAAGCAAATCATAGCCGTTTTTTGCAACTTTTTTAAACAGTTCATAAAACTCTTCTGTAGTTGCACAGTTTGATAGGTCTTCTTTTCTGTCTGAAAATTTTATAATATCATCATACGGAGGGTGTAAAACAAGGAATTGAGCGGATTTTTTGCCCATAATCTCAAGGCGGGCTTCAATTTTTTCCCTTGCAGCTTCTGAAGCGCTATCGGCGCAGATTATGTTCATTTTAGATACCAGCTCACGTTTTGAAAACTTCTTTGAAACATAATCGACCATATCTTCTTTAAGCTCAACACCTATACATCTTCTGCCCATATTAAGAGCTTCAATACCTGATGTACCTGAGCCAAAGAACAAATCAAGCACGACATCATCTTTCTTTGTAAAGCGCTCAAAAAGCTGTGTTGCAATCTGCGGGATGTAGTTGCCGTGGTAATCGTAACTGTGACCGTTTGATTTTTCTCTTGAGGCAAATTCCCACAGTGTGCCTGTTTTTATATGGGAATACATTTTCCAGTTATTCAGGTCAATGTCACTATATGGCTTAGTTTTAGGGGCTTTAACTACTCTTAAGCCGCCCTGCTCTTTTATATCAACTTTGCTTTTTAGATTTCCTGCCATATTAAACTCCCCACAGTATATGAATACTATATACATATGTAGAGTAATTTAAATCATCTATTTGCCTGAAATGTAGTTGATAATTTCATTATAGGAAGAGGGGTTACGCTTCAATAAAAGCACGCCTGAGCCGCCTTGTTCGTATAATTTTTGAGTCATTTTTGAATGAATAAGCCTTGAGATGATATCAGCCTGAGAATACGAATACTTATCGGCTTTTGAAGCCATAACCATCATAGGAACAGTTGTAAGCCTCGGTACAATAAGCGCTATATCAAGATTTTTAAATGAAACGTAAGGAGATATTAAAACCATTTTTTTAGGCTTTTCTCTCATAATAGAGGCTGCAAGTACCGCAGTATTTGCACCTAAATCCGCTCCTACAATATAAACTTCATTTGCGTCAATATTAGGATAATTCTTTTTTATGTAATCTATTGAACCGACAACATCAATCGGGTATTTTGCCCAGTCATCTTTTGTAAAGTTCATTCTTGACTTAAATCTGAAATTTTTTGTATAAACACTTCTGCCATGCCCTCTTAAATCAAGCGCAAGGACGTTATAGTTTCTCTGCCTTAAAGATTCAGGCAAAACTCCCCAGTCTGAGGCTCTTGAGCCAAACGAGTGCAATAAGACCACAAGCGGGCGGGGCGGTTTTTTTTGAGGAGCAAAATACAAATCCCCGTTAAGCAAAAATCCGTCTTTTGTTTCTATCTCTACTTTTGTTTTTATTTTAGGCTTTTTAACCTTTTTTTTCTGAGCGGCATCGGCACCTAAAAGAGTAAAGCCAAAAAACAATATTAAAACTAATGCTATAAATTTTTTCATACCAATATTTTAACAAAATGCGCATAAATATTGAACATTTTTTCAAATTTAATACAAACGGACGATATCGCTAAAGCTTTTAAAATATCCGCCGAAGAAAAAAACATAAGGACGCAAGTCCTACTCAAAACCTCCTCCCCAAGTCTAGTAGCCGCCTTTTAGGACGGCTTTTTTTTATTTTAATTAAACTTCACAAAAAAGCAATTATTTAAAGAGGACATACTTTATATATATAACCCCATTATTAAGAGAGCAAAAATGAGTATTTCCTCGATTAATTCAATCGATACAAATCTATATACAAAAAAACTTCAAAACACTGCAAATACAAAATCTGCAGAAAAGTTAACCTACGATAAAAACAGCTTAAATGCAGATACCGTAGAATTTTCTACTCTAAAAGAAGCAGTAAACACAAGCCTGAAAGATGAACTAAAAGATATAAAAGAAGAACAAGGTCTTATAGGCAAGGCCTGGGATGGTATTAAAAACTTTTTTAATATGAAATCAGGCTCAAAATCCGTTGAAAATACCATAGAACAATACGAAAAGGGCGAAATTTCACAAGAAGAAGCCAAAGAAGCCCTTGAAAAATATAAAGAAGGGCAAAAAATGTGCACTGATGTCACAGCTGACATTACATCAGGCATAATAGCAGTAGGTGCTGCAGCTCTTGCACCTGTCACAGGCGGAGCATCTTTACTTGTAGCAGCAGGAGCAGGTGCAGTTTCTAAAACCGCTATCAAGGCTGCTGACGCAGCTATTGGCGGCAGAGAATACGATTTAAAAGATTTAGGATATGACTTAACTACAGGTTCAATTAACGGCGCAATAGCCCCACTGTCAAATGCTCTTGGGGGAGCAGCAGGCACAACTGTTGCAAAAGCATGCGGGCTTAATGCCGTTCAAACAAGCGCAAAAAGCGCAGGTAAGGGAATAATTGCAGGCTTGCTCGCAAAACAAGGAACAAGCTATGTTGCACAGGAAGGAACAAAACTAAGCGCAGGTTTAGTTGCGGCAAAGGTACTATCTTACGGTACCGATATGGCAATTGACGGCGCTTTATCAGGTGCGACAGACGGATTTTCCCGCGCACTTGGGGAGGGAAGATTAGAGGACATTAAAGATGATACTCTAAATGGCGCCTTAGGAGGCCTTATTGCAGCTCCTGTTATAGGAGGCTCGACAAGACTTGTATTCAAAGGCGCCTCATCTTTAGGTTCTAAACTTTTTAGCGAAGCAAACGACACCATTACATCAAATATAACTAAAGCAGTCCCTGTTTTTCAAAATGTTGATGAGGCGCTTGATTACCTCAATAACAGTACAAATCCAAAAGCAAAAACTATTTTAAAATCATACAATGGAATAGTTCAAGACGGAAAAGAAGTTCCTCTTCAAAGGCTGCAAGGGGCAATAGGCCTTATGGATGATACTTTGAGTAGAGAAAAAATGACTTCAATTTCAAAAGAACTTGCAAGTGAATACTCAAATGACACATCTATGAGAAAGACTATGAGCGAGCTTTTTGATGTTTTAGGTATAAATTCCGAAACTGTTTATGACCCAAATAAAAAAATATACATAACTCAAAGCGACTACGGAACAGTTACCGCCCGCGCCAAAGGAGAAGAGTCAGTATTTTCAAAAATCAGAAATAAGGTTTTTGATTTAAAAGAAGATTTACCGACGGATAAAAATGCGGCAAGCACTATGATAGGTGACGCACAGGGTACAAGAATTGTTGCAAAAAATTCAAGCATACCAACAGATGAAATTGAAAAAATCGTAAAGGCAAACACTGATAATCCAGATGATGTTGAGCTATTCACAAAATATATTTTAGAGAACAAAGGCACAATAAGCGAAGATAAAATGCCTTTATTAAAAAATATAGAAAAACAAGTCTATGACAGCGCAAGAGAAGCTCAAAGCGGCAAACTTATAGCTAATCTTGCTAAAGCCGTTGAAAACGGCGACATTCAAATAACGGAACTTCACAACTACAGTGGAGCAGACGGCATTACCTACTTTAGCGACACACAAGTCGATACCCTAAAAGAAGCATACACTAACTGGTATGAAAAAATGCTAAAAATAGCTAAAGAAAACCCTGATAATTCGCAATATCAAATAGTAAACAAAAATAACCTTACATGCCTAAAGGATAAAAACGGAAATATATTTAAACCCTCTATGCTTGTAGAATCGGTTTCAAATAACAAAAAAGCAGTTAAAAAGACAGGTTATACCGCAGCGCAAATGAACATCATAACAAAAGATGGAATACAAGAAGAGCTGCAGTACAGAGGCGCTTTGACAGATGAAATATCAGAACTTGAACATGTTCCATACGATATTAAAAAGAACAAAGACACCGTACTAAAACCTGAATATGACAACATTAGAGGTATATTTAACAAATATAAAAACAATAAAACTTTTGAAACAAGATACAACAACTATTTTAATGATGTTTATAAATCATACCGCAGAGCGGAATTGGGTCTTTTTGCAGAAATTCCCGACATAAAAAATTATCTCTCCGATATAGTTGAAGAAGATGAAATGAATGCGATATCACTTAACGGACTTAAAGAACTGCATGATTTTATAAATCGTATAGACAAACAAAAAGCAGCCTGATAAAATGACAAAAAAGGAAAGACTATGAACGTGGAAAAATCATTTTTTAACTTTGGAAATAAACTAAACCCTCTACAAGCGAAAAACAAAGAGGCGGATTTATCCGATGTTGAAAAAAACACCGTTAAAAAGCTTTTAAAGCGTGCAGAGCGTGAGGTTTGCGAATGGGGAGATTTTTCTGATGTAATAGAAGAATTTAAAAATCCAAATGACGGACAAGAGTATAAAATTTTTATCTCCCCCTCTCCAAATAAAGAAAAGCCCGATGTAAGAATTTTGCAGCTTGCAGCCCAACTCCCGCACACTGACAGAATGTTTAGCGTAGATATCAAAAGGGGCACAAAAAGAGATATTTTGAATTATTTATCTGAAAGCAAAAACTTAGGAGAAATTTTAGGCTATACCGAAATGCTCTCGGAGCGATTAAGTAAAGAATAATAAAATAACTTGAAATAAAGTTTATTTTGGGTTAATATTGTCGGGTCAAAAGGCAATTTGACAATTGAATAATGAAATATTTGCGGAAGTAACTCCTTTGCGAAGCAAAGTGGCTTGTCCACAAAATTCCAATTGAGTTACAAAAAAGATTTGACAATTGAATAATGAAATATTTGCGGAAGTAACTCAATTGGTAGAGTCCCTGCCTTCCAAGCAGGTTGTTGCGAGTTCGAGCCTCGTCTTCCGCTAACTAAAAAGACTCCCAATAAGGGGGTCTTTTTAATATCAATTCTCTTCATCTTTTTGTATGAAAAGATTTTTTAAAACCAAGCTATAATATTTTTATGTTACAAGAAGCTCAAAAAGCAATAGTAAGCGCATTTAATACAAGTTTTGTAAAAAAACTTGCCCAATATCTTCATGACTGCGTCAGAGAAGAAGTAAAAAGCTCGACTTTCAGAAATTTAAAAGAAGATAAAGAAAACAAATGGGTTTTTCTTGACGATGAAGAAAAACTCTTTACAAACTTTGATGAGCCGCTTTTGTTGGACGGTTCGGACAGTTACTTAACAGAGCTAATGATTCAAGGGGATATGAACGCAAAAGAAAAATACCTGATATACGGGTATTTGTTCCTTGTGGGCAAAAACTCCAAAGTGCGCAAAAATAACCAGTTTTTGACACCTCTTTTATATGTTCCATGTAAACTTGAAAGAAAAGGTGTAAATATCGTCCTCACCGCTCAAGAAGACATTTTATCCCTCAACACGGGCGCTTTAGCTCAGCTTATGAAAAGGGATGATGAGCAAGAGGCTGACGCTATGCTATCTGGGCTCTTGGATGTTGTTCCCGAGTTGCCTCTAAATCAAGAGAGTCTTGATATATTTTTAACGACTCTAAAGTCGCTTGTACCTGAAATTGAAATAGAAACAGCGCCTGTTGAAGCTGATATCAAGCAAGATTTTGAAGATTTTTACTCAAGAGAAAACGCACAAAAATTGACGGAAGACGGGGATTTTGACTTTGATGCAATGGATGAAATTGCAAAAACCCCGAGAGTCAAAGTAGAAAAACTCACTCTTCAGAGGAAAAACGCCGTAATTCTCACAAAACGCCCAACAGTAACGGCAGGAGTGCTCCATGAACTCACTCAAATTGCCGAAAAATCACAAGGGACGTATAGAGAAACCGTTCTTAACGTCATAAGTCATGAGTACCTTTTGCAAAAAGGAAAAGTTGCAAACGAAAAAATAGAAGAAAAAGAAGTAAAAGACTTTTTCCCCATGACCCCTCTGGCACTTAGCGATTCGCAGGAAGATGTTATTAAAAAAATAGAAGAAAACGACTTTTTAGCCGTATATGGCCCGCCCGGTACAGGAAAATCTCAAACCATTGTAAACCTTGTATCTCATTTAATTGCAAGCGGAAAGAGCGTTCTTGTAGCTTCTCGTATGGATAAAGCGGTTGATGTTGTTGCAGACAGGCTAAACTCGCTTAATGCGCCGTATTTAGCGCTAAGAGCGGGACGCGCCAACTATCAAAAAATGCTGAACTTCAAGCTTGAGGATTTACTTTCAAACAAAGTAGACCTCGACAGCGGCTTTACAGACGCCGTTATGGCAGAACCTGAGGATATGAAAAACCTTATAGGCGAGATAACTCGCCTTGAAGAAGGTGCAGGGAAGATTTTTTCTCTTGAGAAGCGCTACAGTGAAATATATGATGAAAAAACAGAAACAAAAGAGGCTATAGGCGAATATGAAATTCTAAAAAATTCGCTCTCTCTTGAAGAAGTTAATCAAACAAAAAAACTCCTTGAAGCGCTTGAAAAATATGAAAGAAAACAAAACAAAAACATCTTTGATAAGATTTTTGAGAACATAAAACTCAAAAAAATTAAAAAAATACTTAACCTTAAAGGAAAAATTAAAGCTTCCGAAATGTCCTCGCGCCTTGCTATGGAGCTTGATTTGGAGCTTCTTGAGGCCAAACTTCGCGAGATAGAAAATAAAATCTATAAAATCGGCAATCTTCATCAGATTTTAAAGAAAATTAAAAGCCTTAGAAAAAAACAACAAAAACTCGCCGTTGATATACTTAAAAACAAACGCAGAACGGCACTTAAAAATATCCTGTGCGACCAGCAAAAGCGCCAGAGATTGATGATTCACTCAAAATCTCTTGTATCAAGAAAAGTTAATCAACAAAACAGACTGCTTGAAAAAGAGGACTTTAAGCCGCTTTTAAACGCTTTTCCCTGCTGGTGCGTAACAACTTACGCCATATCAAACTCGCTGCCTCTAAAGCCTGCTCTTTTTGACGTGGTTATAATAGATGAAGCCTCTCAATGCGACATTGCAAGCTGTTTTCCTATTCTTTTCCGTGCAAGAAAAGCCGTCATCGTGGGTGATGACAAACAGCTGCCGCACCTGTCATTTTTAGAGAAAGCAAAAGAACAGTCGTTTTTAAATCAGTACAATATAGAAGACCGCTACCAACTCCTGTGGCGTTTTCGAACAAACTCAATGTTTGATGTTGCAAACTACTACTCAACAACACCAACGCTTTTAGATGAGCATTTTCGCTCGCCAAAGCCTATTATAGAATTTTCAAACAGAGAATTTTACGGCGGCAGAATAAAAGTCATGAAGCCTTATTTTGATATGGTTTCGCCAGTTGAAGTTATTGAAGTAAAAGAAGCCAAAGTAGATATGGACGTGACAAGAAACTTGGCAGAGTGCGAAGCGGTTATCAAAAAAGTTCAGGATTTAATTTATGAAAACGAGAAAGACCCCGAAAACAAGCCTGTTTCAATAGGTATAATTTCACCGTTCAGGGGTCAGGTCGAACTTATAAAAAAAGCCGTTATAAAAGTTTTTTCTCAGGAAACTATTCAAAAGCACGAGATTGAAGTCGGCACAGCACATACATTTCAAGGGGATGAAAGAGATATAATGCTTATGTCATGGGCAATAGCGCAAAATTCTCACTCTCAAAGCCTTATGTTTCTTCAAAAACCGAACCTTTTTAATGTCGCCATAACACGTGCCAGAAAAAGACTTATAAACTTTATCTCAAAACCCATAAACGAACTGCCTGAGGGGCTTTTAAGGGATTATCTTGAATTTGTGCAATCTCAAGACAGAGTAATTGCCTCAAGAAAAAACACTTTCAAAAATCTCTTTGAAAAAGAAGTTTTTGAAGCTTTAAGCGAGGAATTTACAACTCATACACTGTGCGCAGGGGTGGATTTTGCGGGTATAAACGCCGATATTATGATAGATGGCAAGTTAATAGTCGAAGTTGACGGCGTTGAAGATGAGTTTTCATCAAACGTAAATGAAACCAAAAAACAATCAATCATGGAGCGCATGGGCTATGAAGTAGTAAGGGTAACAAAAAGAGAGTGGGGCTTGAGTAAAGATGCTGCTCTTGATAGAATAAGGTCACAGTTAGTACAAAGTTAAAAAGACCTTATAATGCCCGAAAACAAGTCGGATTTAATTACAAAACATGCCCAATCACTGGAATTTGACAAGGTTTTAGAAAATCTTGCAAATTTTGCTATATCAACTTTAGGCAAACAAAAATGCCAAAGTGCGCCTATTTATGACAAAAAAGCCCAGATACAATATCAGCTTGAACTTACAAGCGAAGCAAAAAAAATATTTGACGATGCTGGAAATTTTTCCTGTTTTCCGCTTGAATTTCTATGCGACGCTCAAAGCCTTTTAGACTCAAAAAGGCTCAGCGCTGGGGATATTATAGACTTGGCAAAAAATTTAAGAACCTCAAGACTTGTTAAAAATTTCATCTCAAAAGAAGAAAACTGCCCGAATTTAAAAGGCTTTCTGCTTAATTTGTACACGGATAAAGAGTTTGAGGACAGAATTTTTTCAACATTTGACACGGACTTAAATGTTTCGGATAACGCAAGTGCTGAGCTAAAGCGCCTCAGAAATTCATATAAAAGCACAAAAGACAACCTAAAAAGCTCTATTTCAAAGCTTTTAGGCGATGATAGTTTTGTTTCGCACCTGCAAGATACAATCTACACCACAAGAGAGGGCAGAACCGTCTTTCAGGTAAAAACAACCGATAAAAATAAAGTCGCAGGCATTGTCCATGATATAAGCGCCAGCAATCAAACCTATTTTATAGAGCCCTCTTCACTTGTGCCGCTAAACAACAAACTGCGCCAGATTGAAATTGAAATAAACGCAGAAATTGAGAGAATTTTATGGGAGATTACAAAAGAATTTTTAAACATTAAAAACGAACTCACTCAAAGCCAAAACGCACTCAGCGAGCTTGATTTTATCTTTGCAAGAGCAAAATACTCTATAAGAACAAAGTCTAATTCTGCTATAATTTGCGATGAAAAAATCCTTGAACTGCAAGCCATGCGCCATCCGCTTTTAATAGGAAATGTGGAAAAAATTGTAGAAAATGACTTTGAACTGGGCAAAAACTATAAATCTCTTTTAATTACAGGCTCAAACACGGGCGGTAAAACAGTTGCGCTTAAAACCGCAGGACTTTTGACCCTTATGACAAAGGCAGGACTTCATATACCTGCTCTGGGGGCAAAGATTTTCCCTTTTGATATGGTTCTATGCGACATATCCGAAGAGCAGAGCATCTCGCAGAGCCTGTCTACTTTTAGCGCACATATTAAAAATATTTCATCAATTATCGATAACGCTACAGAAAATTCTCTTGTACTTTTTGATGAACTTGGTGCGGGCACTGACCCTGAAGAGGGCGCAGCTCTTGCTCGAGCCATACTTGAATATTTATGTGACAATGACATTTTATGTGTCTGCACAACTCACCTTGGTGAACTTAAAATTTTAAAATATGAAAACAGCAATTTTGAAAACGCAAGTGTAGAGTTTAATATTGAAACCCTAAAACCCTCTTATAAGCTTATTTTAGGACTTGCAGGTTCATCTAATGCAATAGATATAGCGCATAATTTAAGCTTGAATGAAAAAATAACAAGCGCAGCAAGAAATATACTTAAAAACGCTCAAAGCCCCGAACGGCAAGTGTTCTTAAAAATTCAGGAAACCCATAGCGCTCTAACTCAAAAAGAGCGTGAAGCGCAGGAGATAAAAGAGCGCAGTGCTCAAATTGAGGCTCAATTTGAAGAAAAATTAAAAGAACTAAAAGCTCAAAAAAAGAAAACTCTTGAGAGCTTTAAAAAGAAATACCAATCTCAACTGGAAAATGCTCGCGCCGAGATTAAAGATACTCTTGATTTAATGAGAAAAGAAAAGTCCGAAAAAATCGCCATGCGCTCCTACTCGCGCCTTGCACGCCTTGAAAACTCAATAAGAGAGGAGTTTTCATCCGATGAAGAAAAACTCCAAAACAAATACGAACAAATTGACTGGCAAAATATTAAAATAGGTCAAAACGTCCTTATAAAAGGGCTCGAGCAGGTGGCACAACTTGAGAGCATGCCTGACAAAAAAGGTAAAGTCCTTGTTTCCATAGGGTTAATGAAAACAAAAGTAGACATTAAAAAACTTGCAAAAACAGATAAAAAAATTAATAAAGCTCTAAAAAAAGTAAGCGTAAGCTTTGATGATATGACTCAAACCCTATCAAACAGGCTTGATATAAGGGGTATGAGAGCAGAGGATGCTATAGATTTTCTTGATAAACAATTTGATATGGCATCGCTAAGAAATCTAAGGGAAATAATTGTAGTGCACGGGCATGGTACAGGCGCTCTTAAAAGTGCGGTGAGAAACTACCTAAGCTCTTCACCCTACGTTGCAAAATTTCGCCCCGGAGGCGACGGCGAGGGCGGAGATGGAGTTAGCGTAGTTGATATAAACTAAAGCCCTAAGCGCATGGTTTGGATTTTTTGTATACTTCTTTCCCTGTCAGCGCGCTCTTTGTAGAGTTTTTCAAAGTTTTCCTGAACATAACCGTAGTTTTGAACGGTTGCTTTTATTGACTTATCCGCAAACCAAAAAAGCGCGGGAACAGCAAGTATCAAAGTAAAAACAGAAACTATAATATGCCTTAATATTCTTTTAAATAAGTGCCATTTTCTATCTTTTCCCTCAAGGTCGACTTTAAGCTGGATGGCGTCATTTACATACGCACTTCTCTCGTCTGAGTTCATAGAATCAAAAGAGGGAACAAAATCTTTAGCAATGTAGATTACATATTTTTTAACGGCGTCATTTTCCTCTGCCATAAAAGGGTCTTGCCAAGGCTCTTGAACTTCTTGAACTTCCTGCTCGCTTTGTTGATTTTCTTCCTGCTGCTCAACATCACTTGCATAATTTTCAAGTGAGGATTCATCATTTGGAATACCCTCTAAAACCTCATTTGGAATTTCTTCCTCGGGCAAATCAGGCTGCCTGAAGATAGAATTATCAGGGTCGTTATGGTCCTTATTTTCTTCACCCATCTGATTTTTTATTCTATCTATATGTTTATCTATATCAAAATTTTCTTCCACAGTTAACCCCGATAATTATTATTTTTTATTTTAGCATAAATTTTATTTTTAGGCTTTAATTTCATTTTTGTGATAAAATGTTAGCCGGAAGGTATATGGATAAGCAGGAATTACTTAAAAAGTTAGACAAGCTAAAAGAACCGAGGATACTTATTATCGGTGATTTTGGTATAGACGAAATGGTCTTTGGCGCAACACAGAGAATTTCTCGTGAAGCACCTGTTTTAATTCTTGAACACACTGAAACTAAAATCATCCTAGGTACGGCGTCAAATGCGGCACATAATATTTCAACTCTTAACTGTTCAAAAGCTGCAGCTCTTGGAGTGTACGGAGATGACTACTACGGCGGAGTTTTGTTGGATGCTCTTAAAAAAGAGGGCATTGATACAAAGTATATGGTTAAAGACAAAGAAAGAAAAACCACTACAAAAACCCGTATTTCTGGCTCTTGCTCTCAAAGCATTACTCAACAAATAGTAAGAATAGACAGGCAAACAGTCACTCCCCTAAGTAAACAAACAGAAAAAAAAGCTATAGAAACAATAAAAAAAGCAATTCCTAAGTTTGACGGGGTTATACTTTCTGATTATCACTTAGGATTTTTAACAGATGATATCGTAAGAGCTGCAATAGATACAGCTAAAGAGCACAATAAAATTATCGTTGCCGACGCTCAAAAAAATCTTGATAAATACTCTGGCGCTGACGCTATAACACCTAATCAGCCCGATTGTGAAAAATATGTAGGCTACTTTATAAAAGATAAAGAAACGCTTAAAAAAGCAGGCACTTCGCTCATTAAATCTCTTAACCTGAATAAAGTTCTCTTAACAAGAGGAGAAAAAGGCATGGCGCTTTTTGAAAAACGCCAAAACGAAACAGAGTTTAGCGAAGTTGAAGCCTTTAACAGAAAAGAAGTTTTTGATGTGACAGGTGCGGGAGACACCGTTGTTGCAGCATTTACACTGGCACTATGCGCAGGCTTTAGCGCCAAGGAGGCTATGTATATAGGCAACCTTGCCGCTAGCATTGTTATAAGATACTTTGGCTGCCACAGTGTAAGTGTAGAAAATTTAAAATCCGAACTTGAAAAACTATAAGGAGAAGAAATATATGAAATTTCTCAAAAAACTAAGAACTTTTGATTTGATTATTATAGGAGTATTAATTGTTGCGCTTTTAGTCGGCGTACTTACAATGTTTGGCAAAAGAGCGACTTCATCAAACCAGATTGAAACAACGGCAGATGTTGAAATAGAAGTATTTTTAAGAAGTGTCACAATAAGCGCCTCAAATAACATTTTTGAAGCAGGGGATGAGACATTTATTACAATAAGAAACGTCCCCTACACCAAACTTAAAATTAAAGACGTTAAATACGACAGAAAAAAAGCTATCGTTCCTACTCTTAATATGAAACAGCCTTTTACCGTTGTAGATGATGTTACATCACCTTATCAGTATGATTTTCTTGTAACGGTGCTTGATAAAGCAAAAATTACAAAAGACCGTGACGGAGCGGTTGTAGGCGGAAACAAAATTAAAATAGGCTTGCCTATTACTCTTGAGGGAGCAGATTACAAGCTAAACGGCATTGTATCTAACATTACGGTAGTAGCAAAACCTGACACAACAAATGATGACGATTTAGAAAAACAGGTAAATCAAAATCAGGATGTTCAATAGAAAACCGGGCACAAAAAGTATTTTTATAAGCTTAAAAAACGGTATTTTGCACAGAGTTCAAAATACCGAACTTGCTGCGCTTGCAAGAGAATCAATGTTTTTTGAAAACATAGACTCTATAATTTATATCTTTCTGGCGCTGACACTTGTGTCCTGCGCATTTTGCGAATCGGGTTACATTGGAGTTTTTGCCTTTTGCTTCAGTATTTTACAAAGCATTAAACTGTTTTTAAAAAAAGGTGCAAGGACAAAAATCTCACTTTTTGACAAAGCCATAATGATATATTTTGCCTTTGTGGTTTTAAGTCTTTTTGGCTCGACACTATTTGCGCTAAGCCTTAAAGGGTTTTTAAAAACCGCTGTTTATATGTACTTTTACTTTAGTGCCTTATCATACTTTAGGGACAACAAAGAAAAAATCCTCCCTACAATTCTTATGATAGCAGGGCTTATAAGTTTTGAAAGCATTATTGCAATTATTCAAAACAACTCGGGCATACTTGCAATAGCAGGCTGGCAAGATACAACAAACCTTGACCCGACTCAGGTGATTTCTCGCGCTTACGGGACGCTAAAACCATACAACCCTAATCTTCTTGCAGGATATCTGGTAACGGGGCTTTCATCCCTTTGGTGTCTTTCAATGATAAATCTTGCAAACAAGCACTACAAAAGGTTCTTAGGGTTTTTGATTTTACTTTTGCTTGGCACAATAGCTGTAATCTATAGCGGCTCTCGCGGCGGATACCTTGGTATAGCAGGGTTTTATGCAATTTTTGGCCTAGGCTGCATATACTACATTCAAAACTACTTAGGCGGCTTTAAGGCAATCAGAAAAAGATACAAAAACCTTGCGCTGACACTAATTTGCGCGGCTCTTGTTTTTATAATGTCAAATCCCGCTATTACAAATCGCATATTATCAATTTTTGAATTTAGAGAGGACTCCTCTATCGCTTTTAGAATGAATGTTTACGCCTCATCTTTTAAAATGTTTCTGGACAACCCTTTCTTGGGCATAGGCGTGGGCAATAAAAACTTTAGAGAAATCTACGGACTTTATATGCGCTCGGGCTTTGATGCTCTGGGTTCTTACTGTGTACCGCTTGAAATAGCGGTTGAAAGCGGCATATTCGCTCTCATTGCCTTTTTAACATTCCTTGTAATGTTCTACAGGGATTCAATGAGGTTAATAAAAACCGCTCCAATAAGGACAAAAATAGTCGTTTTCTCGCTAATTTTGAGCATTTTCCCCACAATGATTCACGGGCTTTTTGACACGGTATGGTTTAGACCGCAGCTGCAGATATTATTCTGGCTAAACGTAGCGTTTTTAGGCGCCCTAAAAGACAATCAGGTATCTTAGATAATCCTCTGTACCAAGCGCAAGCGCACGTGCCAGCTCTTTTTGAAATTTTTTATTTGTAAGCTTTTCCATTTCATTTTTATCTATTAAATAACCGCACTCAACAAGCGCACTAACGGGATAAGTCGGACGTGTAAGAGCAAATGAGGCAAAGTTAACACCGTCATCTCTAAAGCCTGTTTGTTTTAAAAGCGATTTTTGAATGGAATTAGCTAAAGCATAGGCTTGATTATTGTAATAATAAACTCCTACACCATGCTTTTTTATGACATCCTTAGGGTTAGGAAGCGAATTTTGATGAATACTTAAAAGTATATCCGCCCCTTTTTCCTGCGCAAAAGAAACTCTGTCATACAGGGGAACGTATTTATCCTTTTTTCTTGTCAAATAAACTTTTGCACCTTTTTTAGAAAGAGCTTTTTTAGTTTGTTTTGAAATTTTTAAATTTACGTCTTTTTCTTTATGTCCAAAAGCGCAAACCCCGCTTTCTTCTCCGCCATGACCCGCGTCAAGCACTATTTTTCTGCCTTTTAAGGGTTTTTTCCTGTTAATTTGCGGAGGCTTTTTAACCATTAACACAAGCCCTTTTTTATGCGGGATTACATCATAGCCAAAAAGCGCAGGGGATATGTATTTCAAGTGCAATGTATTATTTTTTGTATCGTAGCTAAAACTGCCCGGTTTATTTTTTATAACAATATCGGGGCAATCTACATCATACAAATAAAACTCTAAACCATCAGGGACTTCTTTAAAAGAGTATGAATTTTGAATATTAAGAGGTATAAAAACGCTGTATTTTTCCTTATCTTCATCAAATTTTATTGTATCAATTTTTTGAATGTGTTTTTGAGGAATTATTGCCTGAATGTCAGCATACTTTTTTTCCATCCAGTAGTAATCATCAAGCCCCAAATCCACTCTGTAGAAGTTTTTATACTCTTTATCAGCGTATGTTACAAAACCTTTTCTCAAATGAGAAAATCTCTTAGCGTTCTCATCAGGCGCGATTCTAACAGGAGAATAATCCGTCTTAGCCTCAATTACAGCATATTTTGCAATGCCTATATCTTTTAGCTCACCTTGTTCAATTGCATCAGTTTTTAAAAATGTTAAAAACAAAAATAGAGATAGTATAAAAAGTTTTTTCATGATAAAAATTTTAACATACTAAGCCCAAGATAAACAATTTTTTATTTACAGGTTTTATAAAATTACTATGAAACTCAGTCCGATAAACATTAACAACACATATTTTAAAGGAGGAGCCGTAAGCATAACGGCACTATCGGATACCCATGGGCAATTAGAAGATATTGGTGATTTTTGGGCTGAGATAGAAAAAAACAAAAAAGACTTATTTTTAAAAGAGGGAAAAGGTAAAAAAGACATTGTAGCAATTGCAGGCGACTGGTTTATGGCAGGCAATGTTCGAGGATACAAGTCAAACCCTGATTTTAATTCTCAAAGATACCAGCTGTTGTTTTTTAACAAATTTATAAAAAGCCTCACTCACCTGTCAAAAAATATAAGCTCAATTTTTACCCCCGGAAATCACGAATTTGATGCAGGATATGACGAATTTTTAAAATGCGCACAAAAAATGCAGACCAATATTGTTATGACAAATGCTGACCTTGAAAAATCAGGGGATTTGAAAAACTATGCATTAAAATCAAAAGTAATAGAAGTAAATGACGATAAAGACCCCAATCTTAAACACAAGGTTTTATTTTTAGGCGTATCACCGGGCAATATGAGCTATTACAACAAAAAGCTGCCTGAAATAGAATTTGTTGACAACGTATTTAAACCGCAATCAAAAATAACTCCTGATGAAGTCCAAAACTCAATAAATTCTGTTAAAAAAGAAATTGAAAAATTTAAAAAAGAAAATCCAAAAGGCGCTGTTGTACTTCTTGACCACTTTGGCGGGACTTTTCAGGATGAACTTTTAAGGCAAAATTTGCCTGTAAATGTTATCTTGAGCGCTCATGAACACCTTAATTACGATAAATTTGTTAATTCAACAATAATCACTAAACTCTTCCAAAATTTTAAAAAATTTGAAAATGTAAAAATAAACTTTGACGATAATGGCAATATCTCTGATATAAAAACCCGTGCATATTACCCGCAGCAAAATACAGAAAATAAAAATATAATGCACAGATTTTATAACCAAATATTTAAAGAAGATATTGAAGA
Organism: uncultured bacterium; assembly: GCA_949285255.1. Lineage (GTDB taxonomy): Bacteria > Cyanobacteriota > Vampirovibrionia > Gastranaerophilales > Gastranaerophilaceae > Galligastranaerophilus. The sequence continues at coordinate 40,868 of CASDXV010000003.1, read as the reverse complement.
CGGATACCTAATACCTGCCAAAGATGATGTAGACGAGCTCACCCTCAAAGGCGTAAGATATGAAAACAGTTATCTTGCAAACTACATAACGGATGTTATTTTAAACAGAATAAAAAAAACCCACCCGCAAGTTGACTTTTTTGCACTTAACGCAAGTGCTATAAGAGGGCCTCTAAAAACCAGAAACTCGGGAGAAGTAAACAATATTAGCCTATTGCTTACGCTAAACGGGATAAGAGACGAAGACGCCAATATACTTTTGAGTAAAGTAAGCGGAAAAGAAATCTTAGACATAATTAGTGAAAATATTTTATCTAATTTACAAAATCAGGAGAGAAATCCTCTTAACCACTTTAGCGGATTGAAATACAATAAAACAATGCTATTAAAAGGAATTCAAGCAGGTCTGAGCGAAGATAACCTCATTAAATTTATAAGAAAAACAAAAGATGATAAACCTCTTGAGCTTGATGACACATACACATTAGCTAATGTTGAAAAATTCTTTGTTAAAAGCAAAAATCCTGATATAAAGGCCCTTTACGATTCATACAAAACATCAAGAACCCTGCTTAACGCAAAAAAAGAATTCGCTAAACATTTTACAGAAAGCATTGATGAAGTAGAAGCATCAAATGAAATAAGGGTAAGTTAAGAATTTTCTTTCTTTGAAGCTACTTTTGAACCGGATTCAAAACCGCACCAAGCATATATCAAAGGCAGAATTTTATCAGCGTGGATTTTACCTGCAAAAGGAACTTTTGAAATAATCATAAGCGCCAATAAATCATCAATGTGGACTATGTAATCCTGCGGTTTTAATTTTCTTTCTTTAACCTTAGCGTTTGGGTCATCTTTATGTAAAAACTTGTCAATAACTCCAGAAGCTTTTTGAGCCAAGGGCATGCCAAGACCAATACCTGCTATAGGAGCGATAATTTTAGGGGCAATACTTTTTATATTCATTTTCTTTGCAACCCCTAAAACACCTGTTGCTATGAGGGCAGGAATTGCAACCGTTGTAATATCAAAAAGAGATTCTTTTGCTTTTGCTTTTTTATCTTCAGGGGTTTTAGCCTCAACTAAACCACCCAAAAGTCCGCCCAAAATAGCGCTTGTACTAACGGTTAAAATTGTAGCCAAGTCTTTTTTTAAGCTGTTGTTTTCAAAAATATCAAAACTGAATTTACCCTTTGTTGCCTTACTTATTGCAAGAACAGGGGCAATAGCTCCAATAAGCGCACCTGCTGCAGCAGTTTTGGAAAAATTTTCTTTCTTTTCCGTATTTGCCTGAACTAAATCCGCGTTGCCTTTATATGTGATGGCGTTATTAATACTCTGTATTCGCATTTTTTTATTCTTTCCATACATATTAACGCACAAACAAAAAATTTTTTGCTAATTTTTTTTTACATGACTTTATATTTAATTGTAATTATCTCAAATTTACGATATTGTTGATATTGAGAAGATTAGCAGGGATTAATTATGAATAATGAATTGTTTGTCATAGATTTAACGGGATGTACAAATACCGGAGAAATCATTACCAGCGTTTCAGCGGCTTTTGAAGTACCTGATTCAAGAGAAAGAAAAATAGGACTTAAATTAAGCGATATTACACTAAATCAAGCACAAATTCTCTCTATACAGTCATTAATTGCAAGCTATGCATCAGAGCTGGATTTTGTAGAAACTCTAAACGAATCTACAAAAAATATTTGCGAAAATATGGGCATAAGAGTTCAAACCCCTCAATATGTTGAAAAACACGAACCAAATTACGAGCAAATAGGTTTTGAAATCGCACCAAAAGATGATAATTCAAATGCTCAGAGTAATTTTGAGGCTCAACCTCAAGAACTTAAAGGTAACGGGCTTCCAAGCGATATAGCGGATATGGGCGGGAATAATATTTCCGATTCTTTAGGCAACGGTTTTGAAGAATTTCAGCCCATTGATTTTAATGAAGATGGCAAACAAATTATGGAAACATACAAAAAAGCCTATGACGAGGATGAAGAAGATAAACAAACTTGGGAAGAAGTTGACTACTACGCTCCTCCAACAGATGAGCCCGTTGTAGTTGACTCAAAGCAAACAATTTATGTTAACCAGACTCTTCGCTCGGGTCAAGTTCTTGAATTTGACGGAAATGTAGTAATAATAGGCGACTGCCACCCCGGTTCAGAAATTAAAGCAACAGGAGATATCACTGTGTGGGGTGTTTTGGGCTCAATTGCTCATGCCGGCATGAAAGGTAATCGTGACGCAAAAATCCGTGCACTTAAAATGAATGCCGTACAGTTAAGAATTGCAAACTGCTATTCAAGACGACCTGACGGCACAAATATTCCATATATCATTAAATCTTCGGTCTTTACGCCTGAAGAAGCAAGAATTGTGGATGATTCAATCGTATTATTTAAAATTAATTAAAAAGGAGCAAAAATAGATGACAGGTTCTGTAATAGTTATTACCTCGGGCAAGGGAGGGGTCGGAAAAACAACAACCTCCGCTAACATTGGTACAGCCCTTGCTAAAGACGGCAACAAGGTTGTCCTTATTGACACTGATATAGGTCTTAGAAATCTTGATTTGCTCTTAGGTCTTGAAAACAGAATTGTATACACGATAGTCGATGTTGTTGAAGAGCGCTGCAAATTAAAACAAGCTCTTGTAAAAGACAAGAAAAATCCTAACCTGTGCTTGCTCGCTGCTGCTCAAACTCGTGACAAATCGGCAGTGACGGCAGAACAGCTTAAAGAAATCTGCGATACGCTAAAAGAAGACTTTGACTACATTTTAGTTGACTGTCCCGCAGGTATTGAGCAGGGTTTTCAAAATGCAGTTGCAGGCGCTAATGAAGCTATTGTTGTGACCACACCCGAGATGAGCGCTATTCGTGACGCGGATAGAATAATAGGCTTGCTTGAAGCAAAAGAAGAAGTTGAAAAATACCGCTTACTTGTAAACCGTGTTCGTCCTAACCTGATTAAAACAAATGACATGATGAGCGTAGAGGATGTAGTTGAAATTCTCTCATGTGACCTTATCGGTGTTATACCTGAAGATACAGGGGTTATAACATCAACAAACAAGGGTGAACCTATTGTAAATGATGAAAATTCTCTTGCAGGTCAGGCTTATATGAATGTTGCAAAAAGAATTCAGGGCGAAGAAGTTCCTTTCCTTGATATCGACCAGCCAAGAACAATCGTAGAAAAAATTAAAAAATTCTTTTCAAAGAAAGTGAAGGCTTAAGATGAGAGATATATTTTCAGATTTATATAACAAAGTCCTCAGTTTCTTTGTTAATCAAAATACACACGATGAAACAAAAGGCATGGCAATGAGCAGGCTAAAAACTGTCCTTATGCAAGATAGGGTAGGTTTTTCCGAACGTGCCATGCAAATGCTCAAAGAAGAGCTTGTTACAACTATTTCAAAGTACATGGAAATTGATGAAGAGCTTTTTGACCTTGAGATAAATGCTGCTGATAACGCAACTGTACTAAATCTTGCAATCCCTGTAACAAGAGCTAAAACCGATGAAGAAATAGATGAGGCAATTAAAGAGCAGGCTATTAAAACTCAAGCTAAAGCTCAAGAAATAGTAGAAGAGCTTGAAGAGCTAATCAAAGAAAGAGCAGCAGTTCTGGCAGGAGTTCAAGGAGAAGAAGCTCAAGAAGAAACTCCCGAAGAGGAAGAAAAAGAAGAAGAAACTCAAGAGGAAGAAGAAACTCAAGAGGTTCTAAAAGAGGCTGAAACATCGGCAGAAGAAGAAAAAGAAGAAGATAAAAAAGCTAAAGTTAAGGAAAATTAAACATAATACTTGTGTTTATAAAATGTTTTAATTAGAATTATTGATAAACACAAGTCAAAAAAGGAGAAGACCATGCAGGTTATATTAAAAAAAGATGTCCAAAACCTCGGCGAAGCAGGTGATTTGGTCAATGTAAAAGACGGTTACGCAAGAAATTTCTTGCTGCCTAACAATGTAGCAGAAATTGCAACTGAGGGTTCACTTGCCGCAAGAGAAAGAAATATAGCAAGAATTAAAGCTAAATCAGAAAAACTTCACCAAGAAGCTCTTGAAAAAGCTGAAAAAATCGAAGCGGTTGAACTTATTTCACTTAGCGCAAAAGCAGGTGAATCAGGAAAACTTTTCGGTACAATTACAACTAAAAAACTTGCCGAAGAGTTACTTGCAAAAACAGGCATCGAAGTTGACAGAAAATCCATCATTCTTGATAATCCTATCAACCACATCGGAAGCTTTGTTATGACAGTTAAATTGTCATCTAAAGTAAAAGCTAAATTAAATGTTGAAGTAAGTGCTTCCGAAACTATTAAAGAAACTCTTGAAGTTGAAGAAACTCAAGAAGAAGCATAAGCTTAATAAAATATATAAAAATTTAACCCCTCTTAAATTAAGAGGGGTTAAATTTTACTCATATCTTGCAAATTCTTTTGACTCTTCTTCCCACTCGTCGCGCTCAAGCTTAAACGCATGATTCCAGAATTTTTCAAGCGCGTAAGTTTCTCTTTGTTCACTATGCATAATATGCACCACTACATCACCGTAGTCAAGCAAGTTCCAGCGATTTTTAACATCATTTTCATCACCTGCGGGTATTCTGCCAAAATATTCTTTGATTTTTTCTCTCACAGTAGAGGTCAAACCCTTTACCTGAGTTGAACTTTGGGCTGATGCTATAACAAAATAGTCAGATAGCACGCACACGTTTGCAACATTTAAAATCACAATGTCATCTGCTTTAAAGTCATCTAATGTACGGGCAATGACACTTGCCAGTTTTTTTGAAGAAATTTCTTTTGTTTCAATCATTATATATTTCCCGTTGAACTGTTTTTATCATTATCAAGAGATTTTAAATCCACAACCTCGCCCTCTTCATGGTAATCAAGGGCATTTTGAGTGGTGTCGATTTCAATATTTACCTCTTGGTCTAACATCTCGATGTCATTTTTTGAATATTCCTTAATTTTGCCGTCCTCAAGCTTAACGAACACTGATTTTTTAAGGAAATTAAGAGAAAATACTTTAGCTACGCCATCTGGCGTCATAACGCCGGAGCCTATCGGAGGCAGGGTTTTTGCCGCTTCAAGGTAGTTTGGATATTCATAATTTAAGCAGCACAAAAGTCTTCCGCAAGAGCCAGTGATTTTCCCCGGAGTCATTGGTATTCCTTGGTCGCGCGCAAGTTTAGTGTTTACCGATTCAAATTTCTTTAAAAATCTGCAGCAGCAATAATCCTGCCCGCAAACGCCCTGACCGCCTAAAATTGAGGTCTCGTCCCTAACGCCAATGTGCCTTAAATCTATTCTTACTCTTTTAAATTCCTGAGTTAAGTCTTTTAAAAGCTCACGAAAATCAACCCTCTCAGGCGCAGTGTAGTAGAAAGTTATTTTTTTTCTGTCAAATGTGTAGCGTGTCTGAACCAAGTTCATAACCAAACCGCGCTTTTCAACAAGCGCTTTACACTTGAAAAACGCCTCTACCTCAAGCTTTTTTTGCTCTTCTAAAACAGGCTTATCGTTTTCATTAATTGTACGAATTAAAGGCAGAGCCTCGGGCTTGTATTTTTGCCAGTGCTTCATAATTTCAGAATTAACAATAAATACGCTAAAAACCTCTTCGCCTTTTTCCGTTCTTACAAGAACCTTTTGTCCATGGTGCAAATTAGCCCCGTCGGCAATTTTTAAAGGGTGAAAAGTATTTTTGATAATTCTGACTGCAAATTTCATAAAAATAATTATACAACAAATTTTGTTTATATTAAAATAAATAAGATGATAGTTGCGGACAATCTTACTTTTAAGAAAAACGATATAGAAAAACTTCTTTTGAATTTGGACCAAAACCCTTATTCTCAAAAGAATAAAGACTTTCGCTATACGTTATCTCTTGTATATGAGTTAATCGAGGAAGAATTCTCGGATACCTTTGATACTAAAAATCAAATTCTGCGCACGACAGATATTATTTTTGAAACAAAAAACAATAACGCAGAGATTTTTGTTACTCCGCCATATAATTTTGAATACTATCTAAAGTCAAAAGGCTCGCTCTACAAGCTTAAAGCCAAATACAAAAACATCTCGGGCGAAGATAAATACGGCTATGACATCACGCTTGATATGCTTTTTGAATACTTTACGGGCATTGACGAAAACCAAGAGCTTGCGCAGGATGTGAGCGAAAACTACAGATTTTACTTTGACCTTTTTCAATTTGTTAAAAAAACCGTCGAAAAACTAAACTTTATACCATCGGTAAAATTCAAAAAAGACACATTCTCAATTGTTTGGGAGCCTTATTTTAAAAACAAAGACTACCTAAGGTGCTATCAAGCCATACTTGAGAATAATTACCTTGATACGGATACCACAAAAAAACTCATCGACAGGTACTTAAACTACCTTATATTCACGTTTTTAGGCGTTAAGCACTACAAGTTTAAAGACCTAAAGGCTGCAATTTATTTTACAAAAAATACTTCTCACAAAAGAATACTCAAAGGCAACGACTTAGGGCTTGATATTCAAAGCTGGCTTGATGAAATGTCACTTGGCACATACGATATCATCCCTGTATTTAATATTGAAAAAATCGACGATGAGAAGTTTTTAATGTGCATTTTAGCCAAAGATAAAACAAAAAATCAAATCATCAACCTTGAAGACTTGGATGAAATGCAAAAAACGCTCATAGAAAAACAAATCAACTGGGCGACAAAATACATTGAAGACTTAGAGGATGTAACTCTTGAGCTTGATTTATCAGGGGTTTACAAGTTAATTACACAAATTACATACTACCTAGCTCAAGCGGGCATGGAGGTAAATCTGCCTGAGGGCATGGAAAATGTTATAATTCCTCGTGCTTCAATTAATGCAAAAATAAAACAAAAACGCCTGAGCGATGTTCAAGAACTCCTAAACCTCAATACAAACTCAACAATCTCGCTTGATGAGATTATGGATTTTTCAATTGAGGTAGCGATAGGAGAAAACGAAAAAATCTCCGCTGAAGAGTTCCAAAAACTTGCGAAAGATACAAACGGGCTTATTAAATACAAGGACAAATACATCCTCATAGACCGCGATGAAACACAAAAACTCCTTGAAAGACTTAAGAAAAAGCCTGATTTTGTAATGAATAAAATGCAGCTTTTGCACCATGCGCTATCAGGCAAAATTGAAGAGTATGACTTTGACTATGATGAAGCCTTTGCGCGCATTATATCAGACTTTACGCGTGTTGAAGAAATTTCTCTGCCAAAAAACCTCACAGGCACGCTAAGACCTTATCAAGAAGTCGGTTTCAGGTGGTTATACACCAATGTTACCAAGGGTTTTGGCTGTGCTATAGCTGACGATATGGGTCTTGGTAAAACAATTCAGGTCATAAGCCTTATTTTAAAATTAAAAGAAGAAAACAAACTCAAAAAGCCCGTGCTTGTAGTTTGCCCTACAACTCTTATGGGCAACTGGGAAAGAGAGCTCGAAACTTTTGCCCCGAGCCTTAAAACCTATATTTACCACGGCTTTAACAGGGAATTTAGCACAGATTGCGATGTCATTTTAACAACTTATGCAATTTTAAGAATTGACCTTGAAGAATTTAAAAAGCACAGTTGGGATTTATTTGTAATTGATGAGGCACAAAACATCAAAAATCCGCAAACATCACAAACTCAAGCCGTAAAAACAATAAAAGCGGACATGAGAATAGCTATGACGGGCACTCCTGTTGAAAACCGCTTAAGCGAACTGTGGAGCATTTTTGACTTTATTAACAAAGGCTATTTAGGCTCAATCAACGACTTTGGCAAAAACTACTCCGTGCCTATCGAAAGATTTAAAGAAACAACACGCGCTCAAAAGCTCAAAAAGGCAATTTCACCTTTTATGCTAAGACGTCTTAAAACAGATAAGTCAATTATCTCCGACCTGCCTGAAAAAATCGTTCTTGATGAGTTCTGCTACCTGACAAAATCTCAAGCAGCGCTTTATGAAAGAGTCCTAAACCAATCCATGAACGACATTGCAAACTCAGGCGGCGGCATAAACAGACGCGGAGCTATTTTTAAGCTTATTACTTCTTTAAAACAAGTCTGCAACCACCCTTACCACTACCTGAAACACGGTGATATGAGCCAAAGCGCCTCAGGCAAAACTCAAAAACTCATTTCAATTTTGCACAACATAATATCAAATGACGAAAAAGCCCTTGTATTCACACAATACAAGGAAATGGGCTCAATTTTGGAAAAAATTATAGCAGATGAATTTAACTTTGACCCGCTGTTTTTCCACGGTTCACTTAATGTCAAGCAAAGAGAGCAGATGATTAAAGAATTTAGCGATGAAGTGTCCAAAAAAATTATGATTTTGTCGCTTAAAGCAGGGGGCTTAGGGCTTAACCTGACATCGGCGTCAAATGTTATCCACTATGACTTATGGTGGAACCCTGCGGTTGAAGACCAAGCAACAGACAGGACTTACCGTATCGGACAAGACAAAAATGTTATGGTGCACAGGTTTATAACACTTTCAACATTTGAAGAAAAAATAGACAAAATAATAAAAGACAAGCGCGAACTTGCTGACGCTGCAGTGTTTGCGGGTGAGAAAATAATCACCGAATTAAGCGATGATGAGATTTATGAAATTTTCTCTCTTGCTTAAAATTCTTGCTCAACAAGAACCATGCGAGCCGCTACCACGCGGTCAATTCCTGCCAAGTCTTTTATAACATCGCTCACCTGAAAACCGTTTCTCTCAAGTAAAATGCAGATATCTCTTGCCTGAGATTTTGCACACTCAAAAGCAATATAACCGCCATAATTTACATATTTTGCAGCGTTTTTAATTATTTTTTTATAAAACTCAAGCCCGTCATCATTGGCAAAAAGCGCACTTTTAGGCTCAAAATTTAAAACCTCGATATCAAGTTTTTTATAATCTTCTTCTTTAATATAAGGCGGATTTGACACTACCAAATCAAACTTTTCACCCTCTCTTAAAGATGAAAATAAATCAGACTTTCTGAATACGACTTTTTTAATCAAATCAAGCTTTTGAGCGTTTTCTAGTGCCACTTGAAGAGCGTCAGAACTTATATCAACACCTAAAACCTCAGCCTCGGGGGCATTTTTTGCTATCATACAGGCAATACACCCGCTTCCTGTGCCGATATCAAGGACATTTATCGTATCTTGTTTTTTTTCTTTTAATTTATTTATTTTATCAAGAGCACAATTTACTAAAATCTCTGTTTCATCGCGCGGGATAAGGGTAGAAGAGTTTACGATAAACTTTTCTCCCATAAAATTTGCATAACCTAAAAGATACTGTATGGGCGCTTTTGTTTCTGCAAGCTTGTGCGCAAAATCAAGCACCTGCTGCTTATTTTGTACCTCTTTTTGTAAAAGCATATCCTCAGTGCTTAAATTTCCCACTTCACGAAGAATTATCCTTGCTTTGACATTTGCCTCATCAACATTTGCGTCATTTAGGATTTTTTTTATTTCATTTAGTGTTTCATTCAGCAAAATCTTCTTCTCCCTTGCCTTTTGGCTCGATTATCTCCATTATCCAGTTTCTTAAATCAAGCCTTGTAGCACCCTCAAGCGGCTTTTGAGGAACATTATGAGCGCGCGCCACTTTTTCATAATACCATAGCTGCTTTTTTGTGGGCTTTAGTTTAGACATTTTAAAATCATTTGCGCGCTTTCTTGCCTCTTTTTGGATAGCTTTTTGCTTTTCTATAAGGGGCTTTTGGGCTTCTTTTTGTTTATTTTCCCAAAAAATATACTCAAAAAATTTTTTAATATCTTCTAAAAATTCATCATTTGAAAAATTCTCAAGAGCAAACTCAAAATGAATATTACCTACATCGTTGTAGTAGTTTTCTTCTTCTATAAACTTATCTAAAAGCTCATCTTTAGAAAGTTTTGGATGTTTTTTTGCAAAAGACCTCAAAAAGCTCACCAACTGAGAGCGCTGGCGGGGCGTAAGGTAGAGAAAAACGCTTTTTTTAATGTATTGCATGTTAAATTAAATCATCAGGCTTAATTTGTTTTTTGTCAAGATGAAACTTTGCAAACCTTGCTTTTATGGGGTTTGTAGCATTTAAGTTAAATTGAAACTCAGAGTCTTTTTTCTTTGACTCTTTTTCAATTTTCTTTTCTTCAATAAATGTGAGTTTATCTTTTTCCATGATGATATTATATACCTTTTATATATCTATAAAGTATTTTTAAAATCAAAAATTGCCAATGTTTAAAATTACTTTACATCAAGACCTAAAGATTTAATAAATGCGCTGTCTTTCTGCCAGTTTTTAACAACTTTGACAAAAAGCTCAAGGAAGATTTTCTTTTGTGCGATTTTTTCAAGCTCAAGACGGGCAGATGTTCCGATTTTTTTTAGCATAGAGCCGCCTTTGCCTATTAAAATTTTCTTTTGCGAATCGTTTGAAACAATAATCTGCGCGCTTATTTTATCGATATTTTCTTCTTCTTTATAATTTTCAACAACAACCGCTACAGAGTGGGGAATTTCATCTTTTGTAGAAAAAATTATCTTCTCTCTTATCACCTCACTTGCTATATCGCGCATTGTCTGGTCTGTAACTTCATCCTCATCATACATTTTTAATCCCTCGGGAATAAAGTTTTTTATTTTTTTAATAAGGTCATCTATGTTTCTCCCGGTTTTTGCACTTATTTTTATGGTATCAACAGGGGAATTAAACAAAGACTTGTAAGAATAGGCGTTAAGCTCCCTTTTTGCAAGGTCTTTTATCAAATCAGCCTTGTTCATTACAAGCAAAACGGGCGTTTTTATTTCTTTTAGATAATTTTCAACTATCCACTTATCCCCTAAACCCGCAGGGTCATTAGCATCTACAAGAAAAAGTATCAAATCAACATCTTCAAGTACGCTTTTTGTCTGCTCGGATAATGCCTCACCAAGCTTATTTAGAGGTTTATGAATACCGGGAGTATCTATAAAAACTATTTGAGAATCACAATCCGAATAAATTCCTTTTATATTTTTTCTTGTAGTTTGTGCAACAGGGGTTGTAATGGCGATTTTTTGCCCGACAAGCCTGTTTAAAAGAGTTGACTTGCCGACGTTAGGGCGCGCAATTATTACTACAAAACCTGATTTAAAAGTTTGCGCATTATCCATTTTTACCCTTTCTTTGCCAAAAAATTAATTCATTGTATAATTGCTGATATAAACATTATAATATAAAATTAAATTTTAATTGACCCTGCATAAAACAGGTAAGGAACAAAAAAGATAATGAAAAAAATTCTTTTAATACTAATGGGGATAGTAGTTTTTGGCTCTTGCGCTTTTTCAATTGAAAGTGATTTTAAAAACAGCCTGTTAAAAGTTGACCTTGTAAAATGCGGCTCAAATGACTACAACGTAAGGCTCTACACCCAAAAGCCCTACAGTGAACCCGTAAAAATAATTAAAAAAACAAACACCAGCTACTATATGCTCTTACCTGAAACATTCCACTCAGTAGGCTCGGTAAGTCCCGTAGGCGACATCAAAAATGTTGAAGTTAAGCTATTCCCCTACGCAGGACAAGACTTAAATAACGGCTATACAAAAATTACAATTTATACAACAAAACCTGTTAATATAAGCCCGAAAATATCAACCGCATCAGGTTCTGTTGCCCCCTCAATCGATACAAAAAAACTCGCACAACTTGATAGCGCATTTAATACAAGACAAGCGCAAATCCAGGCAAAAGAGCGCCAAGCACAATATGAGGCTAATCAAAAACAAATCCAACAGCAAAAAGCCCTTCAAGCACAAAAAGCAGCTCAAGCAGAAGCGCAAAGAGCAGCACAAATAGAGGCTCAAAGAAAAGCACAGGCTGAGGCGCAAAGAAGGGCTCAACAACTTGAGGCCCAAAAAAGAGCACAAATAGAAGCGCAGAGGGCGGCGCAGGCTGAGGCGCAAAGGAAAGCACAGGCTGAGGCGCAAAAAAGGGCTCAGGAAGAAAAACTAAGACAACAAAGAGTAGCTCAAAATCAAATAAAACCCCAACAAAATGTAAAACCTGCCCCAAAACCGATACAAAAACAAGTTCCCGCAGTACAAAAAACCGTGACTGTACCTAAGGTTACAGTGGAGCAAAAACCTCAAGAGCAACCTAAACCAACAGTTCAAGAAGAACCTCAGCAGCCTCAACAAGAGCAGCAAGAAACTCAAGAAACTAATGAAAACGTGGTCACAGAGGATATTACAAACAATCCTGAAATAAATGAACCCTCAGAAATTCCAAATACAATAGATGAACAAAGTACAAAAGTATCATATATAGAGATTTTAAAGGATAAATTATCTCCTCTTAAGCCTTATTATTATATTATAATAGATAACCCGATACTTACTATTGCCTCTCTTGTAGCATTAATAGGAATAATAATGCTTTTATTACTAAATAAAACTCATAAAAAAGGACAAAACAAAGATATGCCGGAAGATAAAACACTAACTGATACCACAGAAAAAATTGACCTTGAATCGCTAAAAGAAGCAGATACAACGGTAAATCCGCTTATTGAAAATAACACACAAGATGAAATTCAATCTTTTAAAGATGAATTTAAAGATTTGGCTCTGGATACACAAACAAGCGAAACTCCCGTAAGTACAATGGAAAAAGAAGAGCCCTACATCGAACCTGAAGTGCTCTCATCTGTTGAAATTGCACCTAACAGGGGCTTTATGGTCATTGACCGCCAAGGTGTTAAGGCGCTTTTTGGCTACATAGAAGATGACGTATTTTTACTTTATCAATTTAGACAATACTTATCTGACAGCTCTATAAAATATAGAATTTCAGAAAAGCTAGACGATAAAACTTTCTTTATAGTAAAAGTAGATAAATTTAAACTGCTTGTTAGAGTAGCAAATTCGTCAATGCGCCTTGAACTTGAGATGTGATGAAAAAAGATAATAAAAACAAAAAAATTAAACTAAACCCAAAAAAGTGGGGAATAGACTTTAATAAAAACGAGTATTACGAGATTGTAGAGTCTAATTCCGCACGGCCCAAAGATTCTTTTAAGGGTAAAAATGCTTTCACATTAGCTGAAATATTAATTACCTTAAGTGTAATAGGTGTAGTTGCGGCTATATCAATAACTTCTTTTGCAACTAAAACAAGACAGCAGGAATATACCGCAGGGGGTAAAAAAGCTTATGCAGTGATAAACAGCGCTGTACAAAATGTTATTCTTCAAGATTCAATGTATCCTGAAGACTTTAAAAACAAAACACCTGAAGAAAGTAAAATTTACATAAATGCTCTCAAAAAAAAGCTTAACATAGTAAGGGATGTTAAAGACTCTGATGGCAACAATGTAATATATACAACTGACGGCATCAGATACCACATAATTAACCCTTATACGTACTACGCCGATGTAAATGAGGATAACGGCCCGACAAAATCAAGCACCCAAAAAAGCGACTGGAAAAGTGCAAAATATTCAAATACTCAAGAACTTTTTGGGCTAAGTTGGAAAAATGTGGAATTATCTGATATGTTCTATATTTACTTTAACCCCGATAACGGCAGAAGTGTAATACTTCCCTATGTTCAAGGGGTGGAAAACATAGCCGCAGGAGCTAACCCCTAGCGCTTAGCAGCTTTTGAAATATCTCTTTGTATGTCTTTTTTCTTTAGCGCATCTCTTTTATCGTAGAGTTTCTTACCCTTTGCAAGCGCTATATCAAGCTTTGCCCATCTGCCTGAAAAATACATCTCAAGCGGGACTATAGTATAGTTTTCCTGCTTTACTTTACCAAGCATTTTTAAAATTTCTTTTTTATTTAAAAGCAGCTTTCTTATCCGCTTTTCCTCATGGTTAAAGCGATTTCCCTGCTCGTACAAACTTATGTGAGCGTTGTATAAAAAAGCCTCCATATCCTCAATTTTTACAAAAGAGTCTTTTAAATTTATCGCACCTTTTCTTATTGATTTTATCTCAGTTCCGGTTAAAACAAGCCCTGCGCTGAACTTATCAAAAATCAAAAAATCATGATATGCTTTTTTATTTGTTGTAATTATTTTTTTCTGCATAAAAGGATTATAACACAGTTTATTGTGTTATAATGTTGCCTGAGATGAACAAAATTAAGTTCGATTTAACAGCACAGAACAAATTAATTATTACGGGTTTACTTATCTCCACAATACTTATTGTTGGAGTCGCAGTCTTTGCTATAAGTAAAATTCAGCAAAAACTCTACGATTCTTACGGCAATTTTGGACAAATTTTGACCAAAACCCTTGCCATACAAAGCTACGAACTTACAAAAGATACCCCAAAAGAGTACAAGTACAATCTTTTGAGGACTCATGCCAATTCAATTTTAACAAGCAACAAAGACATCTCATTTATCACTTTTAAAGACGAAAAAGGCAAAATAATCTACACAACTGCAGATGCCTACAACCGCAGAGCACAAGAAACAAGAATAAACATAAGCTCTCCTATGACAGATTCATTCGGCAGAATCGTAGGCATAGTAGAAATAGGCTTAAGTGCCGATATGGCAAGTGTTGTAGCTCATACTACAAAAAACTCCATGCTTATTGTCTTTACCCTCGTGTGGATTATTTTTACTATAGTTATTGTAGTTAACACATTCCTTATAACCCGCGAACTAAGGCTCTTGCATCACGGTGTAAAAGAAATTTCAAGCGGCAAATTTGGCACGGTGCTTGACTACAAACAATCCTCAGGAGAAATAAAAGAGCTCTTTTCCGCCTTTAACGACATGTCAAAAAGACTTCACGCCTATGAAGAGCAAAATGTTGACCAATTGACTCTTGAGCGCAACAAGCTTGAGGCGGTATTAATGAGCATTGCAAACGGTGTTGTAGTGTGTGATAACTTTGATAAAATCACAATCGTAAACCCTGCCGCGCAAAAAATCCTCTCTGCTACCGCTATGGATTTAGCGGGAACTACAATTCAAAACTATTGTGACAGAAACGGGGAAATGTGCTTTAGAGAAAAAATAAGCATTTTTAAAGACACTCCGCTTGATGTTATGGAGAAAAAACCCCTTGAATTTAACATAAATGTCGATAACAATGTGATTAAAACCCTTATATCACCTATGTATTCAAAAGTGCACGATTACATGGGCTACATTATAATCCTCATCGACATTACAAAAGAAGCTGAAGTAGACAAACTTAAAAACGATTTCATCTCAAATGTTTCTCATGAATTAAGAACCCCTGTTACCATACTTACAAGCTACGCCGAAACGCTTTACCATTACGGAAAAGACTTTAACTATGACGAGCAAAAAGAATTCATAGGAACGATAAATCAAGAAGTTATCCGCTTAAATAAAATGGTCAACGACATTTTAGACTTTTCAAAACTGCAAAATGACGCAGAACTTGAAAAGACAAAACAAGACATTATGCCAACTATAGAGCGCTCTCTTGAAGACCATAAAATCCTTGCGGAAGAAAAAAATATCACTTTCTCGGTAATAAAAGAACCTAACCTGCCCGAAGTTACATTTAACGAGCAGAGCATAGAGAGGGTTTTATCAAACCTTATAACAAATGCCATAAAATACTCTCCGGATAATTCCCGTGTCAAAATTCGCGCAGAGATAGCAAAAGACCCAAAATACCTTGAAGTAACCATTGAAGATATGGGCATGGGTATAGCACCTGAATATCAGGAAAAAATCTTTGACAGATTCTTTAGGATAGAAAACGCAACCCATACAATAAAAGGTACAGGTCTTGGCTTGCACCTTGTAAAAATTGCAATTGAAAAGCACCACAAAGGAAAAGTCTTTGTCCACTCAAAAGTAGGCGAGGGCTCGACTTTCGGTTTTTGGCTGCCGCTTGATGAAACACCACAAGAAACTAAGCAAGAAGTCAAACAACCTGCAATTGTAACGGTTGCAACAAAAGAAGAAAACACCACTCATGAGGTAAATCAAACAGTTACAGCGCCTCAAGAGAAAGTCTACATCCCGCATGAGGTAACAACAGTAAATGACTACAAAACTAAAGCCGTGCAGGATGCTAATTTTGTGGATGAACAAACCCCTGCAACAAAAGAAGAAGAGTGGGAAATAACCTTTGAAGTCAGGGATAAAAAGGAAGATTAATTAACCCTCTCCACCACTTCATCAAAATATTTTACACTCTCAAAAAGCGCATCCTTATCAAAAATCTCAAAAGTAATTTGAGGCAAAAGGCACATATCTTTTAGGGTTTTTATAATAGGCTCGATATCAAGCGAACCGTTTAAAAGCGAACTGTGCGAGTCTTCATCTCTGTAATTGTTGTGAAAATGCATATGATGAAGCATTATGCCATAGTTTCTAATCCACTCCGACACCGGATAATCAGAGTGCAAATTGCAATGTCCTATATCAATTGTAACTTTTAAATTTGGAGAATTAATTGTAGCGACAATACTTCTTATAAGCTCCCAGTCGCTTTCATGGACATTTTCAAGAGTAACTGTTATCCCCTCTTTTTCAAAATAAGGAATAAACTCATGGAAAAATTCAATATTCCTTTGAAAATACATCTGCCTGTATTCTCTGTGCTTTAATAAATTATTAAAACAAGTATGAAAAATAACCGTCTTTGCACCAAATTCCGATGCTAATTCAAGACTTTGGTAATATCTTTTTTCAGACACCTCACGGATTAGCGGGTCTTTTGAGGCAACATTTAAGTTAGAGAAAAACCCATGGAGTGTTACATCCCCGTCAAAATCTTTTAGCGCAGCCAGATATTCTTTTTTTGTAATGTCAAAAGAGTTTTCAATATCTTTAAGCTTGCCAAATCTGCTGATTTCTATACCGCAGTTAAGTTCGGATGCTATATCAAGGGCGCCTCTAAAATTGTGATAGTCAACAGTTGAAGATATAAACTTTTTAAATTGATTTTTCATATAATAAAATTATAATTAAAAAAACAGGATATGTATATATTTGAACTCATAGCAAGTATTTATAAAAAAAATAAAGACGGGAGTTTTAAACTTTTTAAAAAACAAACCCCCAAACTTGACGTGCAAGAAGAACAAAAATGCGAGCATATCTTTGTCCCCATTGATTCGACAAAAAAAATTCTGGCCTGCTCAAAGTGCGGTTTTATGGTAAAAGTTGACCCCAAGAAGCTCGAGAAACAGAATATTTTTGAAAAAAACACACCCGATGAGCAATAATGTATAAAAAATTAACAAATTGCCCGACTTTATACTAAAATATATAATAATTACGGATAAGTATAATTGAATAAGGTAAAATTGAGCACACAGGGGAGTTTTGAAAACATCTTCAATGAAAAAGAATGTGGTCAAATTTCGAGCGTTCTTGCGGAATTTGACGGCTCTTATTTGCCTAAAATAAAAGAAGCAACACAAAACTTCTGGGAAGACGAGTTTGAATTTCGTCTTTTTGACATAAATAAACTGGAAAAAATGAAAGATGACAGGTACTTAAAGGGTGATTCATTCTTTACAAGCCAAGTACCCTCAAGCCACACTCCTCCTGTTACAATAAGACTTTCTGATGAGTTTGCAAGATTATTTTTACACAACGCATTTGGTTCAAATTCCCCTGAATTCAAGCTTATTGACTTATCCGAACTTGAGATAAAAATCCTTAACGCATATTGTGATTTTATCTACAAATCATTCAGTGAAAGCCTTATCCCTGTTGAAAACTTAAACAAGTTTGAACTTAAAAACAAAGATATTTATAACTTTATAATAGTAATAAAAAACAAAGACGATAAAAACTCAAAAATAATTATCACGCTGCCTTATTCAAGGATTAACAAAAAAGAACTTAAAAAACAGGTAAACTTCAGCGAAGAAGAATTCAAAAACTTATCCGCCGCTCTTGATATTGAAGCAGGAAGCTCAAAAATCACCCTTAACGATTTGAAAAACATCGCGCAAGGGGACATAATACTGCTTGAGAATAGTGCCGTAAACAAAATGAAAATCATAACAGGCACATCTGAAAAAGACTTCAAGGTAAACCCCGACCCTGCTTTAATGATAGAGCTTGATGAAGAAGAACATGACATCGACAGAGAGGAGAATACAAATAAAAATATGTGGGATGATATACAAATAGAAGTCAGTGCACGCTTTAAAAAGGTTAAAATGACCTTAGGAGAGCTAAAGCACATCTCAAAAGGACTTGTTGTTGACTTAGGTTCTATTTTTAACAACGAAATTTCTCTTCTGGTTGAGGATAAAACCGTTGCAAAAGGCGAACTTGTCATTATAAATGATAAATATGCGGTTAAAATTAATGAAATTATAAGTGAAGAAGCAAATAAACCAAAACCGCAAGCACAAGCTGCAAAGCCTCAAGCGCAAGCTCAAAATGCTCAAAAAACTCCTCAGCCTCAAGCTGCTCACAAGGCAGCGCCGCAAGCTCAGGCAGCTCAAAGAGCACCTCAAAGACAGCCTCAGCCTCAAGCAGCGGCAAAACCAAGACCTCAGAGCGCTCCCTCCCCTGCAGCAAAAAATGATGTAGAAGAGGACTTTGATTACTCGGATTTTGAAGAAGAAAAGTAAAGGATAAAAATGACAACACACATCATAGCTTTTATTTTCTATACGCTTGCAATGCTTGGAGTAATCTTTGTGGCATTTGCGGTTTATAAAAATGTCGTTTTAAACCAGACAAATACACATATTTCTAAACTTAAAATTGAGGATATGCTAAGGCTAAATCAGAGAAAATCTCTCTATGTAATAAACTGGGAAGATGAAAAATTCCTCATAGCAGCTGATGTGGACTCAACAACTTTTCTTGCCAAACTTGAAAACAAAGAAAAAAATCAAACAACAGAGCAAATTCAAACACCGAAAAAAGAAATACCTATAAACACGCTTGAAGAAAAACTCCTTGAGCTTAAAAAATCCGACAACGGCTCTAAAAATGTCATGAGAAGTATTTTAAAAGAAATAAATTCAAAAAAAGAAAGATTTTAATATGGATGTACTTTTAAAAGATATGAATCCCGTTATACAACTTCTGGTGGTAATGACCCTTTTTTCATTGCTGCCGTTGGTTTTTTCGTGTATGACTTCTTTTTTAAGATTTACCATAGTTTTTTCAATGCTCAAAACCGCTCTCGGTACACAGAGCGTTCCACCTGCTATTGTACTTATAGGGCTTTCTATGATTTTAACTTTCTATACTATGTCGCCTGTTTTTGACCAGATGGTAAAAGCGGGACAGCCTGCGTATAAAAACGGAAACCTTGTAATGTGCATACAAGAAGGTTCAAAACCTCTTAAAGAATTTATGCTAAAGCAAACAAGGCAAGGGGATTTAGCGTTTTTTGTCGAAAAAACAAGAAAGCAGCCGCCATCCAGCCCCGATGAATTAACACTTTGGGAAGTAGCGCCCGCTTATATAGTAAGTGAATTAAAAACAGCATTTGAAATAGGTTTTATAATATTTATACCCTTTATTGTCCTTGACCTTGTTGTGGCAAACATTCTTCTTGCTTTGGGTATGTTTATGTTATCACCGACAATTATCTCTCTTCCCTTTAAACTGCTTATATTTATCGCGGTTGACGGCTGGAGTCTTATTGTCAAAGGACTTGTGGAGAGCTTTAACTGATGGAAATACTTGTAGAATATCTTGCTAAAGGTTTTATGGTGATGCTTATGGTATCACTACCCTGCGTACTTGTTGCAGCGGGCATTGGTCTTGTTGTAGGTATCTTGCAGGCGGTAACTCAGGTACAAGAGCAAACAATCGCCGCAGCGCCAAAGATTTTGCTTGTGTTTTTAACCATTATAGTTCTTGGTATGTGGTATATTAAAATCCTGACTGAATTTGTCATAGAAGGTTCAGCCATTGCCTTTAACGTAGTTCCAAAAAATGACGAATTTGTCCTTGATTCAAACTACTACAAATACACCCGTCCTTTTACAAATGAAATGTATGACAAGGTTGACGGTTCTCAAAAAGACTTGAATGAAATTATGAAAAACCCCGGAAAGCTCCCTTGGGTTGATAAAGCGGAAAAGCACCTTTACGGCCCAACAAGAAGAGGAGCAAACCCGACACCTAATTTCATTGAAAGAAATAAAATAATGGGAGGTAAATAAATGAAAAAAATTCTAACGGCACTTGCACTTTTACTTTTTGCAGGTTCAACATTAGCTTATGAAATAGACGCCAACAGTATATTTCGCCAAGGCGACAGTGTAGGTTTAAGACCTTATTCAAGATATACAATAAGCTGCCCTTCTATAATTGAAAATGTAAACCTTGGAGACAGAAGCAATTTAAGATTTTTCTTCCTTGACAATGAACCTTTCGAGCAAGGTAAAAGAGCTGCAAGCACCCTTGTTATAAAGACATTTAACACCTCAAGCTCATATTTTGAAATATTCACACAAGACGGCAATTCAAGCTCTATTAACTACGACATAAATAACGACAACAAAAAAATGGGCGCGATAGTAGGTAACTGCAGAATAGAACCCTAAAAACCATGGATTTATTTTTGGCACAATTTGCAAAACTTTTTCCCGAGCTCAATCTTGCACTGGGCGCGGGAATAATGGTTTTCAGCCGCCTGTTGGGGCTGATGCAGTTTGCTCCGCCTTTTAACAGAAAAGAAGTTCCCTCCATGGTAAGGATTGCACTGGCACTTATTGTTACCGTTATTGTGACAATGCTCGTAAAGCCGCAGCCAATACCCGAGCATACTTCAATACTTCTTGCAATTTTACTTAACTACGCATTTGGAGCAATTTTAGGCTACATTGCAAACTGTGTACTTGCTGCAATAAGCGCCGGAGGCGATATGATAAATATGCAAATGGGCTTATCTTCTGCTATGGTGCTTGACCCTACAACACGTTCTCAAACATCTATTTTGGGTAACTATTTTACAATTTTAGGGTTGATTATTTTTATAAGCGCGGGCGGAGCGTATTGGCTGATAAATGCTTTTATAAGAAGTTTTGACGTTTTTGGAATGTATCAGACAATAATTCCCCTATCTCAGGTCATAAACCCTGATTACCTTGTTTTACTTACATCAAATGTGCTCTACTTTGGTATGCAGCTTGCAGCACCTGTTTTGCTTGCAACCTTAGGGCAAGACATCATCCTTGGTATAATTTCTAAAACCGCACCGCAAGTTAACGTCTTTCAGCTGAGCTTCCTTTTTAAACCCATTATGGGAGCTTTGATTATGATTTGGATTTTACCCATGCTAATTAGCGTCATTACCGATTATATGACCTCTTATGCCAATATTTTTTAAATATTTAAGGTAGGAATATACATTAGTTTTTTTTAAAAAAAACATATTAAAATCTTAACCGTAAAAGTTGAGGTTCAATATGTTTAAGATGAAATTACGGGAATCAAACATCTCAAAAAATGTCAAAGTCAAACACCACAACAGAATTTATTTTGTTAACAAAGCAAAGTTAAACTACACGCTAAACAAAATGGGCATGTTTGCAAAATTTAACTACGCAAATGAAGATTTAAGAGAATACCTCTTTAGGCAAAGGCTCTTATATACAGAGTTTTTAGAGCACATAAGCGACAGCTTTAAAGACATTAAATAATTTTTTTGCTAAGTTCAAATAATTCTTTAAGGTTTTTAAAAAGCTTATACGCGTCATCAAGTGCTATCATATTGTCCCCGTCACATTTAGCACAATTTGGGCATGGGTGAATTTCAAAAAACAGTGCTCTTGCACCTGAAACTATGGCACTTCTTGCAAGGAGAGGTACAAACTTTCTCTCTCCGCCTGACGATTCTCCTCTGCCGCCCGGTAACTGCACACTGTGTGTAGCATCAAACACAACAGGGTAGCCCATATCCTGAATAATTTCAATAGAGCGCATATCAACAACAAGATTATTATAGCCAAAGCTAGTACCGCGCTCGGTGATTAAAATTTTGTCATTGTCACAATCAAGAACTTTTTTAGCCAAAGACTCCATTTGATAAGGAGATAAAAACTGACCTTTTTTAATATTAACAATTTTACCTGTTTTAGCGGCAGAGGTTAGCATATCAGTTTGTCTGCATAAAAAAGCGGGAATCTGTAATACATCAGCGACTTTAGCCACCTCAGAAGCTTGATTTGACTCATGAAAATCAGTCACTATAGGTACTTCAAATTCTTCTTTTATTTTTGATAACATCAAAAGCCCCTCTTTAAGCCCCGGACCTCTGTATGATGTAATTGAGGAGCGATTTGCCTTATCAAAAGAAGCTTTAAAAATGTAGTTTATATCAAGTTCAAGACAAATTTCCTTAAGCCTTTTTGCGCACTGACGAAGCATGTCCATATTTTCTATAACGCAAGGGCCTGCAAAAATGGTGAGTTTGTCTTTACCTATTTCAAAATTGTTAAGTTGTACAGTTTTCATGGGTTTTATTATATAATATTTTTATAGATTAGGGAAGTAAGAGGAACTAAGATGGCAGACGCTGTTAAAGAAAAAGAACTTGATGAGATAAAAGCAGGCAAAGACAAGGCTCTTAAGCTTGCACTTGATAAAATAGAAAAAGACTTCGGCAAAGGCTCGATTATGCGCCTTGGCGATAAATCAACTCTAAATGTTGAATACATACCCACAGGCGCTTTAGCTCTTGATATAGCGCTTGGTATAGGCGGTGTGCCAAAAGGCAGAGTTATAGAAATATACGGCCCTGAGTCAAGCGGTAAAACAACACTTGCCCAGCACATCGTAGCAGAATCTCAAAAAAAAGGCGGCATAGCAGCGTTTATTGACGCAGAGCACGCTCTTGACCCTGAGTATGCAAGAAATTTAGGCGTTAATGTAGATGAGCTTTTAATATCTCAACCGGACACAGGTGAACAAGCCCTTGAAATAACGGAAGAACTCGTGCGCTCAGGCGCTATTGATGTAATAGTCATCGACTCTGTTGCAGCTCTTGTACCAAAAGCAGAAATTGAAAAGGCTATGGACGAGCAGCAAATGGGTCTTCAAGCAAGACTTATGTCAAAAGCATTGAGAAAATTAACAGGTATTGTGGGCAAAACAAATACGACCGTTATTTTCATTAACCAATTAAGACAAAAAATCGGTATAATGTTTGGCAACCCTGAAACTACAACGGGTGGTAACGCTCTTAAATACTATGCTTCAGTAAGACTTGATATAAGAAGAATTGACTCGGTTAAAAACAAAGACGGCGAGGACATCGGTAACAGAGTTAAAGTTAAAGTTGTTAAAAACAAAGTAGCTCCGCCGTTTAGAATTGCAGAATTTGACATAATATACGGAAAAGGCATCTGCGCTATCGGCAATATACTTGATGTTGCAGTTAATATGGATATAGTTAAAAAAGCGGGTGCTTGGTTTAGCTACAACGATGAAAAACTGGGACAAGGCAGAGATAAATCAAAAGAATTCCTGGAAGCTAATCCCGATATTTTAGCTGAAATTGAAACAAAAGTAAGAGAAAAACTCGCTGCCGCAAAAAATGCTGCAGTTAAAAATGAAGTAAAAGAAGAAAACGAATAAGGAAAATAAATGAAAGGCATAATTCTTGCGGGGGGCGCAGGCTCAAGGCTTTATCCGGCGTCTTTACCGATATCAAAAATACTTCTTCCTGTCTATGATAAGCCGATGATTTATTATCCTATCACAACGCTTTTACTTGCAGGAATAAGAGATATTTTAATCATCACAAACGCCTCTGACATTCAAAACTTTGAAAAAGTCTTAGGTGACGGCTCACAAATAGGCGTTAAGTTTTCTTATATGATACAGGATGTACCAAGAGGTATAGCCGACAGTTTCCTTATAGCACAAGATTTTATCAACAACGAGCCTTGCGCTCTTATATTGGGTGATAACATTTTCCACGGCTTTGGATTTTCTTCCATGCTAAAACGTGTAGGACAAAAAACAACGGGCGCTACTGTTTTTGGCTATGCGGTAAATGACCCGCACCGCTTTGGCGTTGTTGAATTTGATAACAACAACAGAGCAATCTCGATTGAAGAAAAACCTCAAAACCCGCGCTCAAACTACGCCGTAACAGGTCTTTATTTTTACGATAAAAATGTTGTTGAATATGCAAAAACTCTTAAACCCTCACAAAGAGGCGAGCTTGAGATTACTGATTTGAACAATATTTATCTTAAAAACCAAAAACTCGATGTTGAAATCTTAGGACGCGGCTTTGCTTGGCTTGATACGGGAACTTTTGAAAGCCTGCTTCAGGCTGCAAACTTTATTAAATCCATGGAGATAAATACGGGCATGAAAATTGCCTGCATTGAAGAAGTAGCTTGGAGAATGGGCTACATAAAAGAAGAACAGCTTCTTGATTTGGCTAAAAAGTATAACAACGATTATGGGCAATACATTAAAAAAATTGTTCAAACAAGTGCAAATAAGCGCCTAAATAGCAATACAGTTGTTTAAATAATTTACTGTTTGGACTTTTATTTCATATAAATATCTGACAAAATTTAGAAAACAAACACTTTTTGAAGAAATTGTAAGGCTTATTTCAAACCCGTCAGAACAAAAAGGCTCGTAGTCATATACTACGTAGTTGTTATATTTGCTTCTCCATTCTTTTTTCTCCACTCGGCAATGGTACTCCAGTGCTAAATCCTCCAGCCATGGAAGAAATTCTTTATTAACATCTCTAAATTCCATAAATACACATTCTTCATTTTGTGAACATCTTTTTTCGATTAGCATTGAACACTCCCTTACATCTAATGTTCTCTTCTCTTTTTTATAAGTCTAAACTTTTTAACATCCAAAAAAAATACCTCAACTGGCAATTTTGGGACTAGACTTTTTGACCAATAAAAATTGAACAATCAGATGGCAGTTTTTAAATATGAAAATAATGAGCGAACAACAGAGTAAGAAAAAAGCTTGCGCAAAAATTTAAGCTTGTTAAGACCTTTATACGTCCTAAAAGACTTAAACAAAAAGAATATGCTTATAATATCAACTATTGATAAAATATGGCTTAACGCCGCAAATTTCTTTGCTTTTATTATATAGCTTGCAATTTTGTTAAATTTTCTTATACCTGAGCGAAATTCTGCTATCGCAGGAGCAATCTTACCCTCAAGCATTTTTATATCACCTAAAAGAGCAGTGGCTTTTTTATCCAAACGCACAATATTAAGACATAATTGAACTGCGACAATTGTTTCAAGTATTATTGTAAAAATATATATGTATTGCTCCATTTGTGTATTATAATTTATCTAAAAGGATTATTCCATACGCAGGGCAGGCGATTTTAAATGAATTTTAAACAAGCTGTAAGTTACACAAATAAAATATATAGATTTTTAAGGAAAATAAACTCTGAAGGCACGTCACTTCCGGGTAAATACTTAAGAAAATTTTATCCTGATTTTTTAATAGAATCTCAAAACTATGTTACTTCATATAAATTTGCCATAACCGGCACTAACGGAAAAACTACAACGGCAGGGATTTTGGCACAAATTTTAAAAGAGGCGCAAAAAGGCGTTATCCATAACGAGCTTGGTGCAAACATGCCAAACGGCATAGCAACTGCTATTGCTCTCGGTTTATACAACAATTTTAAAGAATACGGAGAAGACACCCCCGTTGATAATTTTGTTATTGAATCAGATGAAGCCTATTTAAAAGAAATTTTTGAACACATATCTTTTGATTATTTACTTGTTACAAACTTATTTAGAGACCAGCTGGACAGATATGGCGAATTAGACATTACAAAGAAAAAAATCCAAGAAGGAATAAGAATTAACCCTGACTTAAAATTAATAATAAACGCCGATGACCCGAGTCTTTATGATATAGAAAAAAACATCAAAAACGACATGATAGCAGGCAGAAAAAAAAGAAAAGTCTGCTACTTTGGCTTTGAAAATGTTGAATTTTGTGACTTTGATACACAATCAAACAGTCCAAGTGAAGTAATATATTGCCCTGTGTGCAAAAAACCGCTTAAATACTCAAAAAGATTTTACTCTCAGCTTGGTTTATGGAGCTGCGATTGCAAAATAAAAAGACCAAAACCCGATATTTCAGCGGATGTCAAAGTATTTAGAAATTATTCTATATTAAATGTCAAATTTGACGGCAAGAATATCATGTACAAGCTAAATCTTGCAGGCTTATATAACGCATACAACGCTCTTGGCGCTATATCCTGCGCTTATCTTACAGGAATAGACAGAAAAATAATCGCCCGCGCACTGGATAACTACAAACCTGTCTTTGGCAGAGCGCAAAGCACAACAATTGAGGGCAAAGATGTATCTTTATACCTTATAAAAAACCCCACAGGAGCATCTGAAGTCCTAAGAGGTTTAAAAAACGCTCAAAATACAAAAATCTTAATTGCCATAAATGACAAATACGCCGATGGCAGAGATGTTTCCTGGCTTTGGGACGCGGATTTTGAAGTATTTAAGAACTTTAGCAACAAAATTTTTATCACAGGCACTCGCGCCGATGATATGGCGCTAAGGTTAAAGTATGCGGATGTAAACTTAGGTTTAATGGTTATAGATAACAATATCAAAAAAACTTTTGACTATGCACTAAAATCACTTGAGCAGGATGAAAAACTTGTTGTTCTGCCAACCTACACAGCGCTTTTAAAATTAACTAAAATAATTAAAGAAAAAACTAGATAATACCAAGTATCTTTAGTTCAAACTCAGGAGTAATCTCCTCTAAACAAAGAACGGGAACATCTGTGTATATTTGAGAAATAAGTACAAATAAAAGCTGGCGCAAGTGCTGCGGCGCAATAAGAACAGTCTTTGGCTCGGATAAAATATCAGCCAGTTTCTTTTTAAATTTAGAAAACCTGCTGCCGTCAATTTTTACAACTCCGCCTGATTCTTCTTCAGAGTTATCCTCAAGTAAGTCAATAAGCTCTTTAGAAACTTCATAGCCAAAAATCTGCTTTTCTTCATTAGCATATGAATTACAAATCTGGCGAGAAAGAGCAATTCTTAATTTATCAAGCAGGTCTGATTTTGTAGATTCATCAGAAAAATCATTTATTTTCTCAAAAATAAACACCACATCTTTTACGCTTACTCTTTCCCTTATAAGGCTGCAGAAGATGTATTTTAGCTCGGATACCGAGATAAAATCCCCCAGTATTGAATCTATAAGAAAAGAATTGTGCTCAGAGACAAGTTCTATATAGCGGTTAATATCGCTGTAGTTAAAAATCTCCTGAACGTGGCTTATAGCGTAGTATTTAAGATATTCTACCACATACTCGCAAGGTGTAATTCCTCTTGTCCAAAAGTCCTTGCAGTATTGCTCTTCTATCCAGACAATTTTTCTCTCAGTCAGTTCATCATGGGCTTTTATGGTGTTTTTCGGGTATTTATCTATATTTAATTCATCCTCAAAAAACATTAAATGATTTGGATACGCACAAGCACTCACTACAGGAACTGCATGGATTGAAATCGTAAAAGTGTTTTCATCAAGCTCGGGGTTTTCAACAAATTGAACCTTAGGAATAATGTAACCAAGCTCTTGAGTCAACTCTTGGCGCACTTTTATTGTTTGAGCAAGAAGATTTTGCTCAGAATCAGAGTTATTTAAGCAATAAAGCTCTTCGCTTAAGTTAATGGAGAGTCTTTCTTCGCCTAAGTTTTGAACCATTTTAGATGGAGAAAGCAGACTTTTTAGCTCTTTTTTTAAACTGTTTAGTTTATCTATTTCTTTTGAAATTTCTTCGTTTAAAAACTCCCGTTCTTCATCTTTTGCAGTTTCGAGGAATTTTTTTATCTCTTCGATTTTATCTCTTTTTTCTCTTATTTTCTTTTGAATGTTTAAACAAAGCTCATAGGGCTGCTCTTTTGAATAGAGCATTTTTTCCATTTGAGATTTAAAGCCCAAAATATCTTCAAACTCGCTCTCGTCGTAAAAGTTTTCGACCTCACGGGTGAAAATACAGTTGTAGACTATCTTTGTACCGTTGTCCGATTCATAGATAGAATACAAATCCCAGCCCTCTTTTGACATGGAATTAAGCGTATTTTCAAGAAGAGTAATCTCATCACTCGGGCAAACTTTTATGCAAAATTCCTGACGTGTAGGTTTGAACATATCTTTATTTTAACACACTATATAAAAAAATATAATGCCACGCCCTGCCTATCGTCACTCAAAATATAAACATCCATAAAAAACACCTCCCTTGCAAAGTTTCACACCCGTTAACCTCGACTTAGTGCTGCTATGTTTCCATCCTGACACGGTTCGCCGCATAATCGCCGCAAAAAATTGCACAATCAACAGTATTTTCGCTTTCAATTTACATCCAAAGCGCCTCATAGCAGGCTTTGCACCCGACATAAGCTTTCGGTCGAGGGCTTGCAACACCCCGTGAAGCGTGGCTATAAAATAATATCACAAATAAGTGTATAAATACCATTATTAAATATTATTACAATATTTATATAAAAATAATATACATGCCAAAAATTCATAAAAAAACAATTTATAATATAAATAGAGAATAAAAGGAAGGCTATGAGAGTTACTAGTGTAGAAGCAACTGCGCCCAACGGCAAAACATACCAAATGACCCGTCTAGGTAGAATAATCGGAACGGGCGGCTTTGGCGCATATGGAATTTACCAGTCTTACAAATCTTTAACAAATGACGAGTATGTAAAAGAACTGACTGAAGCAGCAAAAGAGGCAACTAAGAATAAACTGCATACTTTTACAAAAACAAGAAAAGTTCTCTATGGTGCAAGTGCAGCAGCCATTATGGCACTTTGCGGATTTTTATTTGGCGGTGTAGTTGATTTTTGTATCAACAAACATTCAAGAAACAAAGCGATGAAAGAAGATTCTAAAAATTAATTATTTTTTATCTTCATCTGTGCAATTTGTTGCAAAAACACACGCTCTAAGGACGTCTGAGTATTTTTTGTCCATATGGGCCCAGTCAAAGAGCACCACGCCCTCAAGGTTTTGATTTCTTATTATATGAATTTGCTTAAGCAAATCTTCGCTTTCACCCTCCATAAATCCTACAAAAAGCCCCGGATAAATTTTTGTTTTTGCTGAGGTTTTTCTTTTCAACTCTAAGAGCATACTGTCCGCAAGATTGTAATCAGCAGTTAAAATAAGCGGAGTAAGCGCATCTACGTAGTTGTAAGAGCTCCATCTCTGCCAGTTTTGCTGTTTTGTTTCAAGACTTGTTTTATAATCAGGAAAAACAACGGCCGAGAGCACCACACCGCGGTCTTTTAGAGCTTCTTTAATGCTGCCTACATATTTTGTAATTCTATCTTGTCTGTATGTGTCCCACTTGCTCCACATAGCAGTGTCAGGGTTAATATCAACAGGGTCAATACCGTAGATACTTTTAAACTCTTCTCTTGCATACAGCGTATAGCCCCAGTTTGAAGCGGCGTAGTTTGAAGAGAAGGCTTTTGCCGAGAGCGGGTACCTTACATAGTCAAGATTTACACCGTCAATATCGTATTTAGCACAAATCTCAAGGATTAATTTTCTCAAAAACTCTGTCACCTCAGGGTTTGCAGGGTCAATAAAATATCCCCTGTGCTCGCTTATATGTGCTACAGGCTCATTTGAGCGGAAATTATCCTTATTTCGGTTGCCCCAAGTAGGCCTTACTGCAAGAATATTATATGCATCCTCCTGCGGGAGTCTGTTGCCTATATAAAATGACTCAAACCAAATGTGAAGTTCCATATTTCTCTTGTGTGCGCCTCTTACATAGCTTGCAAGCGGGTCAAAACCCCTAAAGTTAGGGTTCTGCCCCTCAAAACCGTAACTTTTCATAATGTCTGAAGGGAAAATGGTTTTACCGTGGAAATATGTTTCAAGAAATATTGTATTTATTCCAAGCTGCGCCATTTCATTAAGCGTGCGCTCAATTTCAGCCTCACTTTTTTCTTTAGGTCGCACCCACACACCCTTCAGTTCGTTTTCAAGGTAGGGAAGTGTGTAACTAAGTGCGGTTTGCGCTGAAACTATGGCGTCTTTTGCACATTGCAAAGACGCGTTTGAATTTGAAGCATAAGAGCGTTTCAGCTCTTTTTTTGCTTTTTTAAGGTATTCTTTAACCTTTTTATCATCTCTGTTTTTATACTGTTTTTTTGTTTTTTCTAAAATCTGCTCAACTTCTTCGATTTTAACTTTTGCGCAGTAGCGATATGAGCTTATTGTCGTAAAAGAGTGCAGGACGCTATTTTTTTCATCAATTTTAACTTTTGTACCTACTTTTAAATTGTCACTAATCCATTTTTTTGCACTGCCATGACCGCTTATTACAAAACCGTCATGAGGGATTATAGAGTCAGCGCCCGTTAAGCGCACAACCGTATCGCCCACAACAACCGCTTCTTTACCAAACTCGTTTGTGAGAGTTCTTCTGCCGTATTCTCTTTTATAAATTACAAGCTGATTTGGGCCGCGATTTCCTGGGAAAGATATTCCAAGTTTGTTTGTTTTTGTGCTGGGGTAAATAGCGTCGATTTTTCTTGAAGATTTTGCAATAATTCTGTCTTTTTTAGACAACTTAGCATACTCAACGCCCGATTCACTTTGTTCTTCAACTTTTAAAGGCACGGTATCAGACACCTGCAAAAGCGCGTCCTTAGCTGCAAGCGCAGGAATATTACTCATAAACACCGTAAATAAAACTGTTAAAAAAAGTTTTTTCATTACCATTTAATTTTACACAAAAATTTTACATAGTGCAAAAAATAATATATTATATATAATAATATTAAAAGGAGTTAAGCAAAAAATGGCAAACGACAGCACACAAACAATGCCCATAGAGGTCTGCATCTTAACAAAAGACCACGACATTAAAGGAACGGTTCACGTGTCTAAACTTACAAAAGCTAACCGTGAATTAACCGAACTTTTAAATGACAAAGACAGACGTTTCCTCGCCGTTACAAATGCCGAAATTATGGGCAAAAACTCCTCCAGCGCTCCTAGAAGATATGACTTTCTTGAAGTTCATATGGACGCTATTGTCATTATTCACCCTGCAACTCAGGTGTTGTTTAAAGAAACTTCAAAAGCTCAGGAAGATATCGCAAGGTTTAGAGAATTAAGAAACAAACTCTCTCAAACAAAACCTTTTTAAATAATTTAAAAGCCCCTGTAAATGGGGCTTTTTTTATGGTTAGGATGTCTTTAATTCACCACTTTATTTAGCCCCTGAGGCTTATCGACATTTCTTTTTAACTTAAGTGCAATTTTAAGCGCAAGCATTTGCACAATAAAAACAACACTTAAAATCTTCACAAGAATATCTTCATTGTATGGAAAAGCTATTGCAATTTTTGCGTCTATATCTTCCTCACAATCAGTTATAACAACACTTTTTGGGTTATAATCTTTTTTAATTTTAGATAATGTTTTTGTCTCAAAATCCAAATAACCGCTTGTGACAATTTCAATTAGAGTATCAATTTTATTTAAAATTGCCACATGCCCATGGACAAACTCGCCCATAGAATAAGCATTTACGTCTATGTAAGATGTCTCTTTTATCTTAAGCGCGCACTCCCTTGCAAGAGCATAGTTTATACCCTGCCCTATAGCAGGAAACGCATCATATTTTGAAAGAAAATTTGCCGCTTTATCTATATCAAGTGTCAAATCAAGCACGCTTGAGATGTTTTTTTCTACATCTTTAATATTTTTCATATACTGTGCGACGTTTTTAAGCTTATTTTGTGCGATTTTTAGCGCACATAAATAAAGAGCACACAAAGACGCGCTAAAAGATTTTGTTGCTGCGATTGAATTTTCGACCCCTGCGTCAATATTTATTTTATAGTCGCACAAATCCCACAGGGTAGAGTTTTCATTGTTTACAATGGCAAAAGCCCTGCCGCCCGCCTCTTTTACAATCTTTGCAGCAGATGTCGTATCATAGGTTTCGCCTGATTGGCTTATGAAAAAATACAATGTGTCAGGGTCGATTTTTCTTGTTGCATCACACAAAAATTCTCCCGAAAACTCAACACTGGCGTCAATTCCCGATATAATTTCAAAAAATTTCTTGCCGATAAAAGCACAGTTGTAAGATGAACCGCTTGCAATTATTTTTATATTTTTGACATCAAGCGGCATATCAAGCACAACGGCGTAGTTTTTGACATATTTTTCTATCAAAGCACCCACAACCATTGACTGCTCAAGTATTTCAATCTCCATTTGAGTTTTTTGTTTTTTACACCAAAATGCCATAATAAACCTGCCGTTAATATTTATATCTATATTATAATATTAATATGCCCAAAAGTGTCTATATTCACATCCCTTTTTGTTTAAAAAAATGCGCCTACTGCTCTTTCTTATCAGGCTTAAACCCTTGCAATGCAAGTGTTTACACAAAAGAGCTAGTTAAGGAGATTGATTTTTTTTATAAAGGTGAAAAACTAAACACGATATACTTTGGAGGCGGAACACCCTCATTACTTGAAATAAAAGACATAGAGAGGATTTTGACCTGTTTTAATTTTGATAAAAAAACAGAAATCACACTTGAAGTTAATCCAAAAACAGTTGATTTAAAAAAACTAAAACAGCTTCGCTCTTTGGGCATAAACCGCATAAGCCTCGGCGTGCAGTCGTTTGACGATAATTTACTAAAAATCATCAACCGTGCCCACAGTTCAAAAGAAGCGCTCAAAACCATAGAAAATATAGCCCTTGCAGGCTTTGACAACTACAGTATAGATTTAATCTACGGTCTGCCCGAGCAAAACCTTGAAAACTGGAAAAAAACACTAAAAATTGCAAAAGATATAAACCCGCCTCACATCTCACTATACGGGCTTAAAATCGAGCAGGGGTGCGACTTTTATCTAAATCCGCCAAAAAATCTCCCCGATGATGACATACAAGCTGACATGTATGAAATGGCGCTTAATGAGTTTAAAAACTATTGCCGCTATGAGTTTTCAAATTTTGCATACAGGCAAAAATATATTTCAAAACACAACATGATATACTGGAACATCAAGCCCTACTGGGGTTTTGGACTTGGAGCGTCAGGGTTTGTCAGAAATAAACGCTACCAAAACGAAACGGATTTTGAAAAATATTTAAAAAACTCAACCGAAAAAAAGCACTATGAAAGCTCAAATCTGCTTGAGGAGCATATTTTCTTAGGTTTCAGAAAAACAAAAGGCATCAGAACAGATAAAATAAACAGGCTTTTTAATATAGATTTTGATAAAAAATACAAGCAGCAGCTTGAAAAATATAAAAAATCAGGGTGTATTCAAAAAACTTTACATGGCTACAAACTCACAAAAAAAGGCATAATGCTCTCTAATTGCGTGCTTTGTGATTTTTTAGACGACACGATATAACCACATTTAAGTTGCCAAAGAAGAAAAATAAGTCTAAGATTGTTGTATGATGACAAATGCGCAAAATTACACGAAAAAACGCTGGTACGACAGTAAACCTTGGACGGATGAAGTCCTTGAAGTGCTGCAAACGCTTTCTATACGCTCTCATTATGAAATTGCAAGAGAAGTTATAAAAGTAATTGACGTTATAAAGTCCAACAACCGCGAGCGCGATGAAGTCCCCTTGAGCCTTGGTTTAGACAGAGTTTTAGGGCTTTATAAAGAAGAAAATAAACGCAGATGGTATGATAAATCCATGCCTTTATCAAGAGTATTTAAAACAGCCTCCTGCCTGCCTGATGAAGATTTTCAAAATATCATGCAGGGGATATCAATGAGTTTAAGGAATGACACAAATGACAAGTAAAGAAGAAATCGTTAAAAACATGCAGCAAGTCGTAGAGCAAATGTTTAAAGATGATGTTGATGAAAATCCTGACTCATTAAACGAATACTTTGACTGCAGCGCCTGCGGAAAAAACGCGCCTCTTGCAGGCTCCATTCAATACGGCAAGTATCGCTTGTGCAACTCTTGCGTGCTTTTGGCGGAAACCGGTTTTGCGCTTAAAAAGTTTGATGACATTCAAGCACTCATTGACGCTATGGAAGATAAGCGCCTTGAAGAGCTTTGCGACTTCATTAAAAAAGACGAGGCATCAGAGAATAATTAGGCTTCTCGATAATACCCACTCACTTTTGTTCCATCTGCACGCCTATATTCATTTACCCAGATAAGACCTCCATTTAAAACTTCTTGCTTTGCCTGTTCTTCTGTATACACTGTTTTATTATTTATTGCTTCATCTATTAATTTTGAATTTTTTAAAAATTCGTCGTTTTTCATATTAATAATTTCTTTATCCGTAAATATTCTTTTTTTGATGTTATGTACTTGTGGCTTTATAATCAATTCACCATTTTTCATACGTTCATAAATTTTATATGCCATCCAATCCTCAATACCCTTTTGTGTAATTCCCTTAACCTTATCTAAATTGTTATAAACCTCAGAAAACACCTTGCGACCAATTGCATTGTTGTGTAAATCCATATTCCTTTCCGATATCCATTGTTCGTTAGACATATTTTTTGGCTTATGATAAGAAAACTCATGTTCTGTACCTATCAAATATGCTAGTGGTTTTGTATATTTTTGGGATAAATACGCTTGCATAAATGCATGTCTGAATGCATCTGTTGCATCATTATATCCTTTGGTGCCAGGTGTTAATTCAAAACCAAATTTTTTCTGATAATTTAATGCTTTTTCAATTAAATCTTCATCTATCATAATTCCTCCTTTTGTATTAGTATATGAATATGCTATACAATCTTAAAAACTATTTTTCACTGAATGTACTTGCTTTTTTCGGGTATTTGTTTTTTGCTTTCTGGGTCTATAAGACGATGTTTATAATCCCACGCACAGTTAGTACGGGAATGTTGAACAAAGAGTACAATGAGGGGATGTTTGTGGTTGTTTTAATGCTTGCATTCTTGCTTTTTCTTGCAATAATGTTTTGCGTTTTTTTATTTGAACGCACTCTTGTAAAGCGTAAAGTTATAAAAAAACACGTGAGCAAATCTAAACTGCACGGTTTTTTATTTTATTTAGGACTTGTTTTATATTTTATACCGTATTTTTATTTTATATTATTTTCAATACTGACACATTTTAAAATATAAAATTTTTTCTTGTGTACAATAACACTTAATTTTTGTAAAGTTTTTTTACCTCTATTTCGTAGCCTAAAATCTCGCACAGGGCAAGCATTTCATCGTATGTAAAAGCCCCGCGATTTATACGTTTTGAAAAAGTATCAGGATTGTATTCTCTGCCCGTTTTCTCTTGCAAAAAAGGTATTATGTCTTTATATATTTTCTTTTCCTGCTTCAAAAGTAGCTTTACAATTGCGTAAGAGTTCATTTTCATGGGTTTAATTATAAATATTTTGGCAATTGTTGACAAATATGTCGTATTTGAATATCATAATAAGAAATATATTTCTTATTTAGAAAATATTGGCGTATTTAAGTTATTTTTTGTAAAGGTTTTTTATGACTTCAAAAGATTTGCAATCTCTGCAACAACTCCACTATGAAATCACTATGCTTTTTAGTGTACTATTTCAAAGCATAAAATTCCTCGAATTTGACCAATCAGCAAATTATGAACAGGCGTATTTGTGCAGTTTAATCGAAAAAAAAATTAGATGAAATTTCTAATTTGTTTTAAACCCTGTTTTTAATATAATGCTTTTATGAAAAAGATTACTCTGTTAGGTTCAACCGGTTCAATCGGCACACAAACTCTTGAAGTGCTTGATTACCTTGAAGATTACGAAGTTTTAGCACTTGCTGCGGGCAGAAACGTCACGCTTTTGTCCAAACAAATCGAAAAATACCACCCTAAGCGCGTAAGTGTTCAAAGAGAAGAGGATGTTAAGTTTATAAAATCTAAATTCCCTCAAATTGAAGTCCTGTGCGGAATTGAGGGATTAATGGAGCTCTGCTCCGATACTCAAAACGACATTATACTTGTTGCAACATCAGGTAAAATCGGGCTTGGGCCAACACTTTGCGCCATAGAAAACAAAATAAACATAGCCCTTGCAAACAAAGAAACCCTTGTTATGGCAGGGGATATCGTGATGAAAAAAGCACGCGAAAATAACGTAAAAATCTTACCCGTGGACTCTGAGCACTCGGCAATTTTACAGTGTTTGGGCGATAAAAATAATCATGCCTACAAACTTATTATAACAGCCTCAGGCGGGCCATTTTTATATAAAACACGAGAAGAAATGGGGCACACTAACGCACTTGAGGCGCTTAAGCACCCCAGATGGCATATGGGAAGAAAAATCACAATTGATAGCGCTACCCTTATGAATAAAGGCTTAGAAGTTATAGAGGCACATCATCTTTTTAATATGGACTACAGTGACATTAAAGTTGTAATCCACCCGCAGAGCCTTGTACACTCGTTTGTAGAGTTTAAAGACGGCTCAATGCTTGCGCAAGTAGGTTTTCCCTCTATGCACATACCTATTCAATACGCTCTTACATACCCCACAAGGCAAAAAGGCATAAAAACAGACGGCTTTAGCCTCTACGGGCAGCAAATGAGCTTTAAAAAGCCTGATTTTAATAAGTTCCCATGTCTAAAAATGGCTTATGAAGCGGGCAAAACAGGCGGAAGCGCACCTGTTGTGCTTAATGCCGCAAATGAAGTTGCCGTAAATAACTTCCTTGAGGGCAAAATAAGTTTTCTTGATATTGAAAAAACAGTTTACAACGCACTTTGCGACCATACTCCAATATCAAATCCGACACTTGAAGAAATTTTTGAGATAGATATAGAAACAAGAAAAAAATACGGTAAATAGAGCTTTTTTGGGTATTTTATTAAGTTATGTTACAAGAAATATACAAAATATATCTTTTTTAGTCAATTTTTAAATAGATATATTTTTTATATATGTACGAGACGACAATAGACAGTAAATCCCCATTACAGAGAAGAAATTAGATAAACAGATAATTAAAGGAGAAAAAAATGGCCAGAGTACTTATTTCAATGCCCGAAAAATTCTTAGACGAAATCGATCAAGTAGCAGATACAGAAAACCGCTCACGCAGTGAACTTATCCGCGAGGCATTGAGAACTTACATCCAACGTACAAAAATCAGAGAAAATTCATTCGCAAGCAAAAATGCAGCAATCCTTGAAGCGCTACTGGACTAAAAGATTAAAGTTTACGGAGTTTATGGAAAAAAGCAGACAAATAAAGTCTGCTTTTTTTATTACAAATATAATTCCATGCCAAATTTGGCATGGATTTTTTTGCCGATTTGTCAAATGTTTACAGTTCTTAATAATTATTTTTACACTTAAAATCATGAAATCATGCGCCGCGCATGGGTTTTACATGTATTAAATCATGGAAACCATGTCACAGGGCATAAAAGAGGGGCTCAAGACTCGCCAAAGACGCACCATGCAAGCCATTGCAAGTTTGTAATAAAGCGTAATATTTACACCAAATTCGCTTGATAAAACCCTCTCAGGCGTTATAATAATATTAAATTCAATAAAGACAAGCCTTTGGAGGCTTACGAGCTTATAGCGGATAAACAGATTTGGGGGAAAAACGTGCTGAAAAGTAGGGATTTTGGGCGTGCAGTTGCCGTGAGAAGATGGACAACAACGGCAATGGAGTGTTACAAAAGAGGTTGTAATTGCGAAGGTTGTTTTTACACAGATTTTTTTAACAATTCTTCTCAAAAATGCCAGATGAAGGCATCAGTGTTGGAGTTAGTGAGAGTGTTGGGCAGACCCGACGTAGAAATGCAACAAATCATAGCGGATGAAATGTAGTTCGCTAGTTTAAAAATCTTTTTAAGAGGCATATTTTATGCCTCTTTTTTATTACTTTAAAAACAATTTATGAGGCTCAACACCAAGCGCATCGGCTATCATTAAAAGCCTTTTCAAAGACGGAGCACGCTTTCCCCTTTCAATTTCCGATAAATATTCAGATGAAAGAGAACATTTCATGGCAAGCTGGACTTGGCTTAAATTCTTTTCGTTTCTGTATTTTTTTATATTCTGTCTTATTATTTCAATCGTGCTATTTGCCATAATTCAATTTTAGTGGTATTTTATTCATGTTACTCAGGCATATAGCCTGAAATCTGGAGCGAATAAAGATATGAAAACGAACTTTTTAAAGGGCCAAAAAGGCTTTACTTTGGCGGAGTTATTAACAGCTGTGCTTGTAATATCAATTATTATGGTGGCACTGGCTCCTGTTATAACAAAAAGGATGAAAGATAGCGTCAGTGTACAGACTGATAATAAAAAAGGGCTTGAGATTTTTGCTAACCCGGGGACTTATACTTTTGATGTTCCAATTGGCATAAATACGCTCTTCCTGCAAGGCTCAGGAGGCGGCGGGGGCGGAGGCGGCTCAAGCTATATAGATAAAACTCTTTCTTTTACACAAAATCGTACTTGGACGGTTCCAAAAGGAGTATCTCAAATCACATTTACTCTTCAAGGCTCAGGCGGTGGAGGCGGAGCCGGGTATTACACGTCAAAGACAGATGAATATGGCGGATGCGGTGCACACACAAATAAAATTCCATACATGGCTGATAACGGTCAGGATTTATGTGTTACAAGGTATATTGATAATGATTTTGTAGGTCAAAATAAACAAGTTACTTTTGTAAATGGCGGCAGTTCATGCTCAGGGACTTGCTGCTGGCAGAGTAATACACCTTCGTATACAACTTGTGACTTAAATATTGCAGGTTCTAAAGGCTGCGGTAAGACATACTGTACAAAACGAGCACAGGAAGCAATCTGTTTGGATATGAAAACGTACGCGGGCGCAGATGCTCCTTTTGAGGACGTAGTTTGGGAAGAAAGGAAAGTGACTGACGGTCGATTAATTAGCTCTGAAGAATACAAAAGAATTGCGCAAAAATCAGATGAGAGCGGTCAAATAGGATATATGGGTGTTGGGGGAATAGACCACTGCTGGGGAACATATGACCCACACGGATACGCACATCCAAACTTTCCTTTGACAGTATGCTCAGGAATGGATTCAAAATGTAGAGGCTCAGGGATTAATTATTGTTACAACTGGGGGATATATTTTAGCGATTCAACTTATTTTGTACACAGTCAAAGCTTTAGTTCGTCTTTTTCGGTTTTTAGCGAAAGAAATGACTTCGGCGGCGAGGGTACAGGTTATCGCTTACTTTGTGTAAGAAACTATGTCTCAAGAGAGCTCTACCCTGCTGCAGGCGGATACTCGGGAGCTGCTATTGAAAAAACAATAAATGTATTACCGGGAGATAAACTTGTAATAACAATAGGTCAAGGAGGAGACGGCGGTAGTCCAAACGGCGGTTCGGGTAAACAAGGTGAAACAACACAACTTGTTCACAAAAGAGGCTCTGTTATCCTTGGCACATATTATGTAAAAGGAGGTCTTGGAGGTAAGGGAGCAAAAAGTAATGCCGCAGGAGCTAACTCAGGTACTTCAACACCAAGCGGTACATGTTATGCAAAATTTAAAAATAAAGTTGAAGACAAAGATTACACAATAGTTACAACTTGCAGTACTTCTTCTTATGCAGGAGAAAAAGGTGTATCAGCTAATACTTACAGTTCTCGAACAGCAATCGCCAAAGCAGGTGCAGGTGCAGCGTTTAAAAACTCGGGCACGGGAGCTGAGGGAGCTACACTTGATACAGGTGAAAAAAATGCATCGGGTAGCGAAATTACAGGTCAAGGATTTGACGCAACAGAACCAAGTATGGGCGGAGGCGGAGGCTTCTGCGGAAGAGGTAAAACTTCCTGTGCAAAAGGCGGCAAGGGCGGTAAAGGAAAAGTAGAGATAAGCTACAGAGTAATGCTCCCCAGCGGCGGGGGCGGTTCGGGAACACGTGTTGGCGGTGTGAATGAATCAGGTAAAACTTATGAAATAATATACAAAGTACAAGAAGGCTCACGCCTTGTTTTTGAAGTGGGAGCAGGAGGCTCGGGCGGTTCACAAGGACAAGACGGAGCAAACGGTACGCCAACTGTCATAGGTTCAAATGACTTAATATTTCTGGCAGGTCATGGAGGTTATGCCATAACACAAAGCCAGAAAAACAGTCTTTCATCTTGTATCGGAACAAATGAAGATTCAAGTGTAATAGGCAACTGCATTGATAATACAAACTACAAAGCAAAAGGCGGAGAAGCTTCACGAGTCAGTGTTGATTATACAAACTACACAGGTACAAGCACACTGGGGCTTATCGTTAATACAACAAATGTAAGCCATAGTGTAAATAATGCAAAATATAAAGGATATGACGGTAAAAACGCTTCTCAAAACAGAAATGTTGTACCCTTTACATATGGCTTTGACGGAGGCGTTGGCGGAGCACCTTTTGGTATAAGAGCAAATAACATAATAGGTGCTGTTACATGCGGCGGTGGCCTTTCAGGTAATAACGGATTACAAACGGATGCAACACAATACATCTGTACATCAGGTGCACCGAATGCAAACAATGCAAAACCTCACGATAGTGCAAACAATGAATTTGGAGGCTCAGGCGGAGGCGGAGGAGGTGTTGTAGATACCTCTTTTGACCTTGGTTCAGGCGGCTCGGGTGCAAACGGTTACTTGAGGATAAGGTGGGATGCAAGTGAGCAAGAGTAAACTCTTGCTCTAAGGATTAAATACACGCAAAAAGATACATACTAAAAAGCCACGTTTTTCTTTCTTTTGGTTCATTTTCTTTCTTTT
>CASDXV010000002.1 GCA_949285255.1 uncultured bacterium | reverse complement strand
GCAGAGCGAGCGAACAAATTTCATTTTGAAATTTGACAGGAGCGGCACCGAAGACAAAATAATCGTACATTTTAAAATTTAATATGGGTAGGTGCCCGAGTGGCTAAAGGGAGCAGACTGTAAATCTGCCGTCTAACGACTACGGTGGTTCGAATCCACCCCTGCCCACCACTTTTATACAAAAACAAACCAACCAAAAAACGATAAAAAAAAGGAGAATCTATCTTATGGCTAGAGAAAAATTTGAAAGAACCAAACCGCACGTTAACGTCGGTACTGTTGGTCACGTTGACCACGGTAAAACTACGTTGACAGCTGCTATCACAGGTTCTATGGCTGCTGCAGGTAAAGCCGAAGCTAAGAAATTCGACGAAATCGACGCAGCTCCCGAAGAAAAAGCACGTGGTATTACTATTTCAACTGCTCACGTTGAATACGAAACAGATGCACGTCACTATGCACACGTTGACTGCCCCGGCCACGCTGACTACGTTAAAAACATGATTACAGGTGCAGCTCAAATGGACGGTGCAATTCTTGTAGTTGCAGCAACTGACGGTGCTATGCCTCAAACTCGTGAACACATTCTACTTGCTCGTCAAGTTGGTGTTCCCAGACTGGTTGTATTTATGAACAAATGCGATATGGTTGATGATGAAGAACTTCTTGACTTAGTTGAAATGGAAGTTCGTGAAATGTTATCATCTTACGAATTTGACGGTGACAACATTCCTTTCATCAGAGGTTCAGCTCTAAAAGCTCTAGAAGCTGTTCAAGCTAACCCAAGTGTTCAACGCGGCGAAGACAAATGGGTTGATAAAATTTGGGAACTTATGGATGCTATCGACAGCTACATCCCGACTCCCGAACGTGACCTTGACAAACCTTTCTTGATGCCTGTTGAAGACGTTTTCTCTATCACAGGTCGTGGTACAGTTGCTACAGGTAGAGTAGAACGTGGTGTTGTTAAAGTTGGTGACGAAGTTGAAATCGTTGGTTTCGGCGAAACTAAAAAATCAACTGTAACAGGTGTAGAAATGTTCAGAAAACTTCTTGACCAAGGTCAAGCTGGTGATAACATTGGTGCTTTACTTCGTGGTATCGATAAAAAAGATATCCAACGCGGTCAAGTACTTGCTAAACCCGGTACAATTCACCCACACACAAAATTCACTGCTAACGTATACGTATTAACAAAAGACGAAGGCGGACGTCACACACCATTCTTCCCCGGATATCGTCCTCAGTTCTACATCAGAACAACTGACGTAACCGGTTCTATCAAATTTGACGGCGAAATGGTAATGCCTGGTGATAACGTAGTAATGGAAGTTGAACTTATCGCTCCTGTTGCTATCGAAGAAGGTATGAGATTCGCTATCCGTGAAGGCGGTAGAACAGTTGGTGCCGGCGTTGTAGATAAAATTATTGAATAGTTTTATTGCAATATAAAATAACCCCCTTGGTATTTGCCATGGGGGTTAATTATTTGTTTTATTTTTTAGCCAAAAAGCCCTTTTATAAAATTTATTAGCCTTCCTGCTGGAGTTTTTTTTGCAGTTTCTGCTGCGTTTTTACCAAGTTCCTTTAAATTATCCATTTTTCTTGTGAGTTCGTTTTCAAGTGTTTCGTTTAGGCCTTTTCCATTTTTCAAATCTTCTGCTATATTTTCAATGGATTTTGGTAAATTATTTTCTTTTACATATTCGGTGATGTTTTTACCAAATTCAATAACTGAATTTTTTGTCAAGTTTTCTTCTGCTTGTTTAAAAATACTGGAATTTTTTATTCCATCTACAGCATTCTCTACCGTGTCAGCAATTTTTGTTAAGTTGCCTTTGAATGTTTCTGCGCCTGATGCTCCTAGTTCTGCTAATTTCATCATGTTTTACTCTCCTTTTTTAGTGTGTGTACCTCTTACTTCTTAATAAAGTATTTTTTATTTTGGTTATTGATAAAAAAATAATAATTAGTTACATAACTTAATAGTTATTAGCTATTATTTTATACTAATCAGTAGTTAGAAAATCTTAAATGCCGTGTTTATAATTATTTAATGGGAATTAATCAAAATATTGAAAAGAAATTTGGTGCAAAACTTGCTTATGTTAGAAAATCCAAAAAGCTTTCGCAGATGAAACTGGCAGAGCTTGTTGATATGAATTTTAACTATATTGGACAAATTGAGCGCGGTGAGGCGAATGTTACTATAAAAACCATGAAAAATATTGCGGATGCACTTGATATTGAGGTTTCTGAACTTTTTAATTTTACTTTTTAGTTGTACTATATTGAGTGCGAAAGGAGAAGGTTATGAAATATTTACATTCCATGATAAGAGTTAATAATATTGAAAATTCTCTTAGATTTTATGAGGAGTTATTAGGTTTAAAGTTGCAAAGTAAAAAGGATTTAGATGATTGCACACTTTATTTTTTAGCAGAATATGAGGGTGCGCCTGAAATAGAACTTACAGACAACTGGGAAAAACCCTCTGAACCCTATAAAAACGGCGAAACATTCGGACACTTTGCTTTTAGATGTGAAGATATGGATGCTTTTGTTAAAAAAGCATCTGATTTAGGTGTTGAACTTCTCTACGACAGTCCTTTTAACCTTGATATAAAAAACGAGGACGGAACAGTTGAGGTTAAAAGAATATCTTTTGTAAAAGACCCTGACGGCAATGAGATAGAAATTATTTATAAAGGTTAAAAAAACGGGGCATAAGCCCCGTTTTAATTAATTTAATCGCCTATTGTGCTGGGAACACAGTTTTTTGCTCCTGTGGGTATCTCGCGCCTTTGCGCTCGATTATCCTACGTCGCCTATCTAAGGTTCCGCACAAGAGGCTCATCGCCTATTGTGCTGGGAACACAGTTTTATTTCACAGAAAACACCACATTTGCTACTGCTGTTATTTTTTTATCAATTGTGCTGGAGTCGTTTATTCCCCAGTCTGAAACTTCGTTTGAATCAGCCGGGGTAATTTGCATTACACCCATTTTAAGAGATGAAATTTTGCCTACTCTATTGTTTGTTGCTTTTAGCATGCCTTGAGCGCGGACTTTGGCGTCAGCGGTTGCTGCACTTAGAAGTTCAGCCTTTTTCTTGTTTAAGTCACTGTAATAATATTCAGGCGGATAAGCTTGAATAGTTATTCCTTTTTGAATTAAAGAGGGAATTTTAAGATAGGTTTTGTTAATTAATTCAGGATTGTCTGAAGTAATTTTTAACTCTTGGCTGTAGTTGTAAAATGCAACATCTTGAGTGTAGTTACCTTTGGCATCTCTTTTGTAAGTCGGGTAGTTATTTATTCCAAGAT
This sequence comes from uncultured bacterium, assembly GCA_949285255.1. GTDB lineage: Bacteria > Cyanobacteriota > Vampirovibrionia > Gastranaerophilales > Gastranaerophilaceae > Galligastranaerophilus. The sequence goes on along the minus strand of CASDXV010000002.1, from coordinate 146,432 downwards.
AAGAAATTTGCTCTTTTTTAATTCCTGCTTGCTCCAAAAATTCTATCACCATGGGTACTTGAGCGGTAAGTTTATTGTACGCTTCAACAGAAGTAGGCGCTTTTGTTGACACTTGAACTTTCCAGCTTGCACTGTCAGATTTTACGATTTCATAAGCAGAGCCTGTTACGGTAATTTCATTTTTCTTAAAGTTGTTTGATAGTACTGACGCACCTATTATAAGGCACAGACCTAAAATAAGTCCCAGCATGGCGACTTGAATTTTTGCGAGTTTTTCAATCATGACTTTCTCCTCAATTAATGTACACCTCTTCAATATTATGTAGTATACCACCTAATTCGGTGGGGTATATATTTTTAAATTTTTTCCTTATGGCAATTATGTTTGCGGGACTGTAAAGGTAGATTACCGGATTTTCCTGAGCAACAATTTGTTGGTATTTATTGTACAATGCTTTTCTTTTATCAAAGTCAACTTCAAGGGCTGCTTTTTTAAATATTTCATCCAATTCACGCTCAAAAGGCAGAATTTTATCCGTGCTTTTTAAATCTTCATCCGAGCGCTGATTAAAAAGGTGCAGTGCTCCGTTTGAACTCCAGACATTGTGCCCCGAGTGCGGCTCAAGCGGGTTGCCCGTAAGCGCTATTAAAATAGCGTCCCAATCGTAAGTGTTGGAGAGTTTTGATACAAGTGAATTGAATTCAACCGGTTTAAAATTAACTTTCATGCCAAGTTGTGCTAAATCTTCTTTTATACTTACACCTGTTGCCTCTCTTTGGGTATTACCGGCATTTGTGAGCATTTCAAATTCTACTCTGTTGGAGTATTTGTCATATAGTTTATTATCTTTTAAATAAAAGCCTGACTTTTTAAGGAGCTCTTTTGCATAGTTAATATCTTGCTTGTGTCCTTTTGCTATTTCTTCATTTAAAAATATGCTCGAGATGGATTCGGCACTGTAGAGCGGTTCTCCGACTCCGGATAGAACATTTAGGACAAGGTTTTCTCTATCAATTGCCCAATCAACCGCGCTTCTGAAGTTCGGGTCATTAAACCACTTTTGTTTTATAGGGTTAACGTAGTACTTGCCCTCTTTATTTTTTCTTGTGTTTAAATTAAATACTACAAATGTTGTGCTTGTGGTGGGTCCAAGGTTATATAGCGTAAAGTCACTGTGCTTTTCAAGTTCTCTGTATCTTGCTACCATTGAGCCTTGCAGGTTAATGACATCTGTCTCAAGCCCTTCAAACTTAAGTGCGTCGTTGTTTAAATCACCTACTATTAAAATTATATATTTATCAAGATAGGGAAGTTTTTGCCCTTTTTTATCCACCATATAGTAGTTAGGGTTTCTTTCATAAATTACTCTTTGTGCAGGAACGTACTCTTTCATTCTAAAGGCGCCTGATGTAACAAAGTCTTTTGGCTTTGTATTTGTATCATGGAAGCTTCTAAAGTAGCTTTTTCCCTTATCTGTTGCAATTTTAAATACATGCTTTGGTGCAATGGGTGTAGTGAGTGTCCTTATAAAAGGTGCAAAAGGCTCGGGGGTAGTGAATTTTACCGTGTATTTATCAATTTTTTCAACAGTGGGGAGTTTACCGTTTATATAAAGAGAATCCCTTGTTGCGGTATCTCCGTAGCCTCCAAAAATAATAGTGCCATAGGTAAATACAACATCATCTGCCGTTATTTCTTTCCCGTCCGACCATTTTATGCCATGGCGAAGATGTGCTATGTATGTTTTTTTATCGGGAAGTATTTCTACATCTTTTGCAAGTTTGGGGATAATTGTGCCGTCATATGGGTCAGTTGTGACAAGTCCGTCGTACATAATGCCCGATAGCTGTGCTGAAGTGTTGTCATTAGCGTTAAAGGGATTAAAAGTCTTTGGCCCTTCGCCAATTGTAGAAGATATTATCTCACCGCCAAATTTTCCGACCTTGCCTCTTGCTTGAAGATAGTCAATGCCGTTTATTGTTACATTTTTTGGTTTTTCAAAGTCGTATTTTACAACCTCAAGGGGTCTTACATCAGTTAAATACACATCATCATCAAAGCCTCTGTCCTTTTTAAGACAGCCTTTTAGGGCAAAAGCAACGATGAATAATATTAACACTAAATACACAATTCTTTTCATTATATTGATTTTAGCATAATTATCTGATATATAAATGGATTAACGGATGATTTATTTATACAAAATATTTCCCCAAATTTACTACAAAACAGGAACTACTTTATGAGGATATTAGTAACAGGTGCAAGCGGGAGTTTAGGTCAGGAACTTTGTCCGATGCTTGAGCGCGAGGGGTGGCTTTTTTGGGCTACTAACAGCAAGATTTTTGATATTACCAACACAAAAATGGTAAATGAAATAATAAACAAAGTGAGTTTAGATTTTATCATCCACCTTGCAGCTTACACCAATATTGATATGGCTGAAACTCATAAGGAAGATGCCTTTAGGGTAAATCACATAGGGACAAAAAACCTTGCAAGAATAGCTAAAAAGCTTGATGTTCCTATTTTATACATAAGCACCGATAATATCTTTGACGGCAAAAAAGACACACCTTATAAAACAGATGACAGTGCAAATCCCATTAATGTTTATGGCATGTCAAAATTAAAAGGCGAAGAAGAAATTCTTAAAACCTGTAAAAAATACTACATTATCCGCACAGGGTGGCTATACGGCAAAGGTTCAAAAAACTACGTTGATACCATGCTTACTTTTTCCATGTTAAGGCGCGAGATTAGTGTGGTAGATGACCAGATTGGTTGTCCCACTTGGACAAAAGACCTGTGTGAGGCAATTATTGATATTATGAAAAATAACAAACCCTACGGCACATATCATCTCTGCTCTTCAGGTCAAGCAAGCTGGGCGGATTTTACAAAAAAAATATTTGAAATTAAGAAACGTAACGTATGTGTAAACGCTATAGATAAAAGCGATTTTCCTCGTCCTGCCAAAAGGCCGCACTACTGCGTGCTTGAGGGAGATAATACAATGCCTGATTGGCAAGAATCTCTTGAAAAATATCTTATTGGCAAATAGGCTAAAGTTGTTATATAATCTATAATGACAGTCTGTTAGGAGTTAAAAATGTACGGTATTATTTTAGCTGGTGGTTCAGGTTCAAGACTTTGGCCTCTTTCACGAGAGCTTTACCCTAAGCAGCTTTTAAGACTAAATTCAAATAAAAGCTTGCTGGAAAAAACTTTTTTAAGGCTCCTTGATTTAATTGATGAAAAAAATATCATCAGCATAACAAACCAAAAACACGCAACAGATGTAAAAACTCAGCTTTCATCTCTTGCGCAAAATCCTGTTGTACTCTCTGAACCTGTTGCAAAAAACACTGCTCCGGCTATTGCGGCGGCTGTTAAATACATCCTTGATAAAGGCAAGGACGATGTAATAATCGTAGTACCCTCGGACCACATAATAAATGATGTAAAGGCTTTTTCTAAGACTGTTAAAGAGGGTGAAAAACTTGCAAAAGAAGGCTACATTGTAACTTTTGGTATAAAGCCCGATTCAGCGCAAACGGGTTATGGCTACATAAAAGCTAAAAAACCTCTTGAGAGCGGCTTTAAGGTGGATGAATTTAAAGAAAAGCCGGATGAAAAAACCGCTCAAAAATATCTTAAAGACGGTAACTATTACTGGAATAGCGGTATATTTATGTTTAAGGCTTCAACCTTTGTAGAGGCGCTTGAGCAATACGCAAAAGAAATTTTTGATATTTATGAGGAATTTAATTTCACTCAGGAAGAAAACATCCCTTACGCTATTTTTAATAAAATGCCATCAATTTCAATTGACTATGCGCTTATGGAGCATGTTAAAAACATAGCTCTTGTTCCACTTGCGTCAGATTGGAATGACCTTGGCTGCTGGGAAGCAATTTATGATACCAACAAAAAAGATGAAAACGGCAACGTAAGGTTTGGTAACACTCTTGAAGTAGGGTGTAAAAACTCCATGCTCTATGGTTCAGACAGGCTTGTTGCAGGTGTCGGGTTAGAGGATGTTTTAATCGTTGAGACATCTGACGCGGTTCTTGCGTGCAAAAAAGACTGCGCTCAAGATGTTAAAAAAGTTTTTGATAAACTAAAAGAAATAAAAGATGACACATTTAAAATTCATCGCACCGTGTATCGTCCTTGGGGTTATTATACCGTATTAAATCAGGGCGAAGGGTATTTGACAAAGATGATTTGTGTCCTTAAAAAAGGTCAGCTAAGCTTGCAATCTCACAATCACCGCTCTGAGCACTGGGTGGTATTATCAGGCACTGCAAGAGTTACGCTTGATGAAAAAACTTTTATGCTAAAACCGGGACAAAGTATTGATATTCCTGTAAAAGTTAAGCACTCGCTAGCTAACCCATATGAAGAAGAGCTTAAGATAATGGAAGTCCAAAGGGGCGATAAGCTTGTTGAAGAGGATATCATCCGCTATAAAGATATCTACGGCAGAGTTAAAGCTTAGAAGATTTTATTTATTAACTCTTGAAGCTTGTCTGCGCCCTCTTTATCGCCAAGGGTTTTAAGAAGTTTTAATTTAGCAAGATAGATTATCTTTTTATCGGGCATTTTTTTAATACCCTCATCCAAAGTGCTTCTTGCAATGTCACTTTGACCTCTGTCGTAGTAAATTGTACTCAAGTCAATGTAGTCTTGAGCGGTTTTTGGGTCAAAGCGCATAATTTTTTGATACATTTTTTGATATTCACCCTCCTGTTTTGTGCTTTTATAAACAAGAGAGAGATTGTACATATAAATCACATTATCAGGGTTCATATCAACCGCTTTTTTTAAGTTTGAATAAGCGTTTTTTAAATTTTTTGTGTGGTAGTAGCAAAGACCAAGATAATTATACAATTCTGCTGCGTTTTTTAGCCTTACATCAAGCGATTGAGCCTTTAAAAACATCTCGGAAGCTTTTGTGTAGTCATTTTTTCCAAAGTAGATTTTACCCAATTCAAGGTAATAATCCGAATCATCAGCCTTTGACACGGCATCTTCCAGATACTCTTTAGCTTCGTCAAATTTATTATCCAATATGCACATTTTAGCAAGATAAAAAGAAATCTCATCAGATTTAGAGTTTAGCGCACCTGCGTTTCTTAAAGCTAAAAGTGCTTTTTGCATGTTGCCTGATTCAATGTAGGCTATAGCTATTCCTAAATAAGCTTCAAAATACTCATCATCATAAACAAGAGCGGTATTAAAATATTTTATGGCTTTTTCAAAGTTTTTTTGCTCAAGTTCATAATTTGCAAGTTCAAGATAGACTCTTTTATCGTTAGGGTTTATTTTAAGCGCTTGTTTGAGGTATTTTTCCTGTTCGGATTTGTATTTTTTTCTTTTAAATTCTGATATGTCATCTCTTAGGCTCTCAAGCTTTGCAACAGATGAGAGGTTAATGTATGTCTGATAATACTTGGGATTTAGGATTTTTGCTTTGTTAAGAGTGTTTTTGGCTTGCTCTAAATTTTGCATTTTAATATAAGCTTGAGCCAGATTGTTAAGCGCAACGGGGTTTCTAAAGTTCATATCAAGGGATTTTTTAAAGCATTTAACAGCATTTTCAAGCTCGCCTCTGTAGAAGTATTCAACCCCTTTTGAATTGTAGTATTCAAAATCAAAAGGAGGAACTTCGACTATGTCAAACTCTTTTGCCAAATCACTGTTTAAAAGCGAATTATCCGCCTGAATTGCTCTAATTGCCGCAAGGCGGGCGTTGTCTTTATCTTCCTGAGCAAGATAAATTTTTGACCTCAGGCTATAGGCGTCAGCGTTATCGGGGTTTAGTTTTAAGGTCATATCCGTATAGGTGTGAGCCTTGTCAAAGTCGCCGTTTTCAAGGTACATAAGGGCGATATCAAGGTAATCGTTTTGGTTTTTAAAGCCTATAGGTTCAACAATGTCAATATCTTCAATTGTTTGAGAGAGCTCAAAAGATTTTTGAAGATGATACGCACTAAGTTCATTTTGACCTGCACGTTTATAGCAAAGACCAAGCCAGTAGTGCCCGTCAGGGTCATTTGGCTTGTTGTCGGTATAGTTTTTAAAAAACTCGCATGCTTTGTTTAAATTATTTGAGTTTAAAAGTTTTATACCGTCTGTAATCTCTGCGGCAGTTGCTTTTGAGATGAGTACAAAAAATATAAACATTGAAATTATGAATTTTTTCATAAATTTAAAAGCTCTCCGATTATTTTTTTTGTGTTGGAAAATACTTCCTCAATACTTTGATTAGCGTCAATTACTTTTATTCTTTGAGGGTATTTTTTTGCAAGTTCCAAGTACCCGTTTCTGACTTTTTTATGAAACTCTAAGCCTTCTGATTCAAGTCTGTCTTTTTCTTCTCCTACCCGTTGTTGGGCAATTTTACTGTCTACGTCAAAAACAATTGTTAAATCCGGTTCAAGATTATCTGTTGCAATTTTGTTAAGACAGTTAATCTGCTCTATGTCCTCTCCTCTTGCGTATCCCTGATAAGCAACGGTTGAGTCCGTGTATCTGTCACATAGGACGATTTTTTTCTCTTTTAGTGCCGCATCAATTACACTTTTTACATGCTGGGCTCTGTCTGCAAGGTACAAAAACATCTCAGCAGAGCTTGCAACAGGTTTGTCATAGTGGAGTAAAATTTCTCTTAAACTCTTGCCTAAGTCAGTATCACCCGGTTCAAGAGTGAGAATGTTTGCTATATTTTTTTCATCAAGCATATTTTTTATAAGCTTTATCTGGGTTGTTTTTCCGCAGCCGTCAGCACCCTCAAAGGTAATAAAATATCCTCTTTTTAACTCCATTTAAACTAAAATCCCCTATACATCCTGCTTTCAAAATTATATTACAATTTTTGTAAAAATTAAATAACAAAACTACTTTTTTAAAAAATTTAATCTATAATATTGTTATCATAGTTTTTGAGGAATTTATCAGGTGGGAAGTTATACAGCCAATCAAACAACAGATACTAATGTCGAAGAAATCGTTAACGCAAATCAAGTTGAGCAAATCTTAAACACAAGTGCTGCGCAGGTTTCCAGCTGGTGCCAAAAAGCATGCTTAAAACCTAAAAAAGACGGCTTTGGCAATGTTTACTTTTCAAAAAGTGATATAGACGTTCTTAAAAAAGTTAAAGAACTTTACGAACACACAAGCGCTGTTCGTGAAACAAAAAAACAAAAAGTGGATAGAGTTATTGAGCGTATGAAACGCTCTGAGCGCGAGGAAAAAATGAGAGCACAAGATATAGATACATCTGTTGTAAATATTAGTGAGGGAAATTTCTTGACCCGTGCTAAATCAAGATTTAATAAAGAAAATGCCGTGGCATCCCTTGCATCTTATCAAGCACTTGATATGAGCACAAAGCTTGAAAATCTTGAAAACAATATTGTATCTAAAATATCTGATGTCTTAAGTGAGAAAATGGACGGGCTGGATGAGATTATTGTTGAGCTTATTCGTTCAAAAACAGAAAATGAAACACTAAGACAAAGATTAAACGAGCTTAATAAAGAAAATTTCAACTTAAAAAATGAAAACGCAAGCTACAAGCCTGTCGGTCTTGGTCTTTATGTGAAGAAGAATACTGACGATTTTGTACTGTAGTATTTAAGCTTCCTGTCGGGCAAAAGTTATATGAGTAAAATTTTAAGAAGTTTTTATCATAACCTTAAAGAGCCTGTAATAATTTATGATTTAAGTGAGAATTTAATTCACTGCAATAAAGCTTTCTCTAAAGCTTTTATGAAGCTTGATAATACTTTAGGGCTTGATGCGCTTAAAAAAATAAACTACAAGTTCTACTGTGATATATGTCTGCTGCAAAGCGAAGAACTTATGTCATATTCTCCTATTATTGCTGCAATTAAGAGCAAGAGCGATTTTACAACATATGCTCTTTATCAGTTTGAGGAGAGAAAATACCTGTATTACATAATAAAATCTTTTACTTTTAAAAAGTATAAAGTAGTTTATTTTTATGACGTTACAAAAGAACTTGAGCTGGAGAAACTCCGCAAGGAAAACGAAGTTTTAAAAATTCAAAACCTTGAATTTTCAAATACAAACTCAAAAGCGCAAAACCAAGCCTTAAAAATGGCACTTTTAAACAGGATTTCAACAAGCATAAGAGAAACACTTGATGCTAAAAGCCTTATAAAAACCGCACTTAAAGAGTTGAGTCTTATTTTTGGTGCGCATAAAGTATACTACGCCCTTGAAGCTAAGGAAAAATTTATAACGGATTGTGTTTACCCATCATCTTTTTCTTCTCAAATAGGAGAGGAGCTTGTATATGACAAAAATATTTTAAAAAATATCTACAGCGGAAAAAACTCGTTTCAGTTTTGCCTAAAAGAGCACAATGCCTCAAAAGAAACCCTTAAAGCTCCGCTAAATAGGATAATTATCCCTGTTATAAAAAGCTCAGAGGTGCTTGGTATAATTGTTATCTTTACCCCGAAAAAAGAAATAGGCGAGATTGAAAAAGAGCTTCTGGTGGGTATTTCAGGGCAAATTTCAAGTGCGATATTTCAGGTAATACTTTTTAATCAGGTGACAAAGAAAAAAGAAGAACTTGAATCTGCAATAAAAGAGCTTAAAGAAACGCAATTGCAGCTTATTAACGCTGAGAAAATGGCGTCTTTGGGTCAATTAATAGCCTCAGTTGCACATGAGATTAACACTCCCTTAGCTTCAATAAGTGCAAATAATGAAATATCAAAAAAAATCTACACTTTTGGAGAATTTAGTGAAGATGATAGAGATGTTTTAGGGGATTTAAACTCAATTGATGCTGAAGCAATAAAGAGAATAAGCAACCTTGTAAGGTCGCTAAAGCGCTTTGTGCGTCTTGATGAGATGGTGCAGCAAGAGGCTGATATTAACCAAGAGCTTGATTTAACGCTTGATTTATTAAAACACAAAACCAAAAAAGGTATTAAAATAGTTAAAAATTACGGTGAAATTCCAAGTGTAAAGTGTTATCCGAATATGCTGAATCAGGTGTTTTTGAATATTTTGATGAATGCTATTCAATCAATTGAAAAAAAGACGCTTAAAACAGGAGAGTATGGCGCAAGTATAGAAATAACCACACAGTGTGCGGATAATAACCTTTGCGTTACCGTAAAAGATAACGGGCTTGGAATAGAAGAAAAAAACAAAAAGAAGATTTTTCAGGCGGGTTTCACTACAAAAAAAGTCGGAGAAGGCACAGGGCTCGGGCTTGCAATTTGTAAGAAAATTATCGAAAAACACAAAGGTGAGATATCATTCATCTCAAAAAAACAAGATAAAACAAAACCCGATGCTTACTGCACCGAGTTTTGTATTGTTATACCTTTAGAGTAATTTATTTTACAAGAAGTATGTACTTTTTACTTTGTTTTTCGGGTTTTAGTTTTTTAAATACTCCCTGAGGCTTAAAGTACTCGTATGTTTCGTTTTTAACTATTACATATACTCGGCCTTTTCTGGACACCGCATTATTTAGTTCGTTAATGTCTTTTGGTGTTGTATCTATAATATAGATAATTTTCTTGTCAAAATTATTCATAAGAGAATATTTTCTTGCAAAACCAAATGTTACAAGCTCGGCACCCTTATTATCAAGTGCTGCCATATTGGAGAATTCTTCAAGTTCCCTTTGTCCAAAGTCTGTAATCATCGGGAACAGATGAACTGTTGTAATAAGCATTACACCAAGCATAAATATTACATTTGATATAAAAAGCAGGGCTCTGTTTTTTGCAATTAAGCACAAGCAGCCAATTAAGGGTACTACTATAAACCATATGCAGGTTACTTCACTGAACGCTTGGAAACTGTTCATATAGAGTTTAATGCCCTCAGGCGGAAAGTAAGATAATATAGCGCCTGTCACACCTGCCAAGATTAAAATAATAAATGTTATAAGGCTTGAGATTTTGATGTTTTTTGTATATTTATCAAAACAAACATAACCCCACCAGAAATACCCTACAATAAGAGCTAAAGCAGGGAAAATTGCAAGTGCGTATGTCGGGAGTTTTGAACTTGATACAGAGAAGAATAAAAGTGTTGATATAGCGTAAATTACCGCAAAAAGTATGATTTTTTTATCGTTTGTATCTGATGTAAACCAGACTTTTATTGATTTTGCGGCTTTATAGTTTTTAATTGCAGATTTAATACCCCTGCATATTTGCCATATAAATGAAACTGTCCAAGGCATAATGCCTGCAAAAACAATTGGAACGTAGAAAAGAAAAGGTTGTTTTCTGCCAAGACCCATAGATGAATCTATAAATCTTGCAAAGTGGTGTTTTACAATGTAATCATTAAACCAAGCCATACCATGGGCTTTAAATACCAGAATATGCCAAGGAAGAGCAACAAGCAGGAATATTATTATACCCGGGATGATGTTTACAGGTTTAAATAATTCCCTAACTTTTCTAAATGCCAAAAAGCAAAGGAACACTACCATAGCGGGGATTATTATACCTATCAGACCTTTTGCAAGAACTGATAATGCCATAAAAAACCAAGCAAAATACCAGCAGTACTTTTTGTTTTTTTCTTGAGAAAATTCGCTCAATATAGCGCAGTATATAGCGGCTGATGAAAAAGCCATAAAGCTCATATCTAAAATTGCTATGTGAGAAAGAATTAAAAACCATACCGATGATAAAAGTACAAACGCGCAGATTAAACCGTAGGCTTTTGACTGCATGGTTTTTGAAGCAAAGAAATAAGTAAAAAATACGCTAAATGCTGCACAAAGTGCGGTTGCAAAGCGGGAGACAAAAATTCCCGTGTCATTAAAAATATGATAAGCAATGACATTTAGCCAGAAATAAAGAGGCGGTTTTTCTAAAAAGTTTTCAAAATTAAGATATGGCGTTATGTAATCTTTTAAGAAAAACATATCACGCGACATATTCACATAGCGCGTTTCATCAACGTCTATGAGCGGATACAAACCCAAATTGTGAAACAAAAATAAATAGCAAAACAATCCTAAAATAATTACATTAAGGATATTTGAGTGTTTTGCGCAGAGTGTTTTAACTTTTTGATAAACTTTCTCCATCTTTACTCCTTATTCTACCTTGTATACTCTGGTTTTTACGAAAGTGAATTTTGCCCTGTCGGTGTAGTCAATGTAGATTTTTTTAAATTCTGAATTTTTATCCAATGACTGCAGCGATATGTTATAAATCCCGTCTTTTGTGTACTCATCATCAATATTATGATGTCCTGAAATAACTGCTATGACGTTTTTATAATTTGATAGTACGTTATAAAAATTTTCTATATTATGCGGCAGCATTGACTCTTTTATCTCATCAGACGGGTATATCGGATAATGCCCCACAATTATCACAGGGTCTTTTTTGTATTTTTTTAAAATCATATCAAGTAAAGCAAGCTCGTCTTCCTTGTAGTATCCGTACTGTGTGGGTATAAACTGATTTACTCCGTCCATAAATACAAATACAAAGCCGTTTATTTTTTTAGCCTCGGGGAGTTGTTTTATTCTGTTTTTGGAAAAAAGATTTAAAATTCTATAGTATTCTTTTTTATCAAGATTTTTTGTCTGCGCAACGTCTTTATCGCCAATGGCTACATAGACGGGTTTTTTTAGTTTTCTTATAATTTTTGAAAACATTACAAGGTTGTATTTGTTGGCTGCTGCAAGATTATCGCCCAAAAATATTGTAAACTCACTGCCGTTATTGTTTATTAACTCTATTGAATCCATGAGTTTCTTAATTGAGGGAGTGAGTTTTTGAGCATCTTTAACCGATGTATCGGTTTGAACTCCCGCATTTGAAACTACCGAAAACTCAACACTTTTTGCACTTGCAACACCTGAAAAAAATATAGTGAAAATAAATATTAAAATTAATTTTCTCATAGGGTGATTATACGTTAAACAGCCTTATCTGTAAAGCTTTTAAAGCTCACTTATGACTTCTTTTTTAGCTTTGCGCCAGAGTGCATCCCACTCATCAAAACTCAATTCACTAAGGGGTTTTTGGGCGAGTTCTTCCATTTTTTTAAATCTTTTTGTAAATTTTTCATTTGCAATATTTAGCGCCTGCTCGGCATCAATTTTATTCCACCTTGCCAAATTAACAAGGGCAAAGAGAATATCGCCAAACTCTTCCTCTTTTTCTTGCTGGGTTTTTGCGTTTTCAAACTCAACAAACTCGCTTTTTACGCAGTCTTTAAGCTGCTCGATATTTTGCCACTCAAAACCGACTCTCACTGCTTTTTTAGAGATTTTTTGAGCCTTCATAAGTGCGCTTTGAGATTTTGAAATGCCGTCTAAAACACTTTTCCTGTGAGGTTTTTCCTCTTGTTTTAACTTTTCCCAGTTGGATAAAATTTCTCCTACATCAGCTACTTTGGTGTCTGAAAATACGTGCGGATGACGGTGTATAAGCTTTTCATTAATAGTTTTTGCCACATCATCAAAGTTAAAATAACCGTTGTCATCTGCAATTTGCGCATGCAGTACAACTTGCAAAAGCACATCGCCAAGCTCTTCTTTAAGGTGTTTCATATCATTTGCATTTATGGCATCAATCGCCTCATACGCCTCTTCAAGCATATTTTCTCTAATGCTTTTATGAGTTTGCTCTCTATCCCACTTGCAGCCGTTTTCTCCCCTTAAAATGCGCATTGTTTCAAGGAGTTTTTCAATATTGTTTTTCATTATTTCACCATCTGGTCAACGGTTAAAATCAAAATGCCTTTGCCGCCTATGGATTTTAGGTGGTCAATACTGTCATAGACTTTGTCTTTATCCACAACAACGTGGATTACAACATTTTCGCTATCACCCCAAAGCTGCGTAACAGTAGGGGAGGACAACCCCGGCATAAAGCTTTTGACCTCTTCAATTTTATTTTTTGGAACATGTACCATAAGGTATTTTTTCTCTTGAGCGTCAATTACCGAGTCAAGAGCCCTTATAAGCGAGTTCAGTTTCTTTTGTTTGTCTTCTTCAAGGTTTTTTCTTGCAACAATTACTGCCGTTGATTTAATAATTTTATCAATTATTCTGAGCCTGTTTGACTTAAGAGTTGAGCCTGTTGATGTTATATCAATTACAACATCGCTAAGCCCTAATGAGGGTGTAATTTCAACCGCTCCCGATACTTCGATAATTTTTGCTTTTTTGCCTAAACTTTCAAAATATTTTTTCGCAATGTTTGGAAAAGATGTCGCAACATTAATTTCATTTGGAAGGTCAGATGGGGTTTTATAAGTATCTTCATCTTTAACCGCCACTACCATTTCACATGCGCCAAAGTCAAAGTCTTTAACTTTATCAAGTTCAACGCCTTCTTCAACTACGACATCCCAGCCGGTAAAGCCCACATCAGCAACTTTTGCATCCAAGAATCTTGGAATGTCTTGAGTTCTGACAAAAATTAGAGAATATTTGCCGTCACGAGTTGCGATTTTTAGGCATCTTTCATCTTTTGTACCAAAAGACAGTCCTGCGTTGTTTAAAAGTTCATAAATTTTTGTTGAAAGTCTCCCTTTGTTAGGGATAGCTATTTTTAACGTATTATCCATAGCTACAAGGTTATCACATCAAATATTAAAAGCAATAAAAAAGCTCTCAGAAGAGAGCCTTTTTTTTTATTGTTCTTGTTCATGTCTTAAGAGAATTCCGTTTGTAAGATAATTGAAACCCATTTCTCTTTCTTGCGGGTCATCACTCATTATCAGCATATTACCGTAGAACTCAAGATAATGACCTCTTTCAGGCGCTAACTCAATTGCCTTTTGTATATCTGCTCTGGCATCATCAGAGTTAATTCTTTTATTGGTTTTTGCTCTTTCAAAATATGTATTTGCAGAGTTTGGCAGGTATTCTAAGGCTTTTGTGAATTCATCTCGTGATTTAAGGTTTATGTTTGATATAGAGCTTGGCGCTATTGCTCGCAGACATTTACCTTTTTTATGGTGCGCAGTGCCAAGTTTTATTTTTAAACTTATGTTGTCAGGGTATTTTTCAAGTGCTGCTTCGTTTAATATAATGCTTTGATTTAGCGCTTCAATGGCTTCTTTGCGTTTGCTTAAAGCCATAAGTGCGTCGGCTTTATGGTCGTATAAATCTGCACTTGGTCTTATTCCAAGACTTTTGGTGTAGTCTATAACTGCCGATTCATAAAGGTCTTTTGCGTTTTGCGGGCTGTCTTTTTTTATGCTCTGAGCATATCTTGCTTTTGTTAAGCCTCTTAGACAAAGACTTTTATGACTATTTGGATTTAGCGCAAGTGCTCTTGTGTAATCTTGAATTGCCTCTTCGTATAACCCGAGTTCCTTTTCTGCACTTGCTTTAGAATGCCAAGCGCGAGCGGATTCAGGGTTTATGGTTAGGGCTTTTTCTAAGCTTTTAATGCAAGCCCTGTAATTTCCTTCACTAAAAGCATCATAGCCTAATTTTTCAAGTTTTTTGCCGTATTGAGCTTTTGATTCTTTAAAAAGTGCCTTTTGGGCGTCTGTACTTCTAACAAATGCGTCTTGCTGTAAGCCTTCGGTATTGCCCTTGAATGATAACGACACTTTTTTTATGGGGTTGGATGCTAATTTAGTTATTGCACCTAAATTATTTGTGTAGCTTGGGGAAATTGATAACATACGCTAACCTTTCTTTTATTAACGCGTATAGTGTCAAAGTGTGTAAAGCCGAATTGTTGATATTATTGAAAATTTTTTTACATTTCTTAATATCAAATTTCTGTGTACTTAGTGAATTTTGAAAATAATTTTTTTTATCATAGAATAATATTGTATTTATGTGAGGAATAAGGATATGCCAGAGGACAAAAAAGAATTTAAAAATACGCTTAACTTGCCGCAAACAACTCTTGCAATGCGTGCTAACGCACCTGTCAGAGAAGTTGAAATTCAAAAATTTTGGGAAGATAACAAAATTTATGAAAAAAACATTGCTCAGCGCGACAAGGCAAATAAGTTCATTCTCCACGACGGCCCTCCGTATTTAAGTTCCGATAAAATTCACATAGGTACTGCACTAAACAAAATTTTAAAAGATATAGTTATAAAATATAAATCTCAAAAAGGCTACTATGCGCCGTATGTCCCCGGTTATGACGCTCATGGTCTGCCTATTGAAAACGCCGTTGTAAAGAACATAAAAGGCGGCAGAGAGGCACTTACTCCATATGAGCTCAGACAAAAATGCCGTGAGTTTGCTCTTAAGAATTTAAAAGGACAAGAGGCAAACTTCAAGCGCTTAGGCGTTTGGGGCAACTGGGAAAACCCTTATCTTTCAATTGCTCCCGAGTTTGAAGCTCAACAGATAAGAGTTTTTTATGATATGTATCAAAAAGGCTATGTTCAAAAAGGCTTAAAACCTGTTTATTGGTGTGCAAGCTGCGAAACCGCTCTTGCTGAGGCCGAAGTCGAATACGCTGACCATACATCAGAGTCAATATATGTAAAATTCAGATTTGTCGATGAGGATACTGAAAAAATCTACAAAATGGCAAATCTTGATTCAAATAAGCCTCTATACAGTATCATCTGGACAACAACCCCTTGGACAATCCCATCTAATATGGCAATAAGCTTGCATCCTGATTTTGAATATCAGATTTTTGAATATCAGGGCGCTAACTATATAGTTGCAAAAGAACTTTTAGAAAGCTATACAAATGATGTTGAATGGAGAGACATTAAGCTTGTCGGCTCTTGTGTAAGAGGTATTGAATTAGAAAACCTCAGAACTAAACACCCGATGTATGAGAGGTTCTCTCCAATACTTGTTGGAGAACATGTTACTCTTGAAGCAGGTACGGGTGCTGTTCACACTGCCCCGGGCCATGGTCTTGAGGACTGGGAAGTTTGCCAAAAATATGACATAGAAACATTTTCGCCTTTTGATTCAAAAGGCCGCTGGACAAGCCAAGTTCCTGAGCTTGAGGGCGTACCATATTACAAGGGAAATTCTCTTGTAATAGAAAAATTAAAAGAGCTTGGCGCGCTTATTAAACAGTCGCCAATAACTCACAGTTATCCTCACTGCTGGAGATGTAAAAACCCCGTTATGTACAGGGCAACTCCTCAGTGGTTTGTAAAAGTCGGCGATTTTAAAGACAAAACTCTTGAAGCTATTAAAAATGTAACTTGGATACCTGCAGCAGGAGAAAAAAGAATTTCTAACATGGTTGAAAACCGCTCTGACTGGTGTATTTCTCGCCAAAGAGCTTGGGGTGTGCCTATTCCTGTTCTGTATTGTAAAAAATGTCAAAAACCAATCGTTACAAAAGAAAGTATAGAAATAATTGCAAATAAATTTGAAAAAGAATCTTCCGATGCTTGGGTAAAATACGAAGCAAAAGACTTCTTGCCCGAGGGTTATAAGTGCGAATGCGGCTGCAGTGAGTTTGAAAAAGAAACGGACATCATGGACGTTTGGTTTGACTCAGGTTCTTCCTGGTCAGCCGTTGTAGAAAAAAGAAGCGACGAGCTTGGCACAATCCCCGTTGAGATGTATTTAGAGGGTTCTGACCAACACAGGGGCTGGTTCCAGTCATCTCTTTTAACTTGCGTTGCAACAAAAGGAATTGCACCATATAAAACCGTCTTAACTCACGGCTTTGTGCTTGACGGTGAGGGAAGAAAAATGTCTAAGTCTTTAGGAAATGTTATTCTTCCTCAAGAAGTTACAAAAGTTTATGGCGCAGATGTCCTAAGGCTTTGGGCGGCAAGTGTTGATTACAGAAACGATATTAAAATCGGTGAAAATATAATTAAGCAGCTTGTTGAAATTTTTAAAAAGACAAGAAACACCGCAAGATTCTTATTGGGTAACTTATTTGACTTTGACCCTAAGAGTGATTATGTTCAATACAATGAGCTAAAAAGTATTGATAAATTTGCCCTTTCTCGTCTGAATTCTCTTGTTAAAAATGTTGACGAGGCATTTGAGAATTATGAATTTTATAAATATTTCCAATACCTGCAAAACTTTGCAGCAGTTGACTTGAGCTCTTTTTACCTTGATATTGTAAAAGACAGATTGTATACCTCGGGTAAAAAATCGCTCTCACGTCGCGCATGTCAGAGTGTAATGTATGAAATACTTCAAACTCTTGTGCGCATTTTAGTTCCGGTTATGCCTCATCAGGCAGAGGACATCTGGCAAAATATGCCCGAGTGCCAAAGGGGCGGTTTAGAGAGTATTTTGCTTTCAGACTGGGTTAAAGTTAAACCTCAGTGGGATAACCCTGAACTTGAAGAAGAGTTTTCTCAACTTCTAAAAACTCGTGATATCGTATCTCACGCTATTGAGCCTCTTCGTTCGGGAGATGAAAAAATTGTCGGCAGCTCTCTTGAAGTGGATATTTTAATAACTTCAGATGACGCTAAAAATCAAGCCCTGCTTGAAAAATACGCTGATGATTTAGGAGATTTATACATTGTATCTCATGTTTTAGTAAACAAGAACGCAAATTTTGATACAATTAGTGAGTTTGAACAAGACGGCTACAGTGTAAAAATCCAAAAAGCAAAAGGTCAAAAGTGCGAAAGATGCTGGAAATACCGCGACTTGAACACTGATGGTATTTGTGAGGATTGTGCTCAAGCAATCAATTGTTAACCTGTGTTACAATTTTTCAAAAGTGCGTAATTTGCTCTTACAAAAATTGTTAATTATTATATATGGGTAAAGTGTACCTTTATATCAGCAAAAACAATTACACGGGGTTAAAAAATTGATTCAGCTAAATCTGGATTTGAATTATTTGACGCAATACTTTGAGATTAGCACTCGAAGACTAAACGAGTACGCTACAAAAAGTATTGAAGAAATCATGGAGCTTGAACAGGAGCAGGGTAACTCTGCGGCGGCTCTGATTTCTTCTGCAATGCAAAATCCGCAAAAGCTGGCTAAGCTTTTGCAGTTAATGGACCCCAAGAACAGGTTTTTGATTATCAGAAATTTATCTGAAAATGACCTTGAAAAACTTATTCCTTATCTTGAGCAGGATGATTTGCTCTGGGGTTTAAGATATTTTAGGGTAGATAAAATAATAGAAATGCTAAACAAGCTCCCGACAGAAGAGCTCTTAAGCGTTGTCTTGCAAAACTTTACACTGAAGGACATTTTTTCTCTCATGCCGACTCAAGAGATGAACAAGTTTCTTGAAAACGATGAAGTAGAGCGAAAAGATGTCATGAAATATTTTGAATCCCTTGACCCTACCGAGCTTGAGAGGATTCTTGTCGAACAGTTCGGTGTTCAAATGAAAGAAAAAAATCAGGAAGAACAGCTGCAGTTCCTTGAGGCTATGAAAGACGATGACTTTACTAAAATGCTTCAAAGAATGAAAAGAACTGATAAAATCGACCTTATGGTAGGCTTGTGCAAAGAAAAGCCCAAACTTATGGAAGAAATTAACCCCGAAAATATAACGCGCCCTATGCGTACAATGGAAAAACACGACATTTTAAAATCCATGGAAGTGCTTGACCCCGAGTTTTTGATTCCTATGGTAGAAGAGCTGCCGCCTGATTTGCTGCAGGTTGTAGCAACGCAAATTGACCCTATTGTTTTTGCACAAGTGTTAATTGACGAGTTCCCCGACGTCTTGTCAAAAATAGCACTCTAGCTTATTGTATAGGCTTTTTTGTAATACAGGTATGAGCCTATAAGAAATATAGAAATAACAGGCAGCCACGCCGCCATAAACGGCGATATTGCCTTTGTTTCGCCCAAATTCAGCGAGAACGCGCGAATTAAATAGTACACAAAAATTATAATTACACTGAACAAAAATCCTCTGTTATATCTTACACGAGGAGGTGTAATTGCAAGCGGGATGCCTACTATTGTAAGTGCAAGTGTTGTAACGGGCAGCGCCAGCTTGTCATAGAGGTCAACTTGGTATTTGACTTTCAGTTTTTCAACAAAATCTTTATCCAGTTTGTTTTTGTTTATGTATTTTAAAAGTTTAAAGAAGTTATACTGACTTGCGGTTTCTTTTACAAGTCCGTCTGCGTTTTCAATGCCAAAACTTACGGTTGAATCGTCAAAAAGGCTTGTGTTAAAGATTTTTCCGCTTTTTGAAATAGTATAAATTACCCCGCCGTTAAATATCCAGCCTAAAGCCCCTGTTCTGCCGGCTTTTGCCTGAACTATTTGTATTGCATCTTTGTCGGACAAGTCAACAAGGGTTATGTTGTTTAGGGTTTTATCTTCACATTTTTCAACGTATATAAGCCTTTTTAATACGCCGTCTTTACCTGAGTCTTTTAGGGTAAAATTCATTCTGCCCTCAGGTACGTGTTTATTTTGCAGCGAATAAATGGCGAGGTGTTTTGATGTCATACTTGTTGTAGGAACTATTACCTCGCTTATAAAAAAGCTCACAAATGTCATAACAATAGCAAATGCAAAAATGGGTTTTGATATTCTTGAAATACTTATACCGCAGGCTTTAAGCACCGTAATTTCAGAGTTTAGACTTAGTCTGTTTATTGTCATAACGGTTGCAAAAAGTGTTGAGATTGGTATTGTAAGTACAAACACTTGAGGCAGGTTAAGTACAATCATCATAAGGGCAATGTTAAAGGGTATGCCATAGAGCGTGATTTGTTTTATAAGCTGAGTAAAAGTTTCAGAGGCAAAGATGATGGATGTGAATATTATTACACCCATTAAAAATACCTCCAAAAGCTGCTTTAAGATGTATTTATCCAAAAGCGGCATTTCTTTGTATTTCTTATAGATAAAAGCTTTAATCAAGCTCGGGATTGAACTTATTTTTACCTTTTTTGTCATACATTAGTGCTCTTTTTTGGCTTATGTTTTTAAGCACCTCTATTCTCTCATCATCGTTAAGGTTTTTCAAGTAAGTGAGAGATTTAATAAACAAATCTATACTTTTATCTATATTTTTCTTGTTCATTTTAAGCATGTCATACGCCAAAACCTCATTTGTAAGGGCAAGACGCGTCATGTCACGAAAACCGCTTGCGGCGATTATTTTCGCACTATCCGAGCGAATAGAGTCAAACAGTGCAAAAGATAAAAGCATGGGCATATGCGATATTTGTGCCGCAGCTGCGTCATGGTCTTTTGCATCCATTAAAACAGGTGTCGCACCCATAAACTTTATTACTTCTTCTAAAATTGCATTATGCTTGGTTATTACCCATTTTGCACCTTGAAACAAATCATCTTTTGAGGCGTCAAAACCTGATTCTTCCGTCCCTGCCATAGGGTGTGTTCCAATGTAGTTAAATTTGTAATTGCCTTCAAGAAAGCCCTTTAGAGAGCAAACATCACACACTATACACTTTGGCGAAACTATGCCCTCGAGCCTCTTTAAGACATTTTTAGCTTCACTCATAGGTGAGCAGACAAAAACTACATCTGCGCCTCTAGTGTCTTCAATCATATCCGAAGCGTAAGGCGTGAAGCTTTTTGCTTTGTCGTAACTCGATTTTGAAATAGCGGCGATTTCCCAATCACTCTGACTGAGCGATTTTAATATTGAACCGCCTATCAACCCTAAACCAATAACTGCGATTTTTAACATGTTAATATTATAGTATAAAATTCGATATTTGTATTATAATAGTTAAGAAAATTAAAGTATTCTGGAGGTAAAATTAATGGGAAATATCGGGGAAATAAAAAAAGGACGCGCTTTTAAGTTTGGTGATAATATCTCAACCGACCATATTGCCCCCGGCAGATTGTTTCATTTAAGAAGCAACCTTGAAGAGTTTTCAAAACATGTGCTTGAGGATGCTGACCCTGAATTTGCCTCAAAAATGCAAAAGGGAGATTTTGTAGTAGCGGGAAATAACTTTGGACTAGGTTCATCTCGTGAGCATGCTCCTCAGATTATTAAAATTGCTGGAGTGGGCGCTGTTATTGCAAAAAGTTTTGCAAGAATTTTCTACAGAAATGCAATTAACATAGGGCTTTTGGCTATTGAATGCAACACGGATAATATCGATGCGGGCGATGAGCTTGAGCTTGATGCAAAAGGCGGTGTATTAAAGAACCTTACAAAAGGTGAAACGCTTAAAATTACTCCTCTGCCCGATGTTATGATTAAACTTTTAAATGACGGCGGACTAATTGAACACTTGAAAAAACACGGAGATTTTGACCTTGTATAATGTAACTTTAATTAACGGGGATGGCATTGGCCCTGAAATATCAGATGCGGTTGTAAAAATTTTAGACGCTGCAGGTTTAAAAATTAACTGGGACTTGCAAACCGCAGGCGCTGACGTTGTTCAAAAAGAGGGCGTTCCTCTGCCAAATCGCGTGCTTGAATCAATAAGAAAAAATAAAGTCGCTCTTAAAGCCCCTGTAACAACTCCTATCGGTAAGGGTTTTCGTTCGGTAAATGTTCAATTAAGACGCGAACTTGATTTGTTTGCGAATTTAAGACCCTCAAAAAATCTACCAGGTGTAAAAACACCATTTAGTGATGTAGATTTAGTTGTAGTTAGGGAAAATACCGAAGATTTATACGCAGGCATAGAAAATAAAATAAATGATGACAGGGTTGAGGGTATAAAACTAATCACCCGTCAGGGCTCAACAAGAATTTGTAAATGGGCGTTTGACTATGCGGTTAAAAACAACAGAAGTGAAGTTTGCGCAGTTACCAAGGCAAATATCTGCAAACTCGCTGACGGGTTGTTTTTAGAATGTTTTAGAGAAGTTGCAAAAGAATACCCCGACATTACTCCAAGAGAAATTCTTGTAGATAATCTTTGTATGCAGCTTGTGCAAAACCCCTCGCAGTTTGATGTTTTGGTTCTGCCCAACCTGTATGGTGATATAGTTTCTGACCTTTGCGCCGGTTTAATAGGCGGTTTAGGTGTAGCTCAGGGGGCTAATATCGGGCTTGATTGTGCGGTTTTTGAACCTGTGCATGGCAGTGCCCCTGATATTAAAGGTAAAAATTTAGCCAACCCTACGGCGCTTTTGTTGAGTGCTATTGAGATGACAAAGCACTTAGGTGAGTTTGAAATTGCAAAAAAACTTGAGGATGCTCTTTTTAAAACACTTCGTGAGGGCAGGGTTTTAACTTCTGATTTGGGCGGAAGTGCAAAAACTACCGAATTTAGGGATGAAATAATTAAAAATCTCGGATAAAAGTGTATTATGAAGTTAGAAAATTTAGGTCTTGGTATAGATGTTGAAAATGTTGAGCGTTTCAAAAAATATACCCAAAAGGACGACCCTTTTATAAATAAAATTTTTACAAAAAAAGAAATAGAGTATTCCTACAGGACAAAAAATTTTGCCCAGCACCTGTGTGCCAGATATTGCGCTAAAGAGGCCTGTGTTAAGGCTCTGCACTCTCTTGGAGTAGACGGGTATTTTTGTCGTGACTTTGAGGTAGAAAATCTTCCCTCCGGAGCGCCTAAAATTAACCTTATAGGTAAAAAAAGAGGCGATAACCTCTCTTTTAAGGTTTCGCTATCGCATACGGACACTTTTGCGGCTGCCACGGTTATAGCTGTTATTAACTGAATATATACTTTTGTAATTTTTTATAAAGTTGTGTAAAATTTTTAATAAAACATGATGAGTTTGACTTTAAAAAGCGTTAAACTCAGCATGTTATGAATATTGTAAAAGTACTCGATGATTATTCCAAAACGGATGAGCAGAGAGAACTGGTTGAGTATTTGAAAGGAATTCTACCCTCAACTGTTTGTTATGAACCCATTAAAAACAAGGAATTTTTAAGAAAATACATGACCCCTCTCAATGACTTTGTAATCTACACAACGGCAATGCCCTGTGCGGATGTTCGTCGTGTCTTAAGATAAAATTAAACCCGCTTTTAGGGCGGGTTTTTTGTTATTTGCTTATTTTTATTTTCATTTTATCCATATAGTTTTGAATAGCACCCTTATCCCAGCTTACATCTGTTTTAAGTGCATTTAAATCCATAGAGATTGATTCATCTTTGCTTAAATTAATGTCTTTTTGCATAGCTTTATAGAGTTTTTGTGAGTTGCGTTCTCTTATTGAGGCCTTTTCGCCATCAGGAGCTAAACACATAAACTCATAGTCTTTAACGGTTATGGCGTTAGCCTTGTCTGCACCGTAGCCATCATATGAGTATATTTTTCTTGAAATTTCTCCGTCAGATTTCATACCGCCCACCTCTGTTGCTATAACATGAGAGCCTGCGTAGAGCCCTTTAAGTTCTGATATTCCATAAGGTTCAAAGTCAGATGGCATGCAGTTTCTTGTTGTCATATTCAACAAAAGTAATCCTGAGTTTGAAATACGGTTTTGTGTGAATAAAATTCTCTTACCAAGTGTGCCAAGTTCATCTTTTTTTGCTTGAATGTAATTAGCAAGGTTTTTATCCCCGCCTCCCGATATTAAAAGTACGGGCATTTTGGGGTCATTTTCCTTGTAGTTTTTAACGAGCTTTGAATACGCGTCAATCATTGTGTCAAAGCCCTTTTGATTATCAAGGCGGCTTGCCATGGTAAATATGGGAGTTGTTGCATTGATATTATCAATGTCAATTCCATACTCTCCCTCGTAAAAATCAGGGGCTTTAAAGCCGTGAATTAGAGGAGTCGGTATAGAGTTGTTTTTTGCGGCGTCAAGCAATAAGCCTCTTGTAAGCCTTGCATTGTACTGTTTTTTCCTTGCAAAAGAGGTCTTATCAATTGTATCAATATCTTGGTCGTATGTTTCAAGATAGGGTTGAACTTTTACTTTTTTACCGAATATTTCTTCCAGTCTTTGACCCAAGTCGTTATTTACCTGTGAAACATTTTCTTTTGTTGCTGCAAGGGGTTTTTTATCAACACCGTTAGGATAAACATCAAGTGAACCTCTGTCGTCTTTTATTTTAACTATGGTATCAAGTTTAGAGGACAGACCTTTGTTTACAAGCTCAAATCTATATCCCTGAGAAACTGGGCCAATGCTTGTAGATAGTACTGTTGCGGCATGAGCCGGATTTAGTACATCTTCATAGAAGCCTATTCTTTGAGAGGGTGAGCCAAAAAGCAAGAACTGTCTGTTTCCGACATCTGCTATACAACTGTTTAATACTATATCTCTTGCAAAGTCGTTGTATAGGGTATTAAAGTAGCCCTGCATAGCATTTTTATCCCAGCTTTGACCCTGATAGCCATCTCCTAAGTTGTGGACAATAACGGAAGTATTGTTTGCAAGGTTTCTTAAGTAGTCCGTAGTTGCCTTTCTTCTTGTGTGTATTGAATCTTCAGCGCGCGAGTACAGGCGCATTTTGCACAAAAGACCCGCTGACTGCCAGGCTTCATGGGCTATAAGTTTATCGGGCGCAGGCAGTTCTTGTCCGTCAGGCAGTTTAACCTCTCCGTCTTTTGCTTTTGCCAAAAGTTCATATGTCATATTATTAAACTGTGCCATACGAACCCTCTCAGGGCTGTGAGGCAAGTCTTGATATACCATAGCGGTATTGGTGTCGCCAAAGTCAAACATATCATCATCATATAAAAACAGTGTCTTTTGTTTGTCAGGGCCGAATTCACCGTAGTATACACTTAATTTATCAACCCTATCGCCGGTTTTTAATTCTCCTTCATATACTTTTTCAACTTGAGTTTTATTGTTTGGAGTTATGTAATAGAGTTTGCCGTCTTCTTTTTTCAGGTAATTAACGGGTTTTGAATTTACGCTCATTTTAAACATCGGAGAAATGGCGATTGTATTTACTCCTGCTTTATTTAGCGCTACGGGAGCTTCACGGGCAATATCAGTTTGTCCGCCGACAGGGTTGGTGTACTCGTAACTTATGGACCAGACGTTAGGGTCTGTAATTTCATCAGGCTTTGTTTCACCGTTTAGAACTTTTGCAATATCTCTTGTTATCATTGATTTTGTTGAAGATGGGAGTTTTAAGTCGTCCTGCAAATCAAGATACAAGCCGCCCCATATACTAAGAGGATGGTTTGGGAATTCAACAGGCACAGGGATATTTCTTGATGCTTCAATTGCTTTATACTCAAGCTCGCTAAGTTCGTTTCGAGGATAACCTTTAGCTGCAATTGCTTGAAGTTCCTGCAGCATTTCTCTTGTTTTTGAGTTTATTGTTGCACTGTACAATAAAAGCGCATCAGCCGAGGTTAAAATATTTCTCTCTTTTTGTATTCTATCATCCTGATAAGGGTTGCTTTGGTATTGCTCTTTGCGCTTTGAGCCAAAATTTACTTTGCCTGTAAAACCATAAGGGGTTACTCTTAGCATATAATCCTCATTTTTCTATATCTAACAACACTACCTATCTAACATACCTGAAAAAAAATTTTTGCGCTTTTATATATTAAAAAATGTAAATAACAAGGCACTGTTAGACAAAGCGTTTAAAATTGTTGTAGAATATTTTTATGAGCGATAATTTGAAAGAATTAAAAAATTCATATCCTGATTTTAATTTTGAAAATCTTGCAAAGATTGCAAATGTTGAGGTTAAATTAACTGCGCAGCTTGGCAAGACAAAAGTTCCCCTGAGGGATATTTTGCGCTACGAAAAAGGTACTGTTGTTATGCTTGACAATAAAGAAGAAGAGCCTGTTGATATTTTTGTTGACTCTGTTCTTGTGGCGCGCGGTGCGGTCGTTGCTCTTGATAACTGTTACGGGGTTAAAATAACAGAAATTATAGAAAATATTAAATAAAAAAACGCGCTTTTTAGGGCGCGTTTTTAGTATTTGTATTTAGAACTTATTCTTCTTCATTCCAAGAATACATTTTTCTAAGTTCTTTACCTACTGCTTCAAGTTGGTGGTCAGCTTTAAGAGCGCGTGTAGCAAGGAAGTTTGCCCTTCCGCCTGCTTTGTTTTCTTTAATCCAGTTAGAAGCAAATGTACCGTCTTGAATTTCTTCCAAGACTTTTTTCATAGCTTTTTTGGTTTCTTCTGTGATTATTCTCTTACCTGTGCAGTAGTCGCCGTATTCAGCGGTATTTGAAATTGAGTATCTCATTTTCTTAAATCCGCCTTGATAGATAAGGTCAACGATAAGTTTCATTTCATGGATACATTCAAAGTAAGCGTTTTCGGGAGCATAGCCTGCTTCAACAAGAGTTTCAAAACCTGCTTGCATAAGGGCTGTAACACCTCCGCAAAGAACTGCTTGTTCGCCAAAAAGGTCAGTTTCTGTTTCAACTTTAAATGTTGTTTCCATAACTCCGGCACGAGCTCCGCCGATACCTGCAGCGTAAGCAAGACCGATATCATGTGCTCTGCCTGAAGCGTTTTGATAAACTGCGATTAAGCAAGGAACACCTTTACCCTCTGTATATTCACTTCTTACGGTGTGGCCGGGGCCTTTGGGTGCTATCATAATAACATCAACGTCTTTAGGCGGTATGATTTGATTAAAGTGGATGTTAAAACCGTGAGCAAAAGCAAGAACTTTACCTGAAGTTAAGTTTGGTTCAATGCTTTCTTTGTATATGTCTGCTTGAACTTCATCGGGCAGAAGAACCATGATAATGTCAGCCTCTTTTGAAGCTTGTGCAACGGTTGCAACTTTTAAGCCCGCATCAGCTGCTTTTTTCCAAGATTTAGAACCTTCGTAAAGTCCGACAATAACATCAACTCCGCTGTCATGTAGGTTAAGCGCATGAGCGTGTCCTTGTGAACCGTAACCGATGATTGAAACTTTTTTTCCGTCAAGTAAGCTCAAGTTGCAGTCATTTGCGTAATAAATTTTAGCCATCTTATTTCCTCCTTAGAATGGATTTGTCTTTAGTTTAGCTTTAAAAAATACTTCGGTCAATCTTTTTGTGATATATTTAAGCTATGAATGAGCTTTTGATTTTAAATTATAAACTTTTTACTTTGAGTATTTTCTCAAACATTCTCAAAGATAAAGCAATAGTCAACCTTTTAGGTGTTTTTTCATACAGTGCTAAATCTCTTAGTGAGGCTGTTTTATATTATTCAAAATTTTTAAAAGTGCTATATGAAAGCCCTTTTGAGGGAGATTTTTCTCTTTATTTAAATGACTTAATTAAACATGATGAAAATGTTTTTACAAAAAATATTTCAGCAAAAAATCCGCTCAATGAAAATATTGTAAACGCTGCAAAAAAAGAACTTGAGATACTTTTTGAACTGTCAAAAATTAACTCTCAGAAGATTAAAGAAGTTTTGAAAAAACAGTTTGAAAATTCTGATGAAATAGTAAATCTTCTCTCTGATTTTACATCAGATACTCCTGTTGTTGACTACGATACTTTATGTTCTTATGTACAAGCCAACTGCTACGGGCTTTATGCAAAATACGGCGCTTTTATTTATACAAAAGATAATGTTCTAGAGTATGTTGAAAAGACTGACGATATAACATTTAATGGCTTAAAAGACTATAAAACTCAGCAAAATACTCTTATTGAAAATACAAAGCTTTTGCTTAACGGAAAAGTTGCAAACAATATTTTACTCTACGGTGATAGAGGCTGCGGCAAGTCCTCAAGCGTTAAAGCCGTCTATAACGAGTTTAAAAATTCAGGGTTAAAAATTGTACAAATTTTAAAAAGTAATTTAAACAATCTTGATAAGCTTTTGGATAAATTGTCAAAAATCCCTGCTAGGTTTATTGTTTTTATAGATGATTTGTCTTTTTCTCAGGATGATGAAAATCTAAGCGCGGTAAAATCAGCTCTTGAGGGTGCACTTTCAAAAAGAAGCGACAATATAGTGATTTATGCCACAACAAACAGAAGAAATATAGTAAAAGAAACTTTTTCTTCCCGCGAGGGAAATGAAGTTCATCTGGCAGATACTATTGATGAAAACGCATCACTCTCAGACAGATTCGGCGTAACGCTTACTTTCCTTGCGCCAAATAAAGACAAGTTCCTTGAAATTGCAAGAAAAATTGCACAGGATAAAAACATTCCCATAAGAGAAGATTTTGACATAAAAGCTGAGCGCTTTGCGCTTTTAAAGGCGTCAAGGTCGCCTCGTGTTGCGCAGCAGTTTATAAATCAATATTAAAACGGAAAAACCGCCCCATAAAAAATGAGGCGGATTCCTTTGCCCTGAGACGTCTGGAACGACGGGCAAACCTTTTTTAATTTCAAATCTTAATTAAGATTTGAAACATATAAATACAATATTCAAATTATATGTAAATAGCAAGTATATGTAAATATATTTTACATATTTTTATAATTTTTTTTCGTTGTACAATAAAACGGTTATGATGAAATCGCTTGCACCAATTGTATTATTGACTATATCAAATGTCTTTATGACATTTGCTTGGTATGGACATTTGCGCTTTAAAAGCAGTGTATTATGGCTTGTAATCTTAGTTAGCTGGGGTATAGCCTTTTTTGAATATTGTTTTCAAGTGCCTGCAAATCGTATAGGCTCATACGCTTATTCAACCGCTCAACTAAAAACAATTCAAGAGGTCATAACCCTTGTGGTATTTAGTATATTCTCTGTCACTTATCTAAAAGAACAGTTCAAGTGGAACTACCTTGTCGGGTTCTTTTTTATAATTCTTGCGGTATTTTTCATATTTAAAAAATGGTAACATTTGACTTTTCATGACACTTTTTGTGCTAAATTGTTAATATGAAATACGTTCCTTTGCATTTACACACGGAATATTCACTACTGGACGGGGCAATTAAGGTAAAAGATTTATTTAACTTTGCCAAGGAAAATGACATGCCCGCAGTTGCAATAACAGACCACGGTGTGATGTTTGGCGTTATTGATATGGTTTTAAATGCAAAAGAATGCCCCGAGGTTAAACCTCTTATAGGCTGTGAGTTCTACATTTGCGAGGGGGATGTAATAGAGGATAAAAGTACCAAAAAGACCCTCTACCACCTTGTGTTGTTGGCAAAAGACAATCAAGGGTATCAAAACCTTGTCAAACTTGATTCAATAGCCTCGACTCAAGGGTATTACTATAAACCAAGGATTAACCATGAGATACTTGAGAAGTACTCATCGGGTCTTATTTGCCTGAGTGCTTGTATTCAAGGTGAAGTAGCAAGAAATATACTGGACGGTAACGAGCAAAAAGCCCTTGAGAAAGCAAAGTGGTATAAAAATTTATTCGGTGAAGATTTCTATATAGAGCTTCAAGACCACGGTCTGCAAGAGCAGAAAGATTCTAACCCGAAGCTTATTGAAATAGCTAAAGAGCTTAACTTGAAGATGGTAATTACAAATGACTCTCACTATCTTCGCGCTCAAGACGCCCTCTGGCATGATACGCTTTTGTGCGAGCAGACAAAGTCTTCAAAGTCTGACACAAACAGGTTTAAATTTTCAAATAACGAGTTTTATGTAAAAACGGTAGAAGAGCTAAGACGCTCTTTTGAGTGGATGGATGAAGAAACATTTAACTCTTGTATTGAAACAACGGTAGAAATAGCCGATAAGTGCGATGTTCATATTGAGCTTGGCAAGTCACATTTGCCCTCATACCCTGTGCCTGAGGGATATACTATAAGCTCTTATTTTGATTATTTGTGCCGTGAGGGGCTAAAGAAAAGATACGGGGAAAATTACCCTAAAGAAATAGAAGAGCGCTACGAATATGAACGTGGTGTCATTGAGAAAATGGGCTTCCCTGCGTACTTCCTTATTACTTGGGATTTTATAAACTGGGCAAAAGAACACGGTGTTCCTACAGGCCCCGGTCGTGGTTCTGCGGCGGGAAGTATTGTAGCTTATGTCCTTGGTATAACGGAACTTGACCCGATAAGACATCATCTGTTGTTTGAGAGGTTTTTGAATCCCGAACGTATATCGATGCCCGATGTCGATATTGACTTTTGCAAACGCCGTAGAGGTGAGGTAATAGATTATGTTACTCAAAAATACGGCGAAGACCACGTTTGTCAGATTATTACATTTGGTACGCTTGCTGCAAAGGCTGCACTTAAAGCAGTTTGCAGGGTTTATGACATACCTTTTTCAGATTCTAACAAATGGGCGGGCATGATACCCTCTGCACCGGGGACAAAACTTGATGATGCTCTAAAAGACGGTATGGAGCTTAAAAAACTCTGTGATGAAAATGATATGGTGCGCCGTCTGGTAGATGAAGCTCGCCACCTTGAGGGGCTTAAAAACCAGGTGGGAACGCACGCAGCGGGTGTTATTATCTCGCACAAACCGCTTGATGAGATTATACCTATAGCGCTTTCAAAAGAAAAAGCTACAACTACTCAGTACCCTATGGTGCACATTGAAAAACTCGGGCTTTTAAAAATGGACTTTCTGGGACTTGAAACTCTGACTATTATCAGAGATACTCTTGACCTTATTAAAATGCGCCATGGGATTGACCTTGATATAAATAAAATACCTCTGGATGACCCTAAAACTTTTGACCTTTTAAAAAGAGGGGATACAGACGGTGTGTTCCAGCTTGAATCAGGCGGTATGAAAAAACTTGTAAAAGATTTAAAACCGACAGTATTTGAAGACTTAGGCGCTTTGGTTGCGCTCTTTCGTCCGGGGCCTCTTGAATCGGGCATGGTAAAAGACTTTGTAGACAGAAAACACGGCAGACAAAAAATCGAATACGCTCATCCGCTTTTGGAAAAAATTCTAAAAGACACATACGGCACAATTGTTTATCAAGAGCAAATTATGCAGATATTCCAGACGCTTGCAGGCTATACGCTTGGCGGTGCGGATATGGTGCGTCGTATGATGGGTAAGAAAAAACTCGATGAAATGGCAAAACAAAAAGGCATTTTCATTGAGGGTGCCGCAAAAAACGGCATGTCAAACGCTGATGCTGCGGCTCTATTTGAACAGATAGAAAGCTTTGCAAAGTACTGTTTTAACAGAAGTCACAGTGCAGCTTACGCTTTTGTTGCATATCAGACTGCTTATCTAAAGGCGCATTATCCTGTTGAGTATATGTGCTCAATTTTGACTTCTCAAGCGGATAATCAGGATAAAACTCAACAGTACATCTTGCAGTGTCAGGCTTTAGGTATCAAGGTTTTACCGCCTGATATAAACAAATCTTCTTCTCAATTTTTCCCTGACGGGGACAATATCCGCTTCGGACTTGCTTCAATTAAAAACGTGGGCGGCGCGGTTATTGATGAAATTGAAAAAGAGCGCCAAAACAAAGAGTTTGAAAGCTTTTTTGACTTCTGTTCAAGAGTTGACAGTAAATGCTTAAACAAGAAAACTTTAGAAAGTTTAATAAAAGCGGGGGCATTTGTTACCCTTGAAAAAAGCAGAAAACAGCTTTTAGATAATATTGATAATGTTGTAGAGTATGTCCATAAGGACAAAAAAGCTCAAAGCACAGGACAGGTAAGCTTGTTTGCCTCTCTTGGCGAGGAGGCGCAAGAGCTTAATATTCCTACATTTGAGCTTTTGGGCTCATCTGACGATGAGTTTTCCGATTCTGAAATTCAACAGTTTGAAAAGGAACTTTTGGGAATATACGTAACATCTCACCCGCTTTCATCAATCAGAGATACTCT
Source organism: uncultured bacterium (assembly GCA_949285255.1). Lineage (GTDB taxonomy): Bacteria > Cyanobacteriota > Vampirovibrionia > Gastranaerophilales > Gastranaerophilaceae > Galligastranaerophilus. The sequence goes on along the minus strand of CASDXV010000002.1, from coordinate 114,878 downwards.
TAAATACCTTACAACAGACACGGTAAGCGACATTTTAGAAAACCCTGAAAATGATAAAGGGGTGACAATCTGCGGTTTGCTCTCTCAAGTTGTACAAAAGCCAACCCGCAAAGACCCTTCTAAGTTTTTAAAAACAGGAATAATAGAAGATTTAACGGGCAGAATGGAAGTTGTAGCTTTTCCAAAAACAGTTGAGAGCTGCGGACATTATATGAACTCTGAAGAAAGAGTTATTATAAAAGCAAAAATTCAAAACCGCGAAGAGCAGGTGAATTTAATTGTTCAAGACATCAAGCCCATAGGCGGCATAAATCTTGTTACCATTAAATATATTAAAGATTTGGCATTTGAAGAAAATATTTACCTTAAAGAAGTTCTTGCAAAATATAAAGGCGATGACCCTGTGGTTATTGACTTTGCAGACGATGATGAGCGTGTTCAGATGTTAACAAGTTCAAATCTCTGGGTAAAAAATGACCCGCAGCTTGAAGATGACTTAAAACGTGCATTTAAAGACAAGCTTGAGCTTGAAGTAAGCGCTCTTGGCTAAACACTGAAGATATCTTTGATATCTTGATATGTAAGTGTTTTTGCAATGTTTCTGTCAATTGAAATAACACTATCCACAAGCGAGCGTTTTTTGGACTTGAGTCTTTGGATTTTTTCTTCTACAGTGCCTTTTGTAATTAAGCGGTATACAAAAACTTTCTTTGTCTGACCGATACGATACGCCCTGTCTGTTGCTTGGTCTTCAACAGCGGGGTTCCACCATGGGTCATAGTGAATAACATAATCAGCACCCGTAAGGTTAAGTCCCGTACCGCCTGCTTTGAGTGATACAAGGAAAATAGGAATAGTCGGGTCAGTGTTGAAGCGCTCAACAACTTCCTGACGATTTTTTGTAGCGCCTGATAAGTATTCGTGCTTGATTCCTTTTGTTTCAAGCCACTGTTTAATAATATCAAGCATACCGACAAACTGGCTGAAAAGCAGTATCCTATGGCCTTCTGAGATAATTTCTTCGAGCATTTCCTGTAAATGTTCAAATTTGCCCGATTCATTTATGCCCAAAGTACCCTCTTTGTCGTATAACCTCGGGTGGCAGCAGATTTGTCTTAAGCGCAGAAGTGCAGAGAAAATAGACATTCTGGACTTTTCAAGTCCCACTGTTTCAATTGATTTAAACAATTCTTCTTTTGTAGAGTCAAGAACCTGTAAGTACAAGTCTTTTTGCTCGGGTGTAAGTTCACAGTATGCAACCGATTCGATTTTATCAGGCAAATCTTTTGCAACATCTCTTTTCATACGGCGCAGAATGAACGGGAATATCTGCCCTTTAAGTCGTCTTTCAACCGCTTTGTCGCCTTTTTCAACGATAGGATTAACGTATCTGTAGTTAAATTCATTTGCATCAAAAAGAAAACCGGGCATAAGAAAGTCAAAAACACTCCAGAGTTCTTCCAGTCTGTTTTCAATCGGCGTACCGCTAAGTGCCAGTTTGTGTTTGGCGTTTAGCTCTTTTACGGCTTTTGAAGTTTGCGAGGTTGCGTTTTTGATGTTTTGAGATTCATCTAAAATTACATAGCGAAACTCGTATTTTTTAAGCTGCTCGATATCTCTTCTTACAAGCGCGTAAGAGGTAATTATAACATCGTATTTTGGAATATTTTTAAATTGCGTTTTTCTTTCAATTCCTGATAGTACAAGGAATTTTAAATTTGGGGCAAATTTTTCTATTTCATTTTCCCAGTTAAAGACAACAGATGTCGGACAAATAACCAAAGTCGGCTCTTTACCGTCTTTTTCTTTTGCTTTCTGTAAAAGTGTAAGTGTCTGAAGCGTTTTACCAAGACCCATATCGTCTGCCAAAATGCCGTTTAAGCCGTATTTATACAAGAACCAAAGCCAGCTGTAGCCTTTTGTTTGGTACTCACGAAGCGTTGCAACGGTAGCTTTTGGCAGGGGAGTATTTTCCATGTTTGAAAAAGTTGAAATTTCTTTCCAAAACTTGGAGAACTTCCTTGACATTTTGAGCTTGACGCCCATCGATTCCATTTCCGAAACCACGCCTGCACGGTATGTTTTAACAATGAATTTATCTTCTTCGTTTTTGTAAACGTCATATGTGTTAAAAGATTTTAGCAAAGATAAAATATCGTCCGCAGGAATTGCAGCTTGCCCTTTGCCTTTGGTGTTGTAGTATTTTGCACCCTCATAGACTAAGTCTTGAATTTTTTCAAATTCGATTATCTCTCCGTCAACTTCGCCATGGAGCTCGATTTCAAATTTATCGGTTGTTTCTTCTATAAAGTCAATTGTTGCTTTAAGTTCAAAACCTTTGTTATTGAGCTTATAAAGGCTCATGTCGTCTTTTTCGATAAACTCCCAGCCCTCACCCGCTTTATTTATGTAGTAGTTATAAAAATCTATGGCATATTCTTTTTCAAGTGCGAGGTTATTTGTCTGCATAGGTGCAAAGCGGCATGCAAGAAGCATTTGATAGGCTCTTTCTTCAAATTGCATATCCCTTTTAACCCAGTAGAGCAAATCTTTCTCGGGCTGTTTGATTGTGACATAGGGTGATTTTGGAGTTTTTGAATAAGGAACTCTTACTCCGTCGTATTCAAAGTCTAAAGACGCTTTAAGAGAGAGGTCATAGTCAATACTTAACTCTACTATGCACTTTGGAGGGCGCTTTTCAAATGCGAGCTTTTCCATCTCTTCGCTTAAATATACGCTCATCATTTTTCTTAATTTGGGCAATTCTTCGTATATAAACTTTCCGCCCTCAGCGTCTTTAATGTCCGTAAAAGATGCTTTTGTTAAATACTGGGGCAAAATTGACACCTGAGCGTCGGTTTGAAAAATTACATCCTTATATCTGCCCCATTTAAGTTGTCTTGAGAAATAGCGAATTTCTTCAAAGGGGTAAACTTCGCTTCCGTCAGGTCTTTCCCAGTATAGGGATAAAAGAACATTACCTACATATGAAATATTTACCGCAAGGCAGAGTTTCCAGGTTTCATTGTCAAATCTTATTTTTTTGTGAGTTTTTGCGTCAATTACATCTTCCATTTTGGAGAGCATTTTAAAGAACTCATCAAATTTGTTTATCTGAACATCGTACCAGCCTGATTTTTTATCCAGCCTTGACTGTTTAAGGAGCATCTTAAACATCATAGCCTCAAGTTTTTGAGCGTTATTCAGCTGAAAATTAGGGTCGTTTTTTTGTGCTTCAAGAACGGCTTTAAATATGCCCTCTAAATCCCTTATAACCCTTTTTGTGTTTCTGTCCATAACAAGAATGGAGAAGAAATTTTGCCTTCTTTTGGGGTTAAAGTGGAAAATATATCCGCCCTGAGGGTTTTCGCACATCGGCAAATCTTCATCTTCAAAAACAGGTGTTATGTCGTGCTTTTCGTATAAAAATTCATCCCAAAGGTGGTCTTTAAGTGCGCTAAGACCAAGCGCAACCGCGTGTTTGCACCAAGGTTCATCAAGCGGGCAGGTGCAGGAGGGTTTGGCGCTTGTTTTGTTGAATTTTATGGATGTTTCATAGTATGACTTGTAGTTACCCTTGATTTTTCCCGTTACGGTTGAGTCTTTAAGGGAGATTTCTTCTACCTGTCCTTTTTGAAAATACTCGTATCCTCGGCGCCAGCTGCCGGGTTTAGAGTTATCTTTTAAATATTTATTGTTGAATATATACTTCACGAAATGCCTAAAATGCTAAAAAGCTAAACTTCACTTCAACTAACATCCAAATCATTAAGCTAAACCGTAAAACCCATTCTCTGTAAGGTTATCTAATCGCTTAACAACTACACTGATAAAATAGCATTAATTTCATAAAAAAGCAAGGGGTTTTTAATTTAAAAAGGGGCTTGATTTATCAAGCCCCATGAAGTATTTATTTTACAAAATAATTAGCGTTCACATTAGCGTACATTTTAATTGTACCAAGTTCGGTAGGAACTACAGATTCAACTGCCTCGGCGTCTGCTGAAGCTGAGGAAAATTTTGCACTGTTTAACATTCTTGCCTGTGGGTACATAACGCTATCCCCGCTGCAGCTGGCGTTTATGGACTTAATTCCTAAAACGTAGCTTCCTGCAGCTTTTGCAAGTTCACCTGCTCTTGTGCGAGAAAGTGCAGTTGCTTCTTTAATTAAAGAATTGCAAGCGCTATCCGTGTTATCAAGAGAGAAATTTAAATCTCCTACTCTTGTTGCGCCGTTTTGAAGTCCTTGAGCTATTATTTCTCCTAACTTATCCGTGTTTTTAAGAGTTACTTGAAAACCGTTTGATACTCTGTATTGTACAAAAATCTTTTTGCCGTCTTTGTATCTGTACTCGGGGTTTGCGCTGAAGTTAATTGTTTTTATACTGTCGCCTTTTGCGCTATCCAGTTGTTTTTTAACCGCTTCGAGTGCTTTTTGACTGAGTTCTTTATTTTTTTGTGTTGCAATATTTAAGTCTTTGTCATTAGTTTCAATGTAGAATTTAATGTTTGCAACATTAGGTGCAAATTCTTGTGCAGCTTTTGTTGAAACACTTACATAGGGTTTTTCTTCAACATCTGCCGCAAAAACACTGCCTGCTGCAAGTGCGCCCATAACGGTTAAAACCGTGGCAGCCAATAGAATTTTTTTCATAAATCCTCCTTGTAATTAATAAGTTCTTTAAACTCATTTTCGTTAATAATTTTAATACCCAAATTTTGCGCTTTTGTCAATTTAGAACCCGCATTTGCACCTGCTATGACGTAGTCGGTGTTTTTGCTCACCGAGTTTGGAGTCTTTGCGCCTAAAGATTTTAAAATCTCTTGTGCCTTATCGCGCGAAAATTCCTCCAGAGTCCCCGTTAGAACAAAAGACAACCCCTTAAGCTTTAGGTCTTCTTCTCTTCTGTAAGTGTTTTCAAGCTTCAAGCCAAGGCTTAGAACTTCATTTAGAGTTTTTAGATTTTCTTCATTGTGAAAATAATCATAAATACTCTGCGCCATTTTTTCTCCTATGCCGTCAATTGCGTTTAAATCTTCTATTGAGGCATTTTTTAGGGCTTCAATGTTTTCAAAATTTTGAGATAAAATATCTGCGCTCTCTTTGCCCACAAGCCTTATTCCAAGAGCGTTAATAAACTTTGGAAGTTTTGTATTTTTTGATGCGTTAATAGCGTCAAGCAGATTTTGTGCGGATTTTTCCGCTATCAAATCAAGCTCCAAGAGCTGTTCGTATTTAAGCTTATATAAATCAGCGTAACTGTAGACAAGTTTGCGCTCCACAAGCTGAGATATGATGCTCTCGCCAAGCCCGTCTATATCCATGGCATTTTTAGATACAAAATATTCTATCCGCCCTTTAATTTGAGCGCTGCAGCCGCTTTTATTGGGACAATAAAGTGCAACCTCACCCTCAACTTCAACAAGAGGAGTAGAGCAGCAGGGGCAGGTTTTTGGCATTTCAAAGGGTTTAGAGTTTTGAGTTTTTTCTACTCTTATTACCTTTGGTATAATCTCTGCCGCTTTTTTTACAAGGGCTCTATCCCCTACTTGAACATTCAGCCTTTGAATTTCATCAAAGTTATAAAGACTTGCTCGAGAAACGGTGCTCCCTGCAAGAAGTACGGGTTTAAGGTTTGCTACAGGGGTTATAATCCCTGTTCTGCCTACGGAAAACTCTATACTCTCAAGCTCTGTCCAAACTTCTTCGGGCGGGAATTTAAAAGCTATTGCCCATTTTGGAACACGAGAGGTAAAACCAAGCTCAAGCTGCTTGGATATTTCATCTACTTTAATTACAACGCCGTCTGTGGCATAGTTAAGCGTGTGACGGACTTCATCCGTTTTTTTGCAGAAATTTATAGCCTCTTCAATCCCCTCGACAACGGTTACTTTGTTTGTTCTAAAGCCGAGTTTGGCAAGCTTTGCCATAGTTTCGCTATGGGTTTTTGGGGCTTGGTTTTTGTCGAATATACCGCCGTATACAAAAATTGATAAGTCTCTGCTTGCCGTTATTTTAGGGTCAAGCTGGCGCACCGTTCCGGCGGCTGCGTTTCTCGGGTTGGCAAAAGTTTTTTGTCCCGCCTCAAGTTGTTTTGCGTTTAGTTTTTCAAAAGAGGAAACAGGCATGTACACCTCTCCTCGAACTTCAACATTAACTGGTTCAAAAAGCTTTAGGGGTATGGCTTTTATGGTTTTTAAATTGTTTGTGATATCTTCCCCTATTACACCGTCCCCTCTTGTAAGCCCTTGAGTAAAAACTCCGTTTACATAGGTAAGACTCACTGCAAGACCGTCAATTTTATATTCGCATGCAAGAGGAATTTTGGGTGAAAAAAGGTTTAATTGCCCCTCAAGCCCCGTTGTATCTTTTAGAACTCTTTCATACCATTTTGAAAGTTCTTCATCGTTATTTGCGTTATCAAGACTGTAGAGGCGGTTTTTGTGCGCAACGGCATCAAATTTTTCACTTATGCCGCCTACTCTTTGTGTCGGGCTGTCAGGCGTTATAAGCTCAGGGTGCTCGCTTTCAAGTTTTTGCAGCTCACGAAAAAGAGCATCATACTCATAGTCCTCAATTTTCGGGTTATCCTCTACATAATAGCAATAGCTGTAAAGCTCAATCTCTTTGCGTAATTTTTTGATTTTTTCTTGTACATCCATATCAAATATTTTATTATAAAAATTACTATGAGCATAATAAAATTATTAAATAAAAAACCTGACAGATTACTTTTTACAACCCCGACGCATGGACAAAAAAGCTTATTTTTACCCCATTTAGAGGGATTTTTTAATTGGGATTATTCTGAAATTGAAGGCTTTGACAATTTATCCGACCCATCCGGTGCAATTTTGATGGCGCAAGGCAGAGCAGCAGACTTTTTTGGCGCTAAAAACACTTTCTTTTTAACAGGCGGTGCGACTTTAGGCATTTTAGCCGCCATGAAATCAGTTATTCAAGAGGGGGATAGGGTTTTAGTTGCAAGAAATTGTCATAAATCAGTCTACAACGGGCTTGTAGTGACTTGTGCAAGGGTTGACTGGTTAATGCCTGATAAAAATGACTATTTTGGCATTTATGGAGAAATTAACCCCGAGGAAGTTGAAAATAATCTTAAATTAAACCAATATAAAGCATTAATTATCACAAGCCCCACTTATGAGGGCGTAAACTCAGATATTAAAGCTATTGCAGATATTTGTAAACAATACGGGGTATATCTGATTGTTGATGAATCCCATGGCTCACTATACAGTTTCTCAGATAAGCTTCCTCAAAGCGCGCTTGAGCAGGGGGCGGATTTTGTTATAAATTCGCTTCACAAAAATGCAGGTGCGCCTAATCAGTGTGCACTTTTGCATGTTTCAAACTCTATAAGGGATGATTTTGAATGGCGTCAGGTTCAGCGCTCAATAAATCTTTTTAACACGTCATCCCCCTCTTATCCGCTTTTAGCCTGTATTGAAGCGACAATTAACTTCTTGCAGTCAAAAGAGGGTAAAAAGGCAATCGATGACTTGATTAATAATATAGAAAACTTCAAAAGAGATTTAAGAAAAGAGGGCTGGGAATTTTATGACAATGAAAATTCAGACCCCACAAAGATTTTAATACAAAGGCCCGATGTGTCCGGTTTAGAGTTGTCACAGAAGCTCTTTGGCGAGTTTTCAATAGAAGATGAAATGGCTTCTTTGTTTGGAGTTTTATACTTGTGCGGTATAGGCACGACAAAAAATAAACTAGATAAGCTTAAAAATGCCCTTAAAAAGGTTAAACTAAATAAGTTTGAGGGTGAGAAAACGCCGAGTTTTCAACCTTTTCCTTTTGTAAAAATGCTTCCTTTTGAGGCTTTTTATAAGGACTATGCCTTTGTATCAAAAGAAAATGCACTTTTAAAAATTTCTTCTCAAATGGTTGTTCCATACCCTCCGGGCATTGGTATTTTATACCCAGGGGAAGCAATTCAACAATGGCATTTAGATTATTTAGGCGAAGATGCGGGAGTAATTAAATAATGAAAAGAGCTGCAATTATTGTAATAGATTCTATGGGTATAGGCGCTATTGAGGACGCTTGCGAGTACGGGGATGATTTAACTTGCAATACCCTATGCAACCTTGCAAAAAAAGAGGGCGGCTTGAATGTGCCAAACTTTGAAAAATTGGGACTTGGTAACATTAAAGATATCCAAGGTGTTAAAAAAACAGATACACCGATGGCTAAATACGGCATAATGAAAATGAAATCCAAGGGTAAAGACACAACAACGGGCCACTGGGAGATAGCGGGTCTTGTGCTTAAAAATCCTTTTAGAACTTATAAAGAATTTCCGCCCGAAATTATCGATGAATTTATTAAACAAACCGGATGCAAGGGGATTTTAGGTAATATTCCTGCATCTGGCACAAAAATTATTGAGGATTTACACGATGAACACAAAAAAACAAAATTCCCCATAATCTACACAAGTGCGGACAGTGTTTTTCAAATTGCCGTTGATATAGATATAATCCCGCTTGAGACCTTGTATGACTGGTGCAAAATTGCAAGAAAAATCCTTGATGAGGGAACTTGGGGTGTTTCAAGAGTAATAGCCCGCCCTTATCAAATGATTGAGGGCAAGCCTACAAGAATAGGCAAGTTCAGGCATGATTACTCTGTTCCTCCGCCTGAGCCTACATTATTGAATAAAATTCAAGACGCCAATAAAAAAGTTTTATCCATAGGCAAAATAAAAGACATATTTGTAAACTCCGGCGTCAGTGAAGCAATGCCAACAGGCTCAAATAAAGAAGGGCTTGAGGCCACTCTTAAATCTTTAAAAGAAAAGAAATGGGATTTGATTTTTACAAATCTTGTGGACACTGATATGCTCTTTGGGCACAGACGTGATTCTAAGGGGTATAAAGAAGCTATTGAGCAGATTGATTGTTATTTAAAAGATATTTTAGATGTGCTTGATGAAGATGATTTACTTATAATAACGGCAGACCACGGGTGTGACCCTACTTTTCGAGGTACTGACCACACGCGTGAAATGGTGCCGATTTTAGTGTATAATAAAAATCTGCAAGGCGAAAATATAGGTATATTGCCGTCTTTTACCTATGTAAGCGATATTGTACAAAAATGGCTTGAAATAGTCTGAAAAATCATTAAAGGCATATAATGAATAATTTTAACCCGTCTGGGTATTTAAACAGACTTATTACAAATATCATTAACAATCAGGTTAATGTGCGCACAACTCCTAAAACTTCAGGGGATTTTGCAAATTCTGCCATGCAAAACACTGCTCAAAGTACACAAAAACAAACTCTCTCCCCTGAGCTTAAAATGACCCCTATGGAAGTTGAGCAGACTGCAAAATATGTAAAAGAGCTGCTTAATATGCCAAAAGATGTAGCACAGGTTGTATCGCAGCTTAGTGCAAATAATACCGTTACAACGGCGCAGAATATGCAGCTTTTATTGATGTTATCAAACGGTAAAATTGACCTCAATGCTCTGGCACAACTGTTGAGCGACAATTCAAAAGCTGCGCTGCAAAAGCTTGTGCAGACTATGTCGCAGGCTGCAAAAATGGGAGTAAGTGACACTCAGCAGTTAAAAGATTTAATAAATACCTTAGGTCTTGTGAGTGTTTCAACAAATGATACAACCGCTGCTTTAAAAAACTTCATTCTTCTATATCTGCCTTGGCTGCCTCTTAACTCTAAAGACGAGAGTCTTGATTTTGATATAGATGTTTTTGATAAAACATCTTCAGGCGCTGATGATGAGGCGCAAAGCGTCACTATACTTATTGAAACGATGAACTTTTCAAATGTAAAAGCTCTCCTTGAGATGACTCAGGATAATAAAGTTGAGATTATGATTAACTGTATTGAGGATTTTCCGCGCGAAAAGGTGCTTGCGGTTCTAAAGAAAGAATCTCAAGACCTCAATATTCAAGCGGGTTTGATTGTTGAAACAACAAAAAAGGAAATTCCAAAAGATACGGTTAAAAAAGCCCGTGCGGAAATTTCTGCCTCATCTGCAATATCTCCTCAGCTTATGCTTATGGCACATGCGGTTATAAAAATTGTCTTTAAGATAGATAAAGATTTTTCTAATTTGACTTTTGAAAAAAAATAATTAAAAAATATCTGGGTCATATAGAGTATTTTTTGAAGGTTTCCCTGTATAAACCCCATATATTGCCGACGTGACGTAAAAAAGGAGCAGCTCAAAAATGAGATTACAAGGCGGTGTAAGTTTATCCAAGTCAGGGCTCGGGATGTCAATTTCAGCCATGCACCTCGGTATGGAGATGATGGGCATAGGCTCGGAAAATGTTACGGGCTCAGATAAAGTAGGATATCAAAGAAAAGAGGCTGTTGTGTCATCTTTTGCCCAGTATATAGGAGTTCACGCTCTATCTACCGCAGTTGATGATCAAGTCGGAAGAATTATAGTATCACAAAGCCCCCTTGACTGTGCGCTTAGCGAAAAGGGCTATTTTCAGCTTTTGCATAAAGACGGGACAATTGAGCTTACTCGTGACGGAAGATTTCACCTTGATAAGGACGGAAATTTATTAAGCGTCAAGGGTCACAGTGTCTTATCCGCAGGCGGTCAGCCCATAGTTTTTCCTATTATGCCTGCTGAACTCAAGGATGTAAAAATCTCAAAAGACGGCAGTATAAGTATTTTTGACCCTCAAACAAGAAAAATGGCAGATGCCGGTAAAATTGCCGTTGTATCTTCTGAGGGTGCTATAGTGACAGAGCCTTGCGTTGAGCAGCAGTGCTTAGAGTATTCAAACGTATCGTTGCAACAGGAGTTTATGGAGCTTGTGCCGGTTAAAAGAAATTTTGACGCCAACAGACAGCTTTTTATGTTGCAAAACAGTAAACTCTCAAGGGCAATACAAGAATTAGGAAGTGCGTAGATAAATGTATAGCGGTTATAATTTACAGGGAATAATGAGGCGAAGCACGATAAACACGCTTCACCAGTTTGAAAAATTCGGATATTACTCTCAAAACATAGGTAACGCAAATACCCATGGCTATAAGGCTATGCGTTTTGATGATGTTTTAGATGAACAAGGCTATGTTTCGGGTGCTATTCGCACAAACCATGCTCAAGGGTCTTTTCAATTGACTCAAAACCCTCTTGATATAGGCATAAAAGGCGCAGGGTATATGCCCGTTACATCAGTCGGCGGGGAAATATACTACACTCGTGACGGTTCTTTTACGCTGAATAAAGACGGTTATCTTGTTACAACAACGGGTGATTTGGTCGGCGGCGGCATAAGAATTGATGCTACAAGCGTTAAAACCGAAATAAGACCTAACGGGGAAGTCTACACCTATAAAGACCCCGCAGGAGAGGGCACATACTGCGGTACGATTCCTCTTGTACAGTTTGCAAATCCAGAGGGGCTTAAAGAAGTTGGCAACAACCGCTTTGCGGCGACTGAAGAATCGGGTGAAACCGTTCTTATACAAGACCATAACAGAATTGCTCAATACGGTATAGAGCGCTCTAATGTTGATATTTTTGCAACGGTAGATGAGATTATGCGTCTTAACACTTCACTTCTGGCTTCAACAACGCTAATGAAAGCAGTTGGAGATATGTACGACAAAGCAATTAATATAAGGGATTAATAAAATATGTATTCACCGATTGACCCTATTCAAAAATCACAACTTTTTCTGGATTTGATAGCAGCAAGACAAGAGGCTGTGTCAGGTAACATTGCCAATATGGACACGCCTAATTATGTCAGAAAAGATATTGAGTTTTCTCAGTATCTAAACACTATGAACTCTGATTTAGAGACAAAATTAAGTCAGAAACTTGGCCCTTCAGGTGTTATGGAGCCTCAAAGCCAAGCGTTGAGCGCTGAAGATGAGCTTGCACTTATGCAGAAAAACTCAATTCTTTTTGCGGTTGCTGCTCGTCAAATGTCAAATACCATAACTGAAATAAAGACGGTAATTAACGTAGGTAAGTAATTGAAAGGCATATAATATGAGCATAATGGATGCTTTTGATGTAGGTGCGGGCGGTCTTAGAGCCCATGGTAAAAGAATTGAAGTTGCGGCAAGAAACGTCGCAAATATGGATACACCTAACTATGTAAGAAAAATACCCGTACTTAATGCGACCGAGGATATATCTTTTGCGGGTTTGTTAAACACCATGAAAGAAGACGTTTTTGGCATAGGGACAATACCCTTTTTAGAAGGCGGGGTTAAATTTACGGGTGTTGTTGAAGACCCGACACCTGCAGAGAAAGTTTATCGCCCGGGACATCCTGACGCTGACAGTGAGGGGTATGTCAGAATGTCAAATGTTAACCCTATGGTTGATATAGCCGATGCAACTTTGGCTCAAAGAGCTTATGAAGCATCTTTAGGTGTTATGTCAATAACAAAAGCCATGGCAAGTCGTGCTCTTGAGATAGGAAAATAATTAATAATAAATAAATTCATCCTGATATTCATCAAGTGCTCCGTCAAGGAGCATTTGTGTATATTGAGGATTGTTTTTCAAAATATTGTAATAGCCTAAAATATTCTTTGCATATACATCTGCGCCGTAGTAAGTACCGTTTTTTGCATTCGTCGGGCCGCAATTGTATGCTGCAATAGCACTAAACATATCATCGTTAAAATATTTATTTAACAGGTCGCTATCATAAGCTATGCCGAGTTTTAAATTTCCCAAGGGGTCATTTCTGTCCTGCTCATTATCAGCAAAGTGGTTTCTGTTCATATCACCTTGTGCTGCCTTGCTTAATTGCATAAAGCCGTTACAGTCTGCCAAGCTTGAGTTTATACTGCCGTCTTTAAGATAGTGCATGCCTGATGATTCAAAGAAAATCTGCGGTAACACAAGTTCAATTTCAACATCTTCTGCCCAAGGCTGTTCAAGAAGGGTTTCTATTGTATCAATCGGGTTATCTATTGCACTTCTCATATTGTTTTTGGTTTCTATAAGATTGTAGAAGACTTCTTTTAAATCTTCATTTGACCTTATGGTTTCAACTGCGCTTGTAATATCTTCAGTGCTGTAGTTAGTGTATAATTCACCTTGAGTTACCTCAATTTCATTATCGGCATTTAAAACATCATTACTTGTTTCAATAATTGTATATGGCGGATTGTCTGTTTGAGGTTTATTGTCTTGTCTTGAGCAGGTATTTAACCCTGCTGCTGCAAGTAAAATTGTTGCGCCAAGAGCTATTGGTGCAAGAGGAGATGTTTTCTTTTTCTTTTTATTTGTTGGTCTGATGTTTCGAATTTTTGGATTGTATTCGTAAACATCCCCGTTTGAATTTCTGACAAAGACTTTTGTTGTAGCTTTGGGAGCGGTTTTTCTTGTGTTGTTTTGATATGGAGTTGTCCTTCTTGACCTTTGGCGCTCATAGGAATATGAATCCTCTTTTTTTTGAGGACTTGCTCCTTTGAAGTTAATAATGTTATTTGTTACTTGTTTAATCATAATGCAGATTAACTAAAACAACTCAGGGATAAAAATTGCCCTTATTTTAAAAATTTATTGCATCTTTTACGATATATAAAGGTCTGTTTCTTGTTTCATCGTATATTCTGCTTATGTACTGCCCTAAAATTCCAAAAGCAAGCATATGAATAGAGCTTAAAAATGTCAGTACAAAACTTATTATCCACTCTTCTTCAAATTCGTTTATAAATGAACCAATTAAGACAAAAATACTTGCTATAAATAAAATAATACTCAGTGCGAAAAGAAATTCAACAGGTTTTGTTGAAAAAGAAAATATGCCATCAAACGCCAGTTTGAGCATTTTTGAAAGCGGGTATTTAGTGACTCCCGCTGCTCTTTCATCACGATTGTACGGCAGCGGTGCACTTTTAAAACCTGTCCAAGGTATCATACCCCTTATAAAGCGGTGTTTTTCTCTCATTGAATTAAAAGCGTCTCTGACGTCTTTTGTAATAAATCTAAAGTCACCCGTATCTGTAGGTATATCAAGGTTGCACATAGATTTTAGCGTTCTGTAAAATCCCCAAGCGGTGAGTTTTTTAAATGCCGTTTCGCTTTTTCTCTTTAGCCTTTTACCATAGACGATATCATAGCCCTCAAGGCATTTTTCATACATATTATATATAAGTTCGGGCGGGTCTTGTAAATCTGCGTCTATTATAGCTATGTAGTCGCCTTTAGAGTAATCAAGCCCCGCACTCAGTGCCATTTGGTGGCCAAAGTTTCTTGAGAAGTTAATAAGTTTTATGCTTTTATCTTCTTTTGCGTGTTTTTCAAGTATGTAAGCACTTGAGTCTTTTGAGCCGTCATTTACGAAAATGAAATTTACTTTTAATTTGCCCTTAAAAGCCTCTTTAAGATTAAGAAGTCTTTCAAGAGTTTTTTCGATACATTCTTCTTCATTGTAAACAGGTACAACTACATCAAGCGTTTTCATACATTCTCCACTACTTACCCGAAGAATATTATAACATAAAACTATTTTTTAATCTCAATATGACCCCAGGCTTTCTTTGCAAGCTCAGGCATTTCAAATGTATCCATGCAAAGTTCTATGTAGCACATTTTATCTTTTTGTTCATTTTGAATTTTATTTAGCACATTATCAAGCTCAAGGTCATTTTTTACACTTGCGCTGTATATATTTGAGCCAAAAACGTAGGGAAGTTTCAGATAATCCCATTTTGCAATGTTGTTAAATTCATCCATCAGGTCATCTGACAGTAATCTTTCAATCGTATAGCCGTTATTGTTAATTACAAAAATTACGGGTTTAAGCTTGTTTCTTATCATTGTACTTATCTCTGTTGCACTTAGCTGATGAGAACCTTCTCCGGTTAGAAGTATTGTCCTTTTACTTTTATCGGCAATACTAACACCAAGAGTTGCTCCTGTTGCCCAGCCTATTGAACCCCAGAGGACTTGGTTGTTTACGCTTATGTTTTTCTTTAGTTTTAATTTTGCAAGTGCAAGGTTAATAAGCCCTGTTTCACAAACAAGGTTGTCCCCCTCATTTAGAAAATCCTGCAACTTTTCGCAAAAATAGTCATAGCTTAGTTTTTCTTTATTTGCTTGAGTATCTTTGTAATAGTATTCAAAGTCGGTTTTGGACTCTGATTTTTCTATATTTTGTGCAAGTTTTTCCAAAATATCTTTCATAAGGACATTTTTATACATGATATTTTTTACAATTGTGTAGTTGCCTTGTATGTTTATAAAGTCATCGGGATTAACTTCAAGGCTAAAGCCTTGAGTATTGATATCAGATATTACAGTCCCTATAAAAATCGGGCAGTCGGAGTTGTTAATGCTTTTGTATGCGATAGGGTTGTCAAATTTTCCGACGTATGTGCCCGAAAAGTTAGGGAATTCACAGTTTAGTATGTCTTTACCCATAAGAAGAGTGCTTGCGGGGTAGTTGGACTTTTTAGCTAAAGTATAAAATTCTTCCCTTGCTTCAAATCTTTTTATCATCACATCAGCCAAAATTGCAGGGCTTTTTGCTTTTTTTATTAAATCAAGTGCAGCTTCAAGCGCTGAGTTTAGTGAGCTTTCATCACTTTTTTGTGTGCATTCAATATAATTTTCGTCAATTATTTCATTACATATATCCATAGGAAGTGCCAGATAGACGGGCTTTTTTTCTTTAATCATTATGTTTATGAGCCTGTCTATTTCATCTTTTGCGTTTTCTTTTGTTAAAAAAGCCGCAGCCTCAACGACATTAGAGTAGGCGTTAATAAAAGCGTGATAATCAGGTGTGTTCAGGTTGTGATGGATTAGGGTATTTTGTCTGATATGTTTAGTTGAGGGGACACCCGTTATTTTCATAACAGGGATAAATTCACTCATAGAGCCTGCTATAGCGTTTATTGCACTAAGTTCTCCAACCCCGTATGTTGTTATAAGTGCGCCGTAGCCTTTAATTCTAGCGTAACCGTCTGCGGCATAACCCGCGTTTAGTTCGTTTGTGCAGCCTATCCAGTTTGTATCAGGGTTATTTTCAACGGATGTTATAATATTAAAGTTATAATCGCCCGGAAGCCCAAAAAACTCACTTACTCCTAATTTTTGCAGCCTTAAAATAAGGTAGTCTGAAATACTGATACCCACTGTTGTTGCTCCTTTTAGTATGTTTTACGTTTTTGTATTATAGCGAATTTTGTGTTTTGTGCATATACATAAAGATATAAAGATTTTTAAAAGAGGATGTATTTTTGTGCTAAGTTATTTGTATGAAGCTTAATAACGTCAAATGGGTAATTTTTACCATTATTGCAACGGGGAATTTCCTTGGTATGCTGGATTCCTCCATTGTTAACCTTGCACTTTATCCTATGGCAAGGGATTTAGGGGTAAGTATCTCTAATGTACAATGGGCAATAATTGCCTACACCCTTGTTTTGACGGTCTTTTTGCCTTTTTGGGGTAAAATCGGTGATTTAGTACCTAAAAATAAACTCTATGCAGGAGGTTTTTTACTTTTTGCTTTAGGTTCTTTTTTAAACTCTACCGCTCAATCTTTACCTCTTTTAATAACTTACAGATGCATTGAAGCTCTTGGTGCTTCAATTGTAATATCAAATGCATCATCTGTTATAGCGTCTTTATTTAAAGGTAAAGAAAGAGGTAAGGCACTTGGTCTAAACGGGTGTTTAGTTGCTGTAGGCGGACTTTTAGGGCCGTCATTAGGCGGTATGCTGATACAGGTTTTTAACTGGCATGCGATTTTTCTGCCATCAATTCCAATAGCATTATTTGGGGTTTATTACTCTTATAAAATGGTTCCCTCTATTGTTTCACAAAAAGAAAAAGTAAAATTTGACTACCCCGGGTTTATCTACTTTACAATAAGCCTTTTTGCGCTTTTGCTTGCAATATCAGAGGGGTATCATTGGGGCTGGAGCTCTCTTAAAATAATGTCATTGGGGGTTATATGCCTTGGTTTCGGTTTTCTTTTTTATTATCGTGACCACAAGATAAGCTATCCTATGATTAACTTTAATCTTTTTTCAATAAGACCTTTTACCTTTGGTAATCTTGCGGTTATGACATCTTATATGGCGATGTTTACAAATACTATTTTATTGCCTTTTTATCTTCAGGATATTTTAAAATTCAAACCTTTTATAACGGCACTTATAATTTTGCCTTATTCTATAGTACTAATGGTAACAGCTCCCTTAAGCGGCTCTGCTGCGGGTAAATACGGAAGTAAGTATCTGACATTGGCTGGGCCTATTGTAACTTTTGCGGCGCTTTCAATTTTTATACTGTTTGATGAAACCACACCTGTTTTTCTTATCATGCTTTTATCAGGCATGATGGGACTTGGCAACGGGCTTTTTCAATCTCCTTCCAATACTGCAATTATTTCAAGTGTTGATAAGGAGCAGCTTGGTATAGCAAGCGGCATTTTGGCTCTGTCAAGGAATATGGGAAATATCTTGGGAGTTGCTATAACCATTACTCTTTTTGCAAGTTTTAGAGATATATTTCAAAATTTAGGACTTGAATATAATATTTCATTTTTAAAAGCGTACAGATATACAATGGCATGCGGTATGTTTTTTGCTTTTTGTTGTGTGGTTCTCTCATTTATTGCCTACAAGGACTCGGACAAGGTTGTCAAGGGAAAAAATTAATTTTTACAAAATTATACAACGCCTTTACAAGTCCTAAGTTTTGGAGCAGAATATTTTTCAAATGGGTAAAGCAAAGAAAAGAATACTGCATAAAACAAATTCCTCACTTTATATGACGCGCGAAGGTGCGCTTAATGAGGTTTTCTCCATGATTAAAAAACCAAAAAGAGAAGCTCGCGTTCAAGCTCTTGATTTAATAACTCTTTTTGGACTTTCTGCAGAGGAATTATCAGAAGCAGGAGTGCCCTATGAAAACATAAAGGCACTCGAGTCAATTATTGATTAATATTTTATATTAACTGCGTTTCATCTTCCTCATTGTTGGCATTTGTACCGAGGCTGTAGTCCATCTGCATAAGTGCATTATCAGGGACACTGAAGTCATATGTACCGTCAGGACTTGTTGCAATCCAGTTTTGATTTGTTGTTAAGCTTCCAAAAGAGGGTTGAGTGGTTGTACTTGTCGGTACGTTTTGAAGATATTCGGCCATTTTTTCCGTATCTTTGGTTACATTCCCGCTTTGGATATCATATTGTACCTGTTGAGCTACTGCGCTTTGCAGTTGTGCAACAGTGTTTGTATCGTTTGCGAGCATATTTGCTTGCTGCTCAAGTTGTTCTTCCTGAATTATTTCATTTTCTGATTTTCCGGTAATTTTTTTGGCAACTCCTGAGAGCAAGCTTGAACCTATAAGACCTCCTATAATACCGCCAACAGCACCAATTGCTGCTCCTACTGCAGTGCCCACCCCGGGGAAAATTGCCGTACCGATTGCTGCACCTGCTTTTGTACCCAGACTTGCGCCAAGTGCCCAACCTCCGACCGAGCCTGCTACTTGAAGACCTGATTTACCTATTTGTTTTATACCCGAGTCAACACCTCCGTTTTTAAAGGCGGGAATAATTTCTCCAAATAATTGCATGCCGCCTTCTATAACAAGGTCAAATACGGCTCCGCCTTTTTTTGCTACTTTAGCAAAGCCACTGAGTTTTGATATTGCCGCTGCACCTTTTTCAGCACTTTTTATTGTATTATAGGCGCCTGATGAGGTTATTTTTCCTCCAAGCCATTTGATAGGTTTAGATACAAGTCCTCCTATTTTTGAAAATAATCCTTTTTTGCCTGCAGTTTGCGCAGTTTCTTTAAGTGCTATATCCACGCTTTTTATAATGTCGTCTGTTTTATCGCCATTTTGTATAGCAGTTTTTAAAGTGTTTCTCAGGCTTATCAGTTCATCTGCGTTTTGACCTGCTTTTTTAGCTTTTGTTATAGCGCTTGATAAGTCATCAAGATATAATATACCATCACCGCTTTTAAAGACATTTGCTGCTCTTGTAAGAGCCTGACCGTCAGTTACGTTATGAGCTATTGTTGATACATTAGACGGAATATTTTTAATATGTTCCCATCCGTTTGTTACTGATGTTGGTATGTTTTGTATTTTTTGGCCAAGATTACCTATTTTTTGACCAAAAGTTGTTTTAACTTTTTGCTTTACTGCCGCACCGTTAGCTATTTTTGCACTGTTGTATGCTCCCCAAGCACTTGGAGTTGCAATTAAAGGTGACATTGTAAGGGATGATTTAATATCCTCGCTTATGCTGTCTTTGTGCTCGACAACTGCAGCATGTTGCAGATATTTCATAGCATAACTAACAAATGCACTGTTGTACGATGGTACTTGATTCACCATAGCATTATCTTCCTATATAAACTTCCTATACTTAAATAAAGTCATGTTTTTTGTGACAATTTACATGTTTTAGCCTATTGTTAAGAAATATTAAACAAATATTGTGCTAAAATGACTTTATGGTTCAATGCGATATAAAACAATGTGCTTATATTGGAGATGCCGTTTGGGAGCTTTTTGTAAGAGAAATTTGTATTAAAAATGCAAAAACCCAAAAAGCTATGCACAATTTTAGTGTAAAGTATGTAAACGCCTCTTTTCAGGCGCATTTGCTGGGTGAGTTGGAGAGTTTTTTAACTGAAGATGAAAAAGAAATAACTCGCCGCGGCAGAAATTTAAAAATTTCCATAGGCAAAAAAAACAATCCTCAAATCCACTCTCTTGCAACGGCTTTTGAAGTGCTTGTAGGGTATTTTTATATAAATGACAAAAAAAGACTGGATGAGTTTTTTGAAATTGTTAAAAAATACTTAAATCCTTAATAACAGGATGTAAGAAAGGTTATAATTCATTTATGAATATAAAAGAAGAATTTATCTCAACTCTATCTCATGAAATAAGAACGCCCCTTACAAGCATAAAAGGTTTTTCAAAAACTATGCTTGAGAGCTGGGATTTATTAAGTGACGAGCAGAAAAAAAAGTTTTTAAACATAATTTCTCAACAATCTCAAAGACTCATTGACCTTGTGGAAAATGTTTTAAACGTGTCTAAAATTGACTCGGGTCTTAGCGATACGGTGCTAAAAAAAGTAGATATTACATCTTTATTAAACTCTTGCGTTGCTCTTGTTAAAGGTAACTACAAAGATTTTGACTTTAACATTTCTCTTTGTTCAAAAGAGCCTGTACTGGCTGATATTAATAAACTCCAGCAGGTTTTAATAAATGTTTTGGATAACGCAGCTAAGTATTCAAAAGACAGTAAAAAAATAGATATTTCTCTAAAAAACGATAAAAACTCCGCAATAATAAGTATCAAAAACTACGGGACATACATTGAAAAAGAACACTACGAAAAAATCTTTGATAAGTTCTACAGGATTGATACCTATCTTAAAAGCCCTGCTCAAGGCAGCGGATTGGGGCTTTATATAACAAAACATCTCTTAGATGATATGGGCGGAAAAATTGAACTTAACAGTTCAAAAGATGAAAACTTCTGCGAGTTTGTTATTTACATACCCTTATACGAAGTAGAAAGCGCTACAAAAGCGGCTTTAAGAAAGGGTTAGAATGTATAGCGCAACTGTTTTTATAATAAGTAAAAGAAAAGAGCTTTCGATAAAATACAAAAAACTCATTGAAGCGCTTGAGCAGGATGTCTATGTTATACCATCTTTAAGTGATGCCTTAGGACAAATTCAAAAAATTGAGCCCGAGCTTCTTATAGTATCTGATACAATTGATGAAAATTTGCCTGATTTTTGCGCAAAAATGCGAGCGCTTACTTTTAATGTAAGACCTGTAATTATTGCAGTTTCAAAGTCATCTGATATTGAGGACAGACTTGCTATTCTTGAATCAGGGGCGGATGATTTTATGGATGAATCCGTTTCGGCAAAAGAGTTTCAAGCAAGAATAAAGGCGCATTTAAGAAGATATCTGGAAAATTCTTTTAATCCGGTTACTTTTTTTGCACAAAAAAGTCTTACCGTTCGTGCCCTAAAAAAGCTCTGCCTAAGCTCAAAAAGCTCTGCCGTTATGTTTGCAAAAATAGCAAATATAGGGATTTATCGCGAGATATACGGTGAGATTGCTTATCAAAAAGTGCTTCAGACAATAGGTGCTATAGTAAACTCCTCTCTTAGTCCTCAGGACTTTGCAGGGCACTTTTTTGATGATGAATTTATTATAATAACAACTATGCAAAAGGCCGAAAAAGTGGCTTCGTTTTTGACTTTTGCTTTTGATAATGTATTAAGTCGTTTTTATAGCGAGAGGGATTTTGAAAATAAATTTACACTATTGAGCTCCGATATTAAAGAAGAAGAGCGCGAAACGCTTATGAGGCTTGAAGTTTGCGCACTTGAAGTGAGTGAGGGCAAATTTAGCGGATATGAGCAGATAATAAATGCGCTTTTTGAACTTATAAAGCTCTGTCGCAACAAAAATGAATCTTCTTATGTAATAGACAGACCAAAGTTGTATGGTGAAGTAAAAAAAGGCCAAGCAAAAAATAAAGTTTTGATAATGGAAAAAGACGATGCCCTTTCTCTTTTGCTTGAAACGCTATGCAGGCTTAACTCTATTGAAGTTAAGGTTTGTGTTAATTATGAAGAATTTTTTGATACTTACCGTGACTTTTGTCCGGATGTAGTTTTAATAGATTATGGCGACATTGACACAAAAGAGGGTGTTTTGGTATCAAAAGAATTGAAACAACAACAAAACCAAAGTGCAAAAGTTATTTTTTCTTCATCGGTGCACAATAAAAAAGAAATCTTAAGCGCAGGCGCTGATTTTTATCTGCCAAAACCCTATGAAGCAGATATTGCAATAAAATGGATTAAAAAATTCCTTTCTGAAATTTAAGAGAAGAAATGGCCTCTTTTTGAATCAAGAGTAATTGTATCAAACGAATAAAGCGCCGCAGGGCGTTTTGAACCTTGTTTAGAAAATTCATTTGTCTCAACAAGGATGTTTGATGTGAGCATTTTTTTCCTGAAGTTTCTTTTATCAAGACTTTTTTTCAAAATCAACTCGTATGATTGTTGAAGCTCGGTGAGAGTGAATTTTTTAGGCAAGAGCTGAAAAGCTATGGGGCAAAGTTCAAGTCTTTCGCGCGTTCTTTTAAGAGAGTATTCAATAATCTCTTTGTGGTCAAACGCAAGCGGGGGAAGTTTTTCTACACTGTGCCATTGAACTTCGGATACCTCGTCTTTGTTTGAAACTTCAAGTTTGATGTCTTCCGCACGAAGAAGCGCAAAGTAAGCACAGGTGATAACCCTAGTGTTGGGGTAACGAAGCGGGTCGCCAAATGTGTAGAGCTGCTCAAGATAGATGTTTTGAACATTTGTTTTTTCTTTCAAAACACGAAGAGCCGCATCATCAAGGTTTTCTGATAATCTTATAAAACCGCCGGGGATTGACCATTTTCCGCGAAAAGGTTCGTTTGCACGTTTAACAAGCAAGACTTTTAACTTTCCGTTGTGGATAGTTAAAATAACAACGTCGACCGTAACCTCATGAGTTTTTGTTTCTGTAAATGTTCTTGCCATATAACCTATTGTATAAAAAATAAATATTTAGTCAATTTGTTACACTTAATCAATAATTTTACCGCTAAATGCCTCAAGCATCTCTTGAACTTTCGGGCTGTAAGTTGACATATTTACTTTGCTTTGCACTTTTTGCTCAGCAGGTTCACTGTCTTCCTGTGTACTATGTTCAACAGTTTTTTCTTCTTTTTGTATTTGAGGTTTTACCTGCGGTTTAACAACAGGTTTAACTACAGCGCCCTCAAGAGGTTTAATATCCCCTCCAAGTTGAACAAACTCAAATACATATTTGCCGCCAAAGGTTCTTTTTTCTCCGTCAATTAAGGCTTTGTGTTTTAGCTCTGATTTTGCCTGAGTTATAACATTTTGATTAATAAAACCCAGAATAATTCTGTTGTCATCTATCTCAACAAGTTTTGCCATTCCCGAATAGAAAAATTTAGCAGGAACACTTTCTATTGAATTTACTATGGTGCTCCAAATATCAAACTCTGAGCCGCTCTGTGCTTGTATTTGTACTTGCTCTTTAGTTTCTTGAGGCTGTTCTTGTACAATTTCTTTAGGCTCTTGTATAACTTCTTTTTTAGGTTCTTGAGGTTGTACAACTGTTTTTACTTCTTGTTTTTGTACCCTTATTTCAGGTTGAATTTCAACTTTTTTAGGTGCGTTTTTAATTCTTGCAGCCTCAATTATCATAAGTTCCACCCACAAGTATGGGTTAGTTGCAAATTTAACTTCTTTAAAATATTCAATAGCCGTGTTTAAAATATCGCTAACTAAGTTTTTATCGTAGTTTTTAGTTACAATTGTTTGGATGTCTTCTTTTGTTAAAGCGCTGAATTTAGTGATATTTTGAGGCTCTTTAGCGCTTAGAGTGATAATTATATTCCTTAAAAATTCCATAAAGTTTTCGCACAGGTTGCGAGGTTCAGAGCCTTTAAGGTAAATATCATCAATAAGCTCAAGGGATTTTTCAATATCCCCTTCGATAATTAAATCAAGTAATTTTATCAATCTGTCAAATGTAACTTTGCCTAAAAGCTCTTCAATTGTGTCTTTTGTTATTTCTTCTTTTGCGCCTAAAATACTTACCTGATCTAAAAGCGCAAGAGAATCCCTCAGGCCGCCAGATACATTTTTTGCAATGCAAAAAAGAGCGTCATCTGTTATTTTAATATTTTCTATGTCAGAAATTTCTCTTAATCTTTTTGTGATGTCATCAACGGTTATTCTTCTAAAGTCAAATCTCTGACAGCGGCTTACAATTGTTTCAAGAACTTTGTGAGGTTCTGTTGTTGCAAGGATGAAAATTACATTTTCAGGCGGTTCTTCAAATGTTTTTAAAAGAGCGTTAAACGCCGTTGCAGTTAGCATATGAACTTCATCTATGATAAAGATTTTATACTTGCCGCTGACAGGTGCGTAGTGAACCTGAGCTATTAAATCTTCCGCCCCCTCGACGCCTCTGTTTGTTGCTGCGTCAATTTCTATAACATCCATACCCGTAGCGTTTGTTATATCTATACAACTTGCGCACTTTTGACAGGGTTCAACAGTCGGGCCCTCCACACAGTTGAGTGATTTTGCAAAAATCCTTGCGCTTGAGGTTTTTCCCGTACCTCTCGGGCCGCAGAAAAGATATGCATGGGCTATGCGGTTAAGTTCAATAGCGTTAGTTAAGGCTTTAACCAAGTTTTCTTGCCCTACTAAGTCTTTAAAAGACTGTGGGCGGTATTTTCTAAAAAGCGGCAAATAATTTTCACTCATAGTAAGATTATATTACAAAAATGCCTCTTGTTTCATTTTAATCTATAATAAATTTATGAAACTTAAATATAACGACACTATAGGTATTATATCGCCCTCAGGGCCGGTTTTGGACAAAGAGTCTTTTTTTAAAAACATAGAAACCTTAAAGCAAAAAGGCTTTAAGGTAAAAGTTTTTCCAAATGCTCTAAATAACGAGGGTTTTCTTGCAGGCAGCGACAAAGAACGACTGGATGATTTGCACGCCGCTTTTTTGGATAATGAAGTTGATGCCATACTCTGCTCAAGAGGCGGTTACGGGGCGATTAGACTTTTAGATTTTATAGACTATGACATTATAAAAAATAACAAAAAGTTATTTATCGGAAGTTCTGATTCAAGCGCTTTTCTTGCAGCTTTTTATTCTCGAGCAGAACTTATAAGCCTGCATGCGCCAATGCTTTTAAACGGTTTTTGTAATTTAGATATTGAAAAAATAAACAATCAAAAAACAATTGAACCTAAAAAGAAACATAAGGTCTTATTTGAGGGCGAGGCGCAAGGTGTATTGTGGGGAGGAAATTTAGCCACTATTGCTTCACTCTTCGGTGCAAAAAATTACCTGCCAAAGAATGATATAATACTTTTTCTTGAAGATATTTGCGAACCCCCTTATAAGATTGACAGAATGCTTGTTGAGATTTACAGAAATTCTGATTTGAAAGAAAAAATTAAAGGCGTAGTTTTTGGCGAATTTTTAGGAATTTCAAAACAAGAATTAAAAGAGGTTGAAAATACACTCTGTGACTTTTCGCAAAAGATAGCTGTACCTTGTGTTTACGGGTTTGATATAACCCATGGGAAAAACAATATTGCCGTACCTTTTGGAGCAAGTGCAAAATTGTTTGGCTCAAAAATTTGTTTGTTGTAAGATAAAGTCATGCATAAAATTATACACTTGGATGAGATAGATTCTACAAGCGCTTGGGCAAGAAAAAACCTTCAAACCCTTAATGATTTTGAGGTAGTAAGTGCCGATATTCAAACTTCAGGTCATGGTCAGTTTGAGCGCAAGTGGTATTCAAGTTTAAATAACGGCGGAAATATTTATATTTCTATTGTCTTAAAGCCCCAAAACATTGAACACCTAAACGAACTTACACGCTATGCCAGTTTTAAGGTTGCTCAAACTCTTGAACAATACGGACTCAAGCCCGCTTTTAAATACCCTAATGATGTTTTAATAAACGGTAAGAAAATCTCAGGCATACTTGCAGAGTCGGTTTTCTCGGGTAATGACTTTAAAGGTGTGATAGTGGGTATAGGAACTAACTTAAACCTTGATGAAAATGAAGTTAAAAATATTGATATTCCAGCTACTTCGGTGTATATTGAAACAGGTTTAAGAGTGGATAAAAATGAGTTTTTGAATAAACTTTTGGATAATTTCAAAAACGATTGGGAAGATTTTTTACTTAACGGAAACAAAGGAGAAATGATATGTTAGAGAGTTTAGTGCAAAACCTCGCTCATCTTCTTGAAGAGGGCGTTATAGTTATGCTTGCAGGCATGGCTGTAGTATTTATGTTTCTTGTAGTACTTGTTGCGGCTATGTTTGTAATGGGCGCAATTGTTAAAAAATTAAACCAGCTCTTTCCTGCGGTTGTTCCTCAAGCTGCTTCAGGTAAAAAACCTGCCATAAGCGGAGTTGATGAAATTGCCGTAGCGATTGCCGCTGTTTTAAACAAGCGTTAATTTTAGTAGTTATTAAAAAGAGGATAAAATTATGACAAAAAAACAAATTAAAGTTATGGATACCTCGTTCCGTGACGGTTTTCAATCCGTATACGGTGCAAGAGTTTTCACAAAAGATTTTTTGCCTGCTCTTGAATCTGCCGTAAATGCAGGTTTAAGACACTTTGAAGTAGGTGGCGGTGCTCGTTTTCAATCACCTATTTTCTACTGCAACGAAAATGCTTTTGATATGATGGACACAATCAGAAAAACCGTTGGTCCTGATGTTAATCTTCAAACACTTGCCCGTGGTGTTAACGTGGTAGGTCTTGATTCTCAACCCCGTGATATCATCAACCTTCACGCTAAAATGTTCAAAAAACACGGTATGACAACAATCCGTAACTTTGACGCACTAAACGATGTAAACAACCTTATCTACTCAGGTCAATGTATCGTTGATAACGGTCTGAATCACGAAGTTACAATCACTATGATGGAACTTCCAATTGGCTGCAGCGGTGCTCATGATGTTGAGTTTTATGAAAGAGTTCTTCGCTCTATATTAGACGCAGGTATTCCTTTTACATCTTTGGCATTCAAAGATGCATCAGGTACATCTTCACCAAGAAAAGTATATGAAACAATCAAGAGAACAAGAGAAATCTTGGGCCCTGACGCTCATATTCGTTTCCACTCTCATGAAACAGCAGGTACAGGTCTTGCTGCTTACCTTGCTGCACTTGACGGTGGCGCTGACGGTATCGACCTTTCTATGAAACCTGTTTCAGGCGGTACTGCTCAACCTGATATCGTTTCTATGTGGCATGCTCTAAAAGGCACTGAATACGATTTGGGTATTGACGTAGAAAAAATTCTTGAAACAGAAGAAATTTTCAAAGAATGTATGAAAGACTACTTCCTGCCTCCTGAAGCTATGGCAGTTAACCCTGTTATTATTTCATCTCCTCTGCCGGGTGGTGCGCTTACCGCTAACACTCAAATGATGAGAGATAACGGCACAATGGATAAATTCCCCGAAGTTGTTGCAGCTATGAAAGAAGTCGTTGAAAAAGGCGGTTTTGCAACATCTGTTACTCCTGTTTCTCAGTTCTATTTCCAACAAGCATATTCTAACGTAATGTTTGGCGCTTGGAAGAAAATGACTGAGGGTTACGGCAAAATGGTTCTTGGTTACTTTGGTAAAACTCCTTGTGAACCTGACCCAGAAGTTGTAAAAATGGCTGAAGAACAACTGGGACTTCAACCTACGAAAGAACTTGTTGTTGACCTTAACGACAAAGACCCCAACAAAGGTATCGAAGCTGCTAAGAAAATGCTTAAAGAAGCAAATCTTGAAGAAACTGAAGAAAATATCTTTATCGCAGCTGCTTGTAAAGAAAAAGGTATTATGTTCCTACAAGGCAAAGGTCAAATCGGCGTAAGAAAAATTGACCCGAATATGAAAGCCGCTTGCGATATGGAAGATAAACCTGAAGGTTACACAGTTAGCGTTAATAACAAAAAATACGCAGTCAGAATTGAAGGCAATAAAGCTGTTGTTAACGGAAAAACTTATGATATCTCCGTTAAAGACGGTATCGAAGCAAAAGAAGGCGTTAGCTCATCTGATGCTACTCCTATTAAAGCAGCTCTGCCGGGTGCAGTTCTTAAAATTAATGTATCTGAAGGCGATATGATTGAAGAAGGCGATGTACTTTTGGTACTTGAAGCTATGAAAATGGAAACTGAAATCAAATCACCTAAATCAGGTAAAGTTGCTTCAATTGACGTAAATGTAGGCGAACAGGTTAAAAACGGCCAAGTTCTGGTTACATTGGGTTAAGGAGGTATTAGATGAACTTTACAGATATTTTTGCAAACTTATGGAAGTCAACAGGGATATACAACATGATACTCCCTGCTGACCCTAACCTCTCGGGTGCAGAGCAGATAATGCACATGTACGGTGCACCTATTATGTTCCTTGTTTGTCTTGTACTTTTGTACTTAGGTATTAAAAAAGAATTTGAACCTCTTTTGCTTGTACCTATTGCATTTGGCGGTATTTTGGCAAACATTCCCGTGTGCGATATAGCAGGCCCTAAAGGTTTTTTGGGCATAGTTTATGAAGCAGGTATTCACGCAGGTCTGTTCCCGTTATTTATCTTTATGGGTGTCGGCGCTATGACTGACTTTGGTCCTCTTATCGCTAACCCTAAAACTGCCTTGTTAGGTGGTGCGGCTCAGTTTGGTATTTTCTCAACTTTGCTTTTTGCGCTGCTTCTTGGTTTTACACTTCCTCAAGCAGCGTCTATCGGTATCATAGGCGGTGCTGACGGCCCTACATCAATTTTCGTTACTTCAAGACTTGCTCCTGAATTGTTAGGTGCAATCGCAGTTGCTGCATATTCATATATGGCTCTTGTTCCGATTATTCAACCTCCTATTATGAAAATGTTTACAACTAAAAAAGAACGATTAATTGAAATGACTCAAATGAGAGAAGTTTCACAACGTGAAAAAATCGTGTTCCCGCTTTTGGTACTCGGTCTTTGCATAATTCTTCTTCCGGATGCTTGTCCGCTTGTCGGTGCTCTTGCATTTGGTAATTTATGTAAAGAATCAGGCGTTGTTGAAAGACTTTCTAAAACTCTGCAAAATGAATTTATCAATATCGTTACAATATTACTTGGTTTGTCAGTTGGTTCAAAACTTCAAGCAAGTCAGTTCTTAACTGTTCAAACTCTATATATCCTTGTACTTGGCTTGTTAGCTTTCAGCTTTGCAACAGGTATGGGTGTAATATTTGGTAAGATTATGAACAAATTCTCAAAAACACCTATCAACCCTCTTATCGGTGCGGCTGGTGTTAGTGCGGTTCCTATGGCAGCACGTGTAGTTAACAAGGTAGGTCTTGAGTTTAATCCTAACAACTACCTTTTAATGCACGCTATGGGTCCAAACGTAGCAGGTGTTATTGGTTCAGCTGTTGCTGCAGGTGTTCTGCTTTCAATCTGCCAATAGTTGTAGAACCATAAATTTGCGGTCTTTGTTTAGGCAAAGACCGCTTTTTTAATTTGTGATATGATCGTAGTGTTTAGTTTGGCGGTTTGACAGTTTAATAAGATGGTTTGCGCGTCCGTAGCTCACCGAGTGAACGAAGCTCACCGAGTGAACGAAGTTTGCGAGAGTTCAAATATATCCGACTGAGCTCTGGACGGTTTGACAGTTTAATAAGATAGTTTGCGCGTCCGTAGCTCAGTCGGATAGAGCGTTGGTCTCCGAAGCCAGAGGTCATGGGTTCGACTCCCATCGGACGCAGTATAAAAGGGGGATTATGTCAGTTTTAATTAATATTTTATGTTTTTTATCAGGTTGCATTATTACATATTTTCTTGCAGGAAGATATGTAAAATTAAAATACGAACTCGATAGGGCAAAGCTTGAAGCGCAGCTTGAGAGCTCTCTTGAGGGACATAAAACTACTCAAGAGCTGTGTAATACCATAAAAGAAGAGTTTGTTAATCTTGCAAATTCCGCACTTTTAGATAAGCAGCAAATGCTCGAGGAACAGAATCTAAAGCGCCTTGATACCCAGCTTGCGCCGCTAAAAGAGCGTATGAGCGAGTTTCAAAAGAAAGTTGAAGAGTTTAACATTTCAGGCGTGCAAAATACAAATATTATAAGAGAGCAGATAAAATCTCTTACAAATGAAAATAATCTTATAAGAACTCAAGCTCAGGAACTTGCGCGCGCTTTTAAGGAAAATTCAAAAACAAGAGGGCTTTTAGGCGAGATGATTTTAGAAAATATTTTAAAATCATCGGGGCTTGAAAATAAAGCCGATAGTCCAAACGGTATTTACGTTACACAAAAGGGCTTTCGCTCAAATATTGACCCTGATAGCAATAAAATTACTCCGGATGCCGTTGTTTACTATCCTGACAACAATAAAAACATAGTTATAGATTCAAAAATGTCGCTTGTGGACTTTATAGAGCTTGTAAACAGTGAGGATGAAGAAGAAAAAAACAGGTATTTAAAGCAGTTCTACAGTGCAATTGAAGATAGAATAAACGAACTTGGCGGAAAGTATGATAACCTTGAAGGGCTTGCTACACCTGATTTTACGCTAATGTTTGTACCTGTTGAAGCATGCATTAACTATATCTATTCAAATCCTAAAATTGTTGAGGATGCATACAAAAAGAAAGTTATAATAGTAGGCCCTGCCTCACTTATTGCCACTTTAAGGGTTATTAAATACTCTTGGGCACAGAAAAATCAGGAGAAAAACGTAAGAGAGATAATAAAGCTCGGGGATAATATTTTCTCAAAAGTTGTAACGCTAATTTCTCATATGGAAAAATTAAAGACAAGTTTTGCAACCGTGCAGAAAAACTTTGATTCCGTACTAAAGTCACTTAGCGGCAAGGGCGGATTGTTCTCAAGTACAAATAAATTGAAAGAATTTGGCGTATCGCCCGCGGGTGCAATAGAGCAGAAGTATCTTGAAGAGGAAAACGAAGAGCTTATAGAAACATCTATGTAAATTTTTGTAAAATTAATTGACAAAAAATGGAAAAAACTAACAAATTGAAAAATTTACATGCTTTAATGCAGATGTAAACTCCTCTATAAACTCCGTAATACTAATTCTATCCATCACGGCTTCAATGCGAACGCATCGAGCCGTTTTTTTTACGAGCGCAGCTCGAAGCGCAGCACGACTGTGCGCGCTGAGAGCAAGCGAGTCTATGGTGTGTGAAGTGCGCATGTGGCAAGCGAAGAGCTTGGCACAAAGCACGAACCGTACCCGAGCGCAGCTCGAAGGCGTAAGCCGGTGCGATAGGACTTGCTTAAAGCAAGTCCGTGCACTACGAGCACGACTGTGCGCGCTGAGAGCAAGCGAGTCTATGGTGTGTGAAGTGCGCATGTGGCAATTTTAATTGCACAGGCGAAAAAACCTAAGGGTGCGCGCGTTTACCCTGCAGTTAATATCTCTTTAATCGCCATAGGTATTATATTTGGTAAGTTTGATGCAAGGACTGAGTACTCGCCTTGAGTTTTACTTGCAATTTCACCACAGAGCCCATGCAGATATGCTCCAAGACAAGCGGCATTTTCAAGCGTTGCACCTTGAGCGCAAAGCCCTGCAATCATACCGGTTAGGACATCTCCTGCACCTGCTTTTGACAGTGCGGAATTTCCTGTCGGATTTATAAATATTTTTCCGTTAGGTACTGCAATTACACTTTCATGACCTTTTAGAAGCACTATGCAGTCAAAATACTTACTTGCCTCCCAAGCCCATTTTATTCTATTAGACTGAATTTCTTTTACATCAACCTCAAGAAGCCTTGAAAGTTCAAGCGGATGAGGCGTTATTATAGAATTTAGCGGGAAGAGTTTTTTATTAGTACCCGATAAAATATTTATCGCATCGGCGTCAATTATAATGGGTGTTTGAGATTCAATGTGTTTCTGTAAAAAACTCATTACAAAGTTTTTTGTTCCGCCAAGGGTGGATAGACCGCAGCCGATTGATACCGCATGAGAGTTTGCAACACCGTCCAGGTATTTTATGCCGTCTTTTGGAATAGTGCCAACTGGGCTTTGACCTAAGTCAAGAAAGGTTATATCAGGTGAGTTTGAGGCAACAAGGGGTATTACATCGCTTGCACTTGCAAGCATAACAGCGCCTGCGCCTACTTTAAGGGCGGAAATTGAGCTTAAATAAGCAGCTCCGGGGTAGAACATAGAACCTGCAATATTTAGCACATTGCCGTATGTTCCTTTGTTAGACACCTGTACCCTTTGGGGCAGAAACTTTGATACTATTTCTTTTGTGAGTTTTGTTATTGAAATATTATTATCCATTTTATTCTCCTAAATGCCCGAGCTGTCTTATGACTTCGTATGCTCCTATTGCTATTGAATTTGAGAGGTTTAAGCTCCTTGTGTTTTCCATCATTGGGATTGTAACAAGATTATTTTTGTATTTGTTTAAAATCTCATCGCTAAGTCCTCTTGTTTCAGGCCCAAAGACGATAAAATCACCGTCTTTGTAGTTTACTTGTGTGTAGTTTTTTTCTCCTTTTGTGGTGAAAAAATAGTAGTTATTATCTTTGATGGGAAATTCGTTTGTAAGTTCCTCAAAGCTTACAAGGTGTTCAATCTCTACTTTATCCCAGTAATCAAGCCCCGAGCGCTTGAGGTATTTGCTTGACATAGAAAATCCTAATCTTCCGCACAAAAACAACTTTGCTCCGCAGCAGGCGCAAAGACGCGCTACATTGCCCGTGTTTTGCGGTATTTCAGGTTCTATCATTACTATGTTAAGGAATTTTTTTTGCATTTTATTTTACTTCAAAAAATCTCTTGCTCTCGATTATAACCGGTATTCCCCTTAAAACGCAAAATGCTACTGCAATCCAAGCGCAGACTATACCTATTGTAAGTACGTTGTGGTCATAATTAAAGGGCAGATGTCCCGCGATAATAAATAAAAACGCTACTGCCTTGCATAGTGCGTATGTGAATCTTGAGAAATTTGAAGCAACGATAAATTTTGCAATTTTACCCTGCATCATTGTTTTTTCACCAAAAGCGGTGTAGCCTTGTGCAAGCGCAAGCGAGCGGAGAGAATCCGTTACTATTCCTCTTGTAAGGACAATTATCGGTATAGCGACATTTATCCAGCCCATAGCGCAAAATGCTATCCAGAAAACATTTTCTACAATTCTATCGCCCATAATATCAAGAACTGCGCCGAGTTTTGAGGTTTCATTGAACTTTCTTGCAACATAGCCGTCAAGTCCGTCAAACCACATTACAAAAACCGTTAAAATAACGGCTAAAAGTGTTGCGTTATTGTTGTGCATAAATAAAAGCGCAACAACAATAAAGACCATAAAAATTCTTGAAAGAGTTATTATATTTGCCATTTTATTCCCCCGTAAGTTCCGTATTTATTAATTTTGCTACTTCTTCAACACAGTGCTTATCGCCAAGCATTGAGCTTACTTCTTTTAAACCTTGTATTTGCTTTTCTCTGTAGTTGTTGTCATTTAAAAGCTTAACTATTTCATCTGCTATATCTTTTGACTTAGCATCATACATTAAAAACTCTTTTACTATGTCTTTTCCTGTAATTATATTTACAAGGCAGGCGTTTTTAATGCTTCTTACAATCAGATAAATCAAGTAGAAAAATAAAGGCCCGCGATAAGCAATTATCATAGGAGTGTTGTATAGTGCCGCTTCAAGCGCTACCGTGCCCGATGCCAGAATAAGAGCGTCTGAAACGCTCAAAAGTGCTTGATTTTCGCCTTTTATTGTTTTGTAATCCACGCTAAAAGCGTCATCTTTAAGGTTTTTTGCATGAGAAAATACAAACTGCACATCGGGGCAGATTTTCTCTATTATTTTTACCGCACCCGTAAATATTTTAAGGAGATATTTTATCTCAAACATTCTTGAACCGGGAAAAACGCTTACAAGGCGCTTGTTTTTATCAAGACCGTGGCGAGTGAAAAACTCTTCTCTATTAGCTGCCTCAGGCAGTTCAAAATTCAGAGGATGACCGACAAAAGTGGAGTTTATACCCTCTTTTTCATACATTTTTTCTTCAAAAGGAAAGATTGTAAAGACTTTATCAATATTCTTTTTAATTGTATGGATGCGCCATTTTCTTGACGCCCAAATTTGAGGCGGGATAAAGTAAAACACCCTAAAGCCTTCTTTTTTAAGGAATTTTGAAATCGCAAGGTTAAAAGTTCCATAGTCTACAAGCAGCACTAAATCAGGCTTAAAGGAGTTTTTAAGATAATCTACAATTCTTTTGCCTAAAGTAAAATGGTCAATTATAAGTTTTGGTGTAAGTCCTATGCCTCCCATTTTAGAATGGTCGGAAAACAATTTTACGCCTTGCTCTTTAAGGTTTTGACCGCCTATACCTTCTATAATTACATCAGGATTTAGTCTTTTTAGTTCTCTTACAACGCCTGAGGCGTGCTTGTCCCCTGATGATTCACCCGTAATAATAAATATTTTTTTTGCCATATTAAACCGCTATGATTGATATTTTGTGCTTGTTAGCGTAGTCAATCATTTCCTTTTGATTTACTATAATTGTTTCTCCTGCCTCAAGCGCAAGCACGTTTGCACCGTATCTGCGCATAGTTTTAAGGGTTCTGATACCAACTGTTGGTATGTCAAATCTCTTGTCTTGATTGGGTTTTGCAACTTTTACCACAACAGCACCCTTGCCGCGCGCAAGTTTTGCGCCTCTTTTAATGCACTTATCCGTTCCCTCAATCGCCTCAACTGCCATAATCATGCGGTTTTTCATAACAACAGATTGGCCGATGTCGAGCTTGCCCATTTCTTTGGCTGTTTTATAGCCGTATTCTATGTCATAGAGCTCTTCTTGGGTCGGTGAACATTTTGTAAGAACACCCTTTTGCACCATAAGATTTTTGATAAATATTGTCTGGTCAAGTACGCTGACGCCGATTTTTTCAAGCTCTTCCACAATCCTTAACATAATAGCGTCATCGTTTAATTTAAAGGCTTCTTTAATGTATTCTATGGCTTTAGGTTCAAGTTTGGGTCGCTTTAAGAGCATAGTTTTTGAAACCTTGCCTAAGAAAGTGAGCTGTTTTATGCCCTCGTCTTTAAGTAATTTTTCTATTGTTTCAACTTGCCCGAAACCAAGCGAAACGACTTTTGAACAGTGCTTTTGAAGCTCTTTGCAGTTGTCTGAAGAAAGTGAAATTGCAATAACTTCAAATCCGTTTTCTTTAGCACTTTGAGCCATTTTAACGGGCAGTAACCCATCACCTGCTATTAAGCATTGTTTGTTTTCAAGTGTTATGTTCATAATTTAAGGCATAATCTCCATATTACCGTCTTGAGAAATACTTGTTTTTACGTTTCCGTCAGCAAAAAACGCTTTTGGATTGAGTGTCATTTTTATCCTGTCGGCTTCAACAGTTGAACCCTCGCTTGTGATTTTTGAGCGTCCCGTGAAAATCACGGTATTAGGCTTATTGGTTTTTGGGTCAACAAAAAGCTGAGCCTTTGGCCCTTGGGCAAAGTAGTCTTTGTATTTTACTTTTACGTTTCCGCCTGCAACAAGGGCGCTTGTGAGTTTGTTGAACTGCTGGTATCTGGCCTCTACATAAACTCTTGTGCCGTCTTCAAAAGTCACATCAGATGAGGTGTTGCCGGATACTTGAAATTCTTCTCTTTGTGGGATGTATTCAAACATGTTGCCCTTTATGACATTTGCTTTTTCTTTCATAACAACATTGCCGATAAGCTTGAGGTTTTCAATGTTGCCTGATTTGTCAACAATAGCGCTTGCTTTGTTTGAAAAAGTTTCAAGGTCTTGGTAGTGAATAACAACAGAGCCGTCTGCTTTCATAAGTTTTGTATTCGTGTCGTACTCTTGAGAGTCAGCGTTAATTGTCATAATGGGCTGGCGGTTTTCCATCATTATTGATTGTGAGTTGCCTTGCGCCAGAACGCTTTTTTTGATTAGCGATACTTTTATTATGTCGGCTTTAATTTCGTGTTTTTTGTTTTCTTTATTTTGAAAAGCATACGGGTTGTCGAAAAATGTCGCAAGTGAGGGTTTTTTGCTCACAGGGTCTAAATCAAGCTCTGCGCGGGGACTTTTTACCTTTATGTCGCCTACGCTGACTTGAACATTGCCTTCAAAAAAGCCTTTGTTCTGGTCCATTTTTATTGTTTGTTTTTTAGCTTCAATCACAACATTGGCGCTATTTGCGTACATTGTTGTAAAAGCTATTAGTGCTATTGTAAGAAATATTTTCTTCATTTATTTTCCTTTAGTGTTGAATAGGTTTACTTTTTCTTGGTTTTCGCCTTGCTTGGCAAATATTTTAACCTGAGAGTCTCCGATTATTTTAAAGAAAGTAAAATCAGAGTTGAAAACGGCTTTTTCGCTCACGGTGGAGAAATCTTCATCTTTTGCAATTCTTACATTACCCGAGGCAATGATATCAGTGTTTTTGCCTCCCCATTCGATTTTATCGGCAAGAATAGAGGAGCCATCTTTTGATACTATTAATGTTTCGCCCTCTAAAGTTACGTTTTTGTCGCTGTCGCGGTAAGTTCCTTTTGGAGATTCAAAGCTTAGAGCGACGTTTTTGTTTTCATCATAAAAGTTGCCTATAATGCCTGTGAGAACGACAGTTTGCATTGAACTGTCGTAGCTGCCCGTTTTGGCGTAGAGTTCCCAGTATTTTTTTTGGTTTTTTGTTTCGGTCAGAATAAGGTTTTTTACTTCAACTTTTTGGGCTTGATTAAGCGCTCCTGCGACGTTTTTTCTTATATCGCGGGTAACAAACCATGCCCAGAGAAAACCGCAAGTACACAAAAGTGCTATGGATAGGAATGTTATGAAGTAAATCTTTTTCTTACTCAAGCCTTTCATAAGCTGTATTTTAACATAAAGTGGATAAAAAAGTTTAATGAAGTTTGGTAAAAATTAAAGAAAATTAAGGGTTGAATTTTTATTTTTAGCGTTTAATAATGGGATGTAAGCGATAATATCGCGGGATGGAGCAGTCTGGTAGCTCGTCGGGCTCATAACCCGAAGGTCGTTGGTTCAAATCCAGCTCCCGCAACCATTTTAAGACTCTCACAAGAGAGTCTTTTTTAATATGGAGCTTCCTTATACAGGCTCACGCAACCATTTATCAAAAGAGGGTTTCAAGGTTTTTGAAGCTTTTTTATTTTACAATAAATAGTATTGTATTTATAAATAGCTTTATTTTGTGATTTATTTTTTTATTTTACCATTAAGGTAGTTAGAGAGTTTGATTATTTGTTCTTTTTCAACTGTTTCTATATATTGTTGAATATATTCGTAATTAATTTCGTTGTTTTTATTTATAGGTAATTTGATTTCAAGTGTTTTTATCTTGTCCCAAGTTGCCATATTGTCATAGGAAAAAATTTTTTTTAAGAATTTTAATAAAGTTGTAAAATACAATCCTTCTTTATAATTTATCTCTTTAAATTTATAGGAAATTGAAAAAACTCTTGCATGGGTAACCATTTTATAATCAAAATCTCTAAAAAAAGGGTTGCCAAACATATCTATTGTAATTGTGTTTTTTTTAATAATTTTTGCATTCAAGTCGGTTTTTCCGATTATTCCGTAGTTTTGTAACCCGGAGCTAATTACAAAACATCCTTTGTTGTTAATGTGGTATTGTTGAATATCTACATTACCATTCTGTGAATCAAATAAATCTTCTATCTTAAATATTTTGTATTCAGTCATACGTTTCCCCTTTTAATATTGTTGAAACTTTCCAACTTAGGTAATCGGCCACTGTTTTTTTGAAATCTTCTTCCGTAGGAGTTGTGTCTATTGGGGCGCTTTGGTTCCAATCTGCACCGTTTTGGGGGTCAATAGAGCCTTCGTAGTAATCATTTTCGGATAAATAATGCAGTTTTTTCTTGCCATATTTGACTAAATCCACTACTTCCTGATAGCGCTCTTTAGCGTTGTTTGTATCTTTTAAGTTTACGCTGGATTTTTTTCTGTTTGTTCTTGTGTATCCGTCTTCCGTAAAATTAATAAATTTAACTACGTTATCTTTTTCGTGTGCTTGCGCAACTTGAAATACATAAATATACGTTTGAACACTGGATTTACCAACGAATAAATCATTAGGCATTTTAATACTTGCCAGTAAAGTATTATTTTTCAGAATTTCTTTATTTATCTCTGTTGCTTTGCCTGTTCCGGCTGAGCTTTGTATAATCACTGCCGCATAGCCTTTATTCATCATACTTAAGGCTTTTTTTACAAAAATCATTCCGTTGCCAGCTGCAGAATATGGAGGGTTTAATATAAACGCTGTTGCAGGGAATTTTTCTTTTGTTTTTCCAAATCCGTATTTACCGTCAAAGTTTCTTAAAGAATCTTTATTTAGTATGTTTGTACTTCCATCGCCCATTAAAATCATATTTAATACGGCAAGCATATATATGCTTGGTAATACTTCAAGTCCTAAAAGTTGTTCGGTTTTGATTAGTAATTCTTTTTCTAAAAGTTCTTTGGGCGATTTAATCATTTCTTTGGCGTCGTTTAGCATTTCATTCATTGCTGCAACCAAAAGCCCTGCAGAACCTGTTGCAAAATCCCAAACATAAGAGTCTTTGTTGACTCTGGCAAGTTTTACCAATAATTTTGCTACATATGAAGGTGTTAGAACCACATCGTTTAATTTGTCTTCAGAAAAACCAAGCCAACTGTACATTTCGTTAAACAGTTTGCCGGTAAAATCTGTTGTCAAGCCTATCTTATAATAAGAACCCAAGTCGTCTACAATTTTTGTGAAAACTCTTTTGACCTGTGTTTCTCCTTTTTCTACTTTATTTATATTCTCGGTAGTCAGAGTATTTTGCAGAGTTCTTATGATTAAATCTTTTTTGTCTTTGGGAATTTCTTTGTTACTTAAAAAAGCATTAATCTTGCGCAAAATTATATCGCCGTCACGATTTCCGTCCTCGTCTAATGATTTTAGCTCATCTTTGTCAAGCGGTGCGACTTTGTTTGGAATTCCAAGCGTTGCTATTATTGAGGCTGCTACCAGATACACCCTGTCGCTTTCGCCAAGTCCTTTTTCTTCTTTATAAATGTCATTATTTAGTTTAATGAGGCTTTTGTTGATTTCTGCTTCTTTTATGGCCTTGCGCTGTTCCAGTTCTTCAGGGCTTAAACTCAGTAAATTAATTTTCTCGATGAAATTGTCAAAATTATCTTTTGATAAAAACGAAAGGTCTGTGTAGTTGTCAACTTTTTGTCCCATACCGAAATTGCTTTTTGAGACATAGTAAACGCCAATTTTGTATAAGAGTTTTCCATCTTCGTTTTTACACCCTGTAATTCCTATGGAAATAATATCTGTATAATTTGTATATTGTAAAATCGCGTTTGCGTAGTGAACTGCGCCATTTACCGCATATTCTTTAATATTTTTGAAATTTAGTTCGTTTTTATCATTCCTGTTTGCAATAAAACCGTTAGTATCAAGTTTTTCCAGTTTATCTATATAGCCTTTATACTCTATTAAAATAGGATAGTCTTTTTGGTTTTTATCTCGCAGCAATAATTTTGTATCAGGTCTGTTTCCGCCTTTGCCGCCATTTTTTGAAAAATAGTTGTTTAGCGCTTTATCAATTTCTGTATTTAGATTTTCTTGTTCTAATTTATAATCCAGACCGTATGATTTTAACCACCCGTTTGCTAATTCTGCAATGTTTGGTTCTACAGATTGAACTTTTTTCGCCATATTTCACCTCATAACAATTATAATGCAATATTGTTTGCCATAGAGTTTATGAGCTAAATATACATTGTTTATATGAGCAATTTTATTTTGTTTTTTTAAGTATATCCCCAAAAGCGTGAAGTGCTCTTTTTGTCGAATTTGCGTCAGATGGACCTATATAGTAGCTTATTTTCTGTGCTCTTTTTTGGACAAATTTATCAAAACTTTCAATTTTTTCAAGATATTCAAGTATTTTGTCTTTTTCATTTGTTAAATAGCCAAATTCAAAAATATCTTCATAAAAGTACTCTCTCAATTTTTTTTGTACGGAAAGATACAATATAGGAATATTTTTGTTAAGATACGGTACTTCGCAAGTTGCACCGCTTTTTGCGTCAATAAGTGCAATGTCAGCAATTGCAGCAGCATTTGAAAAACTGTAATTTCCCTCAAGCACAATGTCTGAAATTTCATACAGGGCTTGCAAGTCCTGTATTTTCTCCGGTCTTCTAAAGGTGCAATGATGTGCTTTTGTAACGACAAAATACCTTTCTTTTAGTTTTTTTAATTCCTCATAAAAAGGTATAATTGAGCTGTCTTCATCCCAAGTCGGGAAATAGACCAGCACCTTTTTATTTGTATTTATGCCAAGTTGGTTTTTTATTTGTTCTTTTTGAGGCGGATTTTTAAAGTATAAATCGTATTTTGGCAAGCCTATTTCATAGATATAATTTTCATCTATATAATTTTTAATCTTATTTTTTGTGTATTCACCATAAATAAATCTTGCGTCAAAGCCTTCCGTAGCACGTTTTGTGCTGCAAAAATTTGTTTTATTTAACCCTACTCCGTACTGCAGATTGATTTTAAAGTTTAGATATTTACTTAAGTAGTATACTCTTTGTGTTGTTATAGCAAATTTTGCGTAAGGGTTTGATTTTTGAGTGTATTTTAAATTTAATTCGTCTAATATTTTTTTTGAATTTTCGAAATCAAACCAATTTTTTGCCATGTTATTCTCAGGCGGTTCGCAGACAAATTTAGCGTCATAACCTTTATTTATTAGAGCACTGTAGATTGGTAAATACTGGTAAATTTCAAAAGAATCCATAAGGTAAAATTCTACATCAATTTTATCGTTCTTTATGGCACTTAAAAAAATGTTGTTTTCAGCCCTGTTTGTTTTATATGGAACAATTTGAATGTCCTTAACTTTAAGGTATTTATTAACCCAAAAATTGAGCGTTTCTATGCTAAAGAGTCTAAGGTGATTGTTTGATTCGGTATAATTTTTGCACGGTACTTGGATGTAGGTTTCGCCGTTGTTTTTGAGCACTCTTTTTATTTCACCCAATGTTTTTTTTAAATCTAAAACATGTTCTAAAACTTCTTGGGCAATTACAATGTCAAAAAAATTATCCTCAAAAGGAATTTCTTCCGCATAGCCAAATTCAATATTTCTAAGTTTTTTTCTGTTTTTAAGTACTCTTATTGGTGATAAGTCTAAGCCATAGACCTTATGCCCCAATTCTTTTAATTTATTGAGCATTTGACAGTTGCCGCAGCCAATATCAAGAATTTTTAAGTTTTGCTCAGGCTTGTTCTTTATTATTTCATATATTTTTTGCATACCGTAGCGGTTTTCAAAATACTCATCATGCCACAAATCCTGATGTTTATAGTCTTGCTGAGCAAGATGTGATATAAAATAGCCCCAATCTCCCTCTTGAGCTTTTTTAACAAGGAGTTTGTTTTTAAAAGATATAAAAGTTTCCCTGTATAAAGCCGTATCATTTGTATATAAGCTGGTTATTGAGCGTATTTTTTCCTTTTTGTTATGTTCTATAATTTTTTTTAAATGCCTTGTAATACTGTATTTAAAAGACACTGGTATCATAGCTTTTCTCCAAACCAAGCAACATAGAGCCCGTTAGCACAGTTGTTATTTCCGTAAGGAACATTTTCAATAATCTCTACTTTTAGACCCTGCTGTGTCATTATATTTTTTAGTTCTTCTTTATCAAACCACTGTTCCCAAGGCGGCGTTTCAAGCGCGCCTTTTGCTTTAATATCTTTATCAATAATTAAAACCTTGCCGCCCTTTTTTGTAACTCTAACCAGTTCTTTAACTGCGTTTTCAATATCCAAGGCGTGCTCAAGCGCTTCTGTTGTCATAGTAAAATCGCTAAAATTGTCCTCAAAAGGAATTTGAAGCAATGAGCCGATTTTACCGTGAATTTTATCGGGCAGTTTTTCAATAATTTCTTGTGCGATATCAACCCCGTATATATCTAAATCGCTTCTTTTTGCGGCAATTTTTTTTAAAATTCTTCCCAGTCCGCAGCCTATATCTACAATTTTTTCGTTAGGGTTTAAGCAGCTTTCTACTTTTTCAAGGATTAATTTTAATCTGCCGTCATTGTCGCTTATATAATCTGAAAGAGGGTAAGTTCCGCCCATTTTTGGTACATTTTTGTCAACTGTTCTTGCAAAGTGAGATGATATCTTTAAATTCAGGGCATCAAGAAAATATTTTGCCGCCCAAGAAATTTCTCTGTACTGTGCGTAATTTGCACCTTTGCCGTAGCTGCCAAGCCAGCCACCGTTTTTTGTCTGCAAGCTGCAAGCATAATCAAAAGTTAAATCAGCCTTTGTTTTTTCTCCTAATTTATACCATATAAGTGCAAACTGGAATAATCCTGTGGAACATGTCCAGTTGACATTTTTGTATGCGGGAATAAAGCCGTTTTTCTTTTGTATTTTTGCAATTTTATCCATTGCTGTTTTTGCAAGTTCGATTTCTCCTAAATCAACAAGCGCTTCAATCATATACGCATAAAAGTGCGACAATGTATGAAAATCAAGTATTTGTTCCAAATTATTTTTTTTGTAATATTCAAGAACCTTATATGCCGCAGTTTTATAGTCAGGGCGGTTGAATAATTCTCCCGCGTCTACAAGAGCACTTAAGCAATACAGATGAATAAGCTCGGTGCAGATATTTTCCGGCCAAAAGTCATTTGATGGGGTGGGTAATCTGCCATCATCGTGAATTTGCGAGATTATATAATCACATGCTCTTATAACAGAGTCTTTTACCTCAGGCATTATCGGGTATATTGCAATTAAGCCTTTTATAATTTGTCCGGTATCAAAGACATAAGGGGCTTTATCCAGATAATCATGCCATGCGCCGTTTTCGTGTTGAATGGATAAAAGCCAGCTTGCGTATTGTTTTGCTAAATCTCTAAAACCAAATTTTAAAAGTGAGGGTATATAATAGCCGCTGACTTCAGGGTAGGCAATATCATTCAGCGTGCCGTTTATATCTACCGTTGGTCTTATTCCTTTGTTTTTGACGGTATTGTTCAGTATCCATTTTCTGGAATTTTTGTACACCGAAAGCAAATCTACATTTTTGTTGAATTTAAAATATTTTAAATATTGTTTTTGCTTTTTTCTTTGTTGTATTTTTGAAAAAACTTTTCTTGCCAGCTTGGCTTTAAGGCTATACCCGTTTGTCATATATTTCCTCTAAATTCAGTTCTTCTACAATAGTTTTTACTTTTTCTTGCCAGGATTCTTTTTGAGCCTGTCTTAGCAATTCGTTTCTTATATTTTCGTCTTTTGAAATTTTAATTGCCTCATCGAGTTTGTTGATAAAATCTTCCTCGTTTTGCGCGATTAAAACACCTGTGTAGTTATAACATTCCCTCAAGTCTTTTGTGCAGACAACAGGTTTTTTAAGCGCCATGTATTCATATAATTTGACAGGAGAAGTAGCCTTTGCAATTTCACCCGATTTAAAGGCAATAGTTGCACAGTCAAACCAAACACCGTATTGGGGGAGAATAGAGTAATCTTTTCTGCCTAAAATATAAACATTTGGCAAAAGTTCCAGCTTGTCCACTTTTGAATTGAAATTTTTGCCTATATATACAAAGGAATAATCAGGACGCATCTTGGCTGCTTTGTTTAGCAATTCTATATCAATCCAATTGCCAAAATGGCCCCAATACCCTACTATTGGCCTTTTTAAATCTACGATGTGTTTTAGGTCGCTTGGTATTTTGTTGTAGTCTTTTTCTATTGCAAAATGCTCTATTGTAACGCCGTTTTTTGCAAGGACTTTATTTACCTTGGGGTGAGTTGTTTTTAGGTCATTAAACAGCTTATCGGATGAGGCTATACATAATGTCGGGTTTAATTTTGTCAGATTTTTCCACAAAAGTATTGTGTCTTTATTGCGGGATATATCCTCGCTCATCTCATCCATGTAGTCATATATCAATTTCTGTTTGTTTTTTATGTGTTTTTTATTGAGTTTGTAGGGGTATTGATTGACAGAAGTGGTATAGTAATACACTTCAATATTTTCAAATTTTGCATTTGGAATCCATTTTGTCAGCCATATATTTTTCTGCCAGTTTACAATACCATCATCTGCTAAACTTTTGTATAAAACTAAATCAAAATAAGGTGATAAAAGCTCTGCAAAATGGTGAGAGCGTTGTTTAAACATCCCTTTTGCATATGAAGAAGAATTCATAATCAATATTTTCTTGGGGTTGTTTTTCTTAATGAAGTTCAGACATTCTTTTTTTGTCTTTTGTGCAATGATTTTTTTTCTTAGTTCTCTTAAAAATCTTTCATATAAAGTAAACTTTACTCTCGTAAAATGCAAAATTCTTCTCCGCAAAATAATATTTATTATATAATAAAAAAATAAAATTAGTATCGGTTGCAACTTTGAGGATAGCTGATTATGGATTTAGAAAAATATTTACAAGAGATTAACGCTCAAAGACAGATAGATAAAATTGCAAAAAAATATAAAGGTAAAAAAGTTTTAATCTATGGTGCGGGAACATTTTTTGATTTAATTTGCAAAAAATATGATATTTCAGGTTTAAACATCGTCGCAATTTCTGATATGAAATTTGCTAACGATATTTCATCTAATACGACCAAGTTTAGAGCAATAGCGCCTGATGATATGAAAGAGTTTGAATGCGATGTAATTATAATTGCACTGCTTAACGATTTGGATGTTGCAAAATCTATAGAAAACAATATTTTGAAAAACTCAAAAAACAAAAATATCCCTATAGTACCGCTTCTTTCGCCCACTTTTAAATACTTATTAAAACTTTATTTTGAAAAGGTTTAGGATTTTAGAAGGGTTTTATATGCTTCATCGAGATAGTTTCTTGCTGATGTGCTTGAAACATCAGGAGTGCGGGGCAGGATTTTAACTTCGCAGTATTCTTTTAAAAAGTCAAATTTTCCCTCCCAGTCATCACCCATAACAAAAATATCTATATTGTATTTTTTAACATCGTCTGTTTTTTGTTCCCAAGTTTTCTCAGGAATTACCAAGTCTA
Organism: uncultured bacterium; assembly: GCA_949285255.1. Lineage (GTDB taxonomy): Bacteria > Cyanobacteriota > Vampirovibrionia > Gastranaerophilales > Gastranaerophilaceae > Galligastranaerophilus. The sequence goes on along the minus strand of CASDXV010000002.1, from coordinate 70,102 downwards.
CATATTTTACTGCTTCAAGAATGGTTTTTCTCTGTTCATAGGTGTAGAATGATTTTTTTCCTTTTATGGCGTTAAATTCATCGGTCGATAAGCCTACAATTAAGTAGTCACCAAGTTCTTTTGCTTTTTTTAAAATGTTTATGTGTCCTACATGTAATAGGTCATATGTCCCGTATGTAAGCACTTTTTTCATAGCCTTAATTCCTGTTTTATGTCGTCAACAATATTTTTTGCGGCATAACAACTGTCAAGTTTCATTTCTTGCAGCAAAGAAAGTCTTTTTTCTTTTAAATAATCGTTTTTATCTATTATAACCGTTTTTAGGAAATTTTCGAGCTCATCAATGTTGTGTGCCTGATAATATGTTTTTACAATTTTTGCAGCCGAGGGGTTATATGGAATGGCATTGCTTGATACAAGGTGAATAACAGGCTGTTTTGCGAGGAAAAACTCTGTTAGAAATGAACCGCAGTCTGTAATCATTGCATATGAATGCTTAAAAAAGTCCATATAGTCGCCTGTTTCATACACTGTTGCTATTTTTTCCCATTCATTCCAATAGTTTTCAATTTCATCATCAGACATAATTTTTTGATTCTTTAGCCTGTATTTTAATATCGGATGAGGTTTAAATACCCAAGATATCTCAGGGTGGGACTTTGCGTATTCTAAAATATATTTGCCGTTCCACAAAAAGGTTGAATAATTTTCAACGGGCACATTTATGGACCAATGGGGTGCGTATATTACATATTTTTTTTGCGCGTTGTCTATTTCGTCTCTATTTAAATAAAAATAATCAAGCTGGGGGTGCCCTGTAATTCTTAGGTTTTTGCCTTTGTTTAACATTTTTGAGGAATAAAAATCATAAATTTCCTTGTTTAAAATGTAGTGACGATATAAATGCAGATGAAAATCAAGCCCGTATTCAATTTCATTACCCGCATTTGCAATAAAATACGGAACATAAAAAGTTAGTGAATATTTTGACGCCACAAGAGGAGCTTGTTTTTTTTGTACATCCCATGGCTGCTGATAAAAGATAATATCAGGTTTAAATTTTTTAAAGGGTATGTATTGTCTTTTTTTCCAATCGTATCCTTCAATAACTCTATAATTTCTTTCTTTGAAAAATTCCACAGTTTGCTCAAAGTGGGATTTTTTAATACTGGGATAGTCGGGATTGTTAACGTCGGGTATGGTGACAATTATGTATGGTTCAAAGTGCTCGCTTTCATCCAAGAGTTTATATATAGTCTCGCACTTCCATTTGGATGCCTGGTGAAGAGTAAAGCAAACTTTTATTTTGTTTTTTCTTACCTTTTTTTGCAGTTTGGATAATATTTTTTTTGAATTATGTTCAACCGTTTCCATAGCTTTGATTTTGCTTATATAATCTAATTCTGTTAGCAAAATCGGCAGCTTTCTTTTGGTTTTAAGTATTTTTTTCCAGTTGACTCTGTGAAGGAGTACTATTGGGCTGTATAAATTTTTAGACTCGAGTTCTTTATTTTGTTTTGCCAGTGGAAATATCTTAAAATCAGTTTCGTAGAATAAATTTGCTTCAAAATCCAGCCAAACTTTTTTGTAATGTTGTATTGTAAGTAAAATTACATCAATTTTTTGTGATTTTATTTTTGAAAAAGGTATGATTTTATACCCTAAAAAATCCTTGCCGTATTCTTCTTCGACAAATTTTAAATCGCTTATGCCTGCTATATCTAAAGCTGATAAGTCATAGTTGCTGTTAATGTATTGAAAAAAGCTGCCTGCTCCGTATATTAAAACTTTTTTATTTTTTAATTTTTTAATCAAATTTCTATATTGAGATTTAAAATTTATCTCCTCAACGTATTTAGAAAAATCACTACCCACTTAGTCGCCCTTTCATAAGAATAATATACTTTTTATGGATATTTGATGTCAAGCTCATTTTTTAGGTCGTTTAGTATGTTTAGTGCGGCATTATTGGAATTTAAATTAAGTTTTTTTATTATTTCTTTTCTTTTTTCTTCCATTGTATCCATGTTTTTTAAAATAACTTTATCTAAAAGTTCATATAACTCTTGTAGGTTAGAGGCGCTATAATATGCACTTACAACGATTTGAGCGGATGGATTATAAGGATATGCATCTTTTGAAACAAGTCTTATAAGGGGGTTATTCACAGGCAAATATTCTGTTAAAAACGAACCGCAGTCACATATCATTGCCTTTGAATTTGTAAATAATTCCATGTAATCTCCACCCTCATAAACAAGCCCAGCATTTTTCCACTCGTTCCAATAATTTTCTATTTCATCCTCTGTCATTACATTTTGTGTCAATAATCTGTGTTTTAAAATCGGATGCGGCTTAAAAACCCAGTTTATTTCAGGGTGTTGTTTTGCAAAATTCAATATCTCCCTGCCGTTCCATTCAAATGTTGCATAGTTTTCCTGAGGATAATTTATTGACCAGTGCGGCGCATAGATTACATAGTTTTTGCAATCCTTTGCGCATTTATTTGTTAAATAGTAATCAAGCTGGGTATGCCCGACAACTTTGAGGTTTTTGCCTTTATTTTTCATTCTTTGTGAATAAAAGTCTTTAATAATTTCGTTTAAAACATAGTAGTGCTGTATGTATCTGTGAAAACGTAAGTTATACTCCATAGGGCTTGAAACATTTGTTATGTAATAAGGCACATAATATGTAAGGGCAAATTTTGATGACACTACAGGGCCTTGTTGTGTATTATTATACCAAGGCTGCTGGTAAAAAATTAAATCCGGTTTGAATTTTTTTATCGGTATAAATTTATTTTTCAATGTGTCATATGCAAAATATGTTTTAAATCCTTTTTTAGTAAAAAAGTTGTAAACATCAAGAACCTCTTTTGAGTTCATTTGCTTACTGCTGTTTTTGGGCGCATCGCTTTTTGTGACCAAAATAAAAGGACTAAAATGTTCGCTTTTTTCAAGCGATTTAAAAAGACTTTCGCATTTCCACTTTGTTTCATCGCTGCATAAAAATGCAACCCTTAGTTTTCTTTTGTTTTTTACCTTTTTTAATTTTTTTATGACCTTTTTATAGTTTTTCTCAATATATTTGCAGTTTTGTACTGTTTTTAGTTCCATAAAATAATCTAAAACTTTATTTTTTGCGTTTTTTGTACAAAAAAGTGCAATTGTTTTGCCTATTGTTTCAAAAGGTATGTACATAAAGCCCCTTAATTTTTTATAAGCTCTTTGGGAATAGCGTATAACACTGTTTCGCAAAGGTCGTAGCTGTAGTGTCCAAGATGAAATATATAATCTTGCAGAGTTTCATTTAAGTATAGCGGGATATTAATGAAATCATCAATGGTGTGATATATTGATATTGCCATTTGCGGGCGTTCTTTTTTTATCGTTAACGACCCGCCTTTTAACACATTGAGCTCTGAGCCTTCCACATCCAGTTTAATGAAGTTAATTTTTGGCAGATTTTGTTTGTCTTTTTCTTCATCGATTGATACAGCGGGCAGGATTTGAGTGTTTTCAAATGATTTTACAAAATCAGCCCCTTTTGTCCCCAGTATCCGCGAGGCGGAGTTGTAGTTTTGGTTTTCGCAAAATTCTATATCGCAAGAACAAGACCAAAGGCATTTTGGGATTATCTCAATTCGCTTGTCGTTTTTTATAAACGGGTCATAATTTTTATTTTTAAATTTTTCATAAAGCGGTTCATAAGCATATATTTTTTCCAGATTTTTAAATTCTCGTCTAAAAACAAATGAGTTTATGCCATTAAAAAAACCGCCATCTATCATGTTTTTTATCGCATCTTTGTTTATAAACTCCAAATACTGTTTGGAATAATTTCTCAAAAGCGTGTACCTTGAGATACCGTGGGTATTTTTTACATATTGTTCGCTATTGTTATAATCCCCGCTGCATATTGATTTCCACTGGATGTTGTATAGGGTTCTATCAGCATCATTTTCAAATATATCAAGTACTGATTTTTGTTTTTCTATATACTTTTCTACTTTAAAAAATATCTCATCTTTTTTGCTCGGTATTTTATATGCGATATTAAAATAGCTGAGGAATTCTTTTATTTCAAATAATTTAGAGTAAGAAGCTATAATGACACACTCAATTGAATTTTTAATGTTAACAATTTCACAAAGTTCGTATAATTTTTCATTTTTAATAAAGTTGTTGCCTGTATTGTCTGATATAAAAACAACCTTTATATCCGGCCGTTTGTTTTTTATGCAGTTAAGTATATTAAGGGCAAAGTAGTTAGTGCCGTATATTGCAACTGTAGAGTTTTTATTAAAATCGGTTAAATATTTTTTAAACATAAAAAAATAATAACATAATTTGTATTATAATTATCGTGTTTTATTATTTTACGGTGAGGGTTTATGAATTGTTTTAAAAATACTCTGGAGTTGATTAAAGGTATTAAAAACGGGGCAAATGTATGTATTTACGGCTCTAATAATATAGCGGTTAAAATGTTTGAGTTGATAAAAGAATATAGAAAAGATATAAACATTTTGTTTTTTTTAGATTCAAACAAGAGCGCTCAAATGTTAAATATACCGGTATATAAACCGACTGAAGTTTTTGATAGGGTTGATGAAATAGATACCGCAATAGTTACATCGTATACTTCAAGATATTATCTGGAGCTTTTGCTTGAGTCTATGGGAGTAAAAAATGTAATAAAGATAGATAAAAAATCTTTTGATGAGATTAGCGCATCTGTTCTTAAAATGCCTGATAGTCAAAAGGTTTTGGATGTTTTTGATTTTGAAGAAGACAAAAAATTATACAGTTTGCTGGCAGAATGCAGATTTAAAAATCATGACAATGAGAATATAGGGAAATATTTTAGAGAAAATCACAGCGAAATTATAAGAGGTTACGGTTCAGGTAATTCTTATTCAATTAAGCATTATTTTGAACATATTAATCAAAAAGTAATAAAGACGGTTGTAGATGCAGGAGCTTATGACGGACTGTTTTCTTTAATGTTTTTGAAAAAATTTCCAAACTGCAAGAAAGTATATTCTTTTGAGCCCTGTTATGAGTCTTTTAAAGCTCCTGTTTTAGAAGATATTATAAAAAGAGAAAGCCGTATAGAAATTATTTCTAAGGGACTTTGGGATAAGCAAACGGAAATAGAATTTCGCGAAGAACTTGAAGCAAAAATAGGCTCAGGAATAGTATCGGTTAAAACGGATTTCAACAGACCGCAAAGAATAATAACCATAAAGACAGATACTATTGATAATTTTGCTGCAAATAGAGATATTAAAATTGATTTTATAAAAATGGATGTTGAAAATTCAGAGATAAATGCGCTTAAGGGAGGGCTTAAGACAATTGTTGCTCAAAGGCCGCAGCTTGCAGTTTCTATTTATCATTCCAATGAACAGTTTCTTGATATACCCGTATTTTTAGCTAAAAGCCTTAAAGATTATATCTTCAGACTCGGGCATTATAGCGAAAATAAGCTGGAGACTGTTTTATATGCAATACCTTCTGAACTGTATTGATTTTATGGTGCAAATATTATTTTTCTTTTGTTTTTAAAATAGTATGAACGTAAAGCCGATAGATTTTTATACCATAAAACAAGATAAAACTCCAAAAAAGTCTTTGCCGGTTGTATTTTGCGCTAAAGACGCCTTTGAAAAATCTCAAAAGAGTCCTCTGGCACTAAACGGTAAGTCTGACCCAAAGCTTGATAAGTGGGTAAGGGATTATCTTGAGCTGCCAAATGCAACAATTGGACAGATTGAACTTTTAAAAAAATTGTTTAAGGCTATCTCGGGTGATGAAGACTACTTTGCAAAAACCATCATGGAATACTATGAAAACTCCACACCTCAAGAAATAGTTAAAGAGCTAAATGAACATGGTCTTGATTTACTTTCTTTAGGTAAAAAAGAACTTGAAATTTATGGTAAAAATATCGAGAATTTTTCAAAAATTTCTCTTCCTGATGCTGTTGATTTAGATTCTTTCCCCCTTGTTCCTATTTTAGATAAAGAGCAGATTAAAAAAATTGCTCCATATTGTGATGATTATGCTTTTAGTGAATCTTTTTTTGATATGGTAAATGGGGATGAAGAGTATTTTAGAAAACTTGAATATCTGAAAAAATATAATGATGATTTTAAAAAATGTTTCAAGGAAAAGCTGAGCGGTTCTGCAATTAAAGATATTATGCACACTGATACCGACTTTGAAACGGTTAAAGCTCGCATGGAAGAGCTTTTAGGATACTACAAAGCACTTGAGGAAAAGACATTCTTGAGCTTCTATGGTGCGTCAAACTCTATTAAAAATTTGGCATTGGCAAAAGAAGACAAGTGGGAAAAGGCTAAGTATTTTATGAATCTTCAAGACTGCTTTAAAAACGTTGTTGCAATAGAGCTAAACAGACTTGATGAGCTGTCTGATTTAGATGAAGAACAAATGCAAAGGGCTAAAGTGTATATTGATTCAAGGGTACAAGAAAATGATTATATAAGCGCATATGATATTTTGTCCCTTGCAAAACTTGATGAAATAAAATTTAATCGCGCAATTAATTATATAGATAAAGGCGCACAAAGAGTGCCAAGTATTGTCGGATACTCTTCCCCGCTTTTTGTTGATGATGTTGTAAAACTTGTTAATATGGATGATAAAACTGCAGATAAGCTTTTTGAAAACACTAAATTCTTGGACTGGGATGAAAGACGCGCTTATATTGATATTTACTCTATTTCAAACACTTTTGACCTGCCGTTAATCAAACGTATCGAGATGGCATCAAAGTTTAAGGGTATAAGGGACAAATTTGAAATATTGAACATTAAAGACCCTTATTTTGAAAAAGCGGCACTATCTCTTGAGGCTTCTTTAATGGGTTCCGATGTTGCAATAGATGTACCAAAAGTAAATGTAGTAAGGCTTTTTCAGAAATTCTTGTCAAATGTGCCTGTAGCAGAAAGCGCAAAAGATGGCTATGACCCCTCTTTAACAAATTTTGAAAATGTGCTTATAGAAAACGACAGGCTTATAAGGTCATTTGGTAAAAGCGGTATACCATTGTCGTATTCCAGAAATGCCTACATAGATGACTTAAATAAACTGACAAAAACCCTTGATAAGCAAAAAAGGGAGGAAGTATACTCTAAACTCGGTATAATTCCCGTTATTAAAAATGATGAAATTACGGGTTATAACGGTCTTTTAAGATTAAATAAACTCAATTTAAATTCTCCTCAAGAAAAGGCTGTGTATGATATAACTTATAATTTTTTGCACTCAAATAAAGCCCAAACAGGCTCAAGTGAACTCGATGATTGTCTAAATACAATCATTTCAGCTTTTCCCGAGTTTATAAATTCAATAGGAAAACCCCAAAACCCAACACACATCTATTCAAATGACATACACACCCTTGTTGTATTAAACAGTTGTATTTCAAATCCTATGTATAAAGAGCTTAATCCTACCTCGAGAACTTCTCTCAAGTTAATGGCGCTTTTTCATGACTTGGGTAAGGCTGATGGCGTCGTGGATAGGGGGCATCAGAATACAAGCGCTTATTATGTAAAATCTATACTCGATAAACTAAATATCGGCTCTGAAATTTCAGATAGAGTTTTTGAATTAATAAAAAATCACCATTGGTTTGAAGACTACAATACCGGATGTTGTGACGCTGATACTCCTGCTTTTATGTTTAGAAGACCTCAGGATTTTAAAGTTGCACAAATATTCGCCAGAGCCGATTTATTAGGCGTAGGTTCATCTCTTTTCAGTCAGTACTGTGACGGTTTAAACCCATATAGAATGCAGCCTATACAAGATAAAACAGATAAAATTAATCAAAGCGGTAATGCTGTTTATTCAACAGAGGTAGTAATGCCTGCAAAAATTCCTGTCGAGAAATCATCTGACGGCAGAGAATACAAAGTAGTTAATTTTACTAAAATAAATGATGATGAAGACCTTTATCAATACGGTTTTTCAAAAGGTGTAAAAAAAGATGATGTAAGGCTGCTTGTTCATATGGTAGAAGAAGAAAGCGATTTAAGCAAGCTTAAATACCTTGCAGATATTAATAATGCAGGTGTTCTAAGCGAGTCTTTAATAAGCCTTGATAATAAAAGAACATACTGTAACAGAAGATATGGCGTAGTGCTTAGCAATATGCCCTATAATGTAGTTCAAATGTCAGGCAGCAACATTGGCTCAGGTACAAAAAAAGACTTTAAATATGCAATTCGCGCTTGTCAGAGTGATTTAGAAAGAAATAATTTTAGAGATGCGTTTTTAGATGAATTAAATATTTTGGGTAAAGTAAGCGAAGATGAGTATAGCGAGTTTTATCTTAAAGATTTAATTTACAGAAACAAATTAACCCAATTTGGTACAAACAGAAAATATCAAATAGGACAGTATGAATTTGATTCAAGTGAAATCAAAAAAGCCCTCTTAAATGTCATGGATGATTTTATGAACACAAATAAAGAACAAGACAGTCATTGTGAGTTTGTGGCTTATTATCCTAAAATTAAGGCGGTAGTTGCAAAAGAGGATAAGCTTGATGATACACCGCAGTATTTAAGAGATTATGCTAATGAGAATAATCTTCCTATTTTCTTAATCGGTAAATATTAGTTTTTGTAGTATATTTGTTTTAAAAGTTACAGTTTGTGAGTTTAAAATGAAGTGCGTTATTTTTGATTTAGACGGTACACTTTTATACACGCTTGAAGACTTATGGATAAGTGTTAATTTTGCTCTGGATAAACTGGGTTATAATAAGCGCACTTTAGATGAAGTCAGAAATTTTGTCGGTAACGGAGTAAAAAAACTCATCGAGCGCTCGCTGCCTCAAGGGGTTGATGAAAGAGAAATTAGTGATTGCTTAGAAATCTTTAAAGAGCACTACAGTAAAAATTCCTCAAAAAACACCCGCCCTTATGATGGTGTTATTGAAATACTTCAATATCTAAGGTCAAAAAATGTTTATACGGCGGTAAATTCCAATAAATTTGACGCTGCGGTAAAAGACTTGTGCGACAAATATTTTAAGGATTTGATACTGTATAGCGTGGGAGAATCACCAAACTGTGCCAAAAAACCCTCTCCTGACGGTGTGAATAAGATTTTAGAGCATTTTAATATTTCAAAAAAAGACGCTATATACATTGGTGATTCTTTGGTTGATATAAATACGGCAAAAAATGCGCAAATTCAATCAATAAGTGTTTGTTGGGGGTATTGTGATAAAGATAAACTTGATAAACAAGGAACAATTGTTGTAAGTACAAAAGACGAATTAAGACTTAAGCTTGATGAGTTTATTAACAAAAGTTAATAAACTAAAATAAAAAGGTAAATTTTTTCCTTAGTATATACTTAGTATATATATAGTATAGCACCGAGGAAAATTATGGCTTTTGATAAAATCAGACAATTAATGGCGGATGTGCAAAATGCAATTTCGTCTTCATCTAAAAAAGATGCAATTGATAAAGCATCAAGCTATGTTGACTCTATGGATTCTGATTTAGCAAAGCTTGCCGAGCAAAACGGCATTGATATTTTTGCATCAGGCCAAAATTTTAAAAACTACCTAACCTCGTCTACCGGTGTTGATGAATCTATTTTTACAAAATCGATAAAAGAACTTGAAAGCCTTGATTTGTCAGGTCTAACCGTTGAAAAACAAGCTTCTCAAGATAATGACGACTCGGCTTTTTATACCATGCTTGATAAAATCTATGACAATGAAGTATTTTCGCAAACCATTGATACTAACGGCGATGGTAAGATAAGCGATGAAGAGGCAAAAGATTTTATTAATGCGTTTAAAGGAATGGATTCTGATTCAAATAATTTTTCACTTGATGATATTGCAGTTGCAATAGATAAAATTGCGCAGCAAAATAAACAAGATGACCCGTTGAGTAAAATGTTTGACAATTTTAAAAACTCTTTTGATAATTTTGCCGATAAAATGATTGAGCAAATAGATAATGCTAAAAACCAAGGCCCTCTTAATCTTCCCTCAGGCGGCGGTATAGCTTCCAATCCTTATTCTTCATCTCAAGGAACAAATGCAAATTCTAATACTCAAAGTGCAACTGAAACAAAAACTCCCGAGCAGACTAAAGAAGAGCTTGAAACAAAAATAGAAGAGCTAAACGAAGAAATGGCAGGGATAAATAATGGCACAGACAGCGAAGTTAAGGCCGCTCTTCAAGAGCAGGAAGCTGCAAAAGAACAAATGGAAGAACAGCTTAAAAATGATGAAAAAGTAGATAAAAAGACAAAAGAAGATTTTATGCAACTTACAGGTGATATTGAAGCAAAAGAAGCTGAAATATCTGAAGTAGAATCGCAAATTTCTCAAACCGAATCTGACCTTACAAAAGGCGAAAATACTCTAAGTTCTCTAAAACAAGCACTTGATTCACTTGGAGAGCCTGAAGAAGGAAATGAAGACGCTAAGGCAAAGCTTGAGGAAAGAAAATCCGAACTAAATTCTCAAATAGAAGAACAAGAAAATAAAAATAAAGAGCTTGAAGAAAAACTAAATGACCCTGAAAATGGTTTATTGGCCAAAAAAGAAACTCTTGAAAAGGAAAAATCAGAGCTTGAAACTAAAAAGGCGCAATTACAGGAAAAAATTGAAAAAAATTGCTCTCAAGATACAAAAGAAGCAATAGCAAATTATGAAGAAAAAGAAACAGCAGTTGAAGACATTAAGGCAAAAAGACTCAGCGACGTTCAAGACAAGCTGAAAAACGCTCAAGACGAGCTTAAAAAAGTAGAAGATGAAATACAAACATCAGAAAACAAAAAAGCTCAAAATACATTCGATGCTGATTTTGATGAAATGCTGGGGCATATTTTAGGCTCTGAAGGCGGATTTTCAGACCACCCCGCAGATAATGGCGGTGCTACAAACTACGGTATAACAGAAGAAACTTACAGAAACTACAAGGGCGACCCTAACGCTGATGTTAGAAACATAACAAAAGAAGAAGTAATGGATATTTACTATAAAAATTACTACCAAGCCTCAGGTGCCGAGGAGTACGCTAAAAACGGCGACAGTGCGTATGCGTTTGCGGTATTTGACGCTGCAGTAAATCACGGTGTCGGAGCTGCTAAGAAAATGGATTCTCAAGCAGGCGGCGATGTTGATAAATTTATGGAAATCAGGAAACAAAAATATATAAGCATAGTTGCAAATAACCCATCTCAACAGGTCTTTGAAAAAGGCTGGCAAAACAGATGGAACAGCGTTTATGCTTTCATTGACCCAAATCACAGTTATGAAAATTATATAGGTTAATTATTGATAATATTGCCCATATGGGTAATGTAAAAAAAATTCTTCTTGTAGTTTTCTATAAATATAATTTATACTATTAAAAACTGTGAGGCTGGTTTGAAAAAAATTTCCATCTATCTTGTAGAAGACTACTTTCTGGCGAGAATTTCATACAGATATGCTCTTGAGAAGTTTGATGAAATAGAGCTCATCGGCGATTTTGAAAGCGCGGATGAGTGTATTTGCGCTATGGAAAAAAGACAGGCCGATGTTGTTCTTATGGATTTAGGCTTAGAAAATATGAACGGTATTGAGGCGACAAAAATAATTAAGGAAAAATACCCTAATACAAAAGTTGTCATACTAACCTCTCATGAAAACGATAGCGAAGTAAGAGCTTCAATTGCTTCGGGTGCAAGCTGTTACGCCCTTAAAGATATAAAAATTGAAACCCTTGTTGAGGTTATAAAGGCGGCAAGTTTTGGTGCTCACTGGTATGACCCGCAAATAGAAAAAGTTCCCTTCAGCTCTATACCAAAGCCCGAGTCATACGAGTTTGATAAATTATATCCTGATAGAGAAAAAATTAAAAAAATGCTCACGCCAAGAGAGCTGGAGGTGCTTGAGCTTTTGGTTGACGGTAAGTCAAATGTTGAAATAGCAGATGAAATATCAATAAGTGCGCACACGGCAAAAGCTCATGTAGGTGCAATTTTAGATAAATTAAATGTGGATGACAGAGTGCAAGCTGCGGTAAAGGCTGTAAGGTCGCAGCTTTTCTAAGAGAAAATTATGAAAAATAAAAAAACAACCTTGAAAATAATATTTTATGTAATACTGTTTGCGTTTTTTGTTTTATCTTTGGTCCTAAATACGCTAAATGAACCCTATATAGGTATAAAAAGCGCTATTGTAGTCTTTGTGATAGCTTGGCTTATACATTCAAATTTTGAAAACAGATTTTTGCTTAAATCATTGAGTGTAAAATGCGATAACTCTCAACAACTGCTAAAAAGTATCTGTAAATACTGCCCTGATTTAATTTCTTATAAAGATTACAAAAGACGCTATATAGTTATGAACGAGGCGCTTTTAAATCTTATAGGGGCAAAAGAAGATGATGTTATAGGTAAAACTGATACCGAAATTTTGCCTGCTCATATAGCTGATATTATTGTAAGGCACTCTGAGTACGTTATAAAAACCGCAAAATCAGTAGATTTTAAAATCAGTTTTAATGCTAAAGACGGCGAAAGAAAATATTTTAATACATTCATGGCGCCAATGATAGAGGATAATAATGTCGTTGGCATAATGAGTATTTCAAGGGACATTACTAAAGAAGAAGAATTAAAAAAAGTGCTCTTGCAAAAACAATACTATATGAATTCTATTCTTGATAATCTTCCTTTTGTTGCCTTTCTTAAGGACTTGGACGGCAAAATTGTCGGTGCAAATAAAAGGCTTGAAGAGCTAAGCGGTATAAAGTGTTCGGAACTTGTCGGTATGAGCACAAATGATGTTTTTAAAAACGAGAAAATATTTACCAAAGTAAAAGATGATGACATTATAAGATATAATCAATCTCTTGTTGAAGAGTGCAAATTTAATCTTGCAAATGCAGGCGAGTACTGGTACAGGATAGAAAAATCTCCCATTAAAAACAAAGACGGTCAAATCAAAGGTATAACCGTTTTTGTAAGAAATATCGAGCAGGAAAAAATAATTGAAACTCATAAAGAAACATTTGTTGCAACTCTTACTCATGACCTAAAAACTCCTACAATAGCGCAAATTCGCTCGCTTGAGCTGCTTTTAGGGGGAACTTTCGGTAAATTAAATGAAGAACAAAATGAGATGGTGTCGCAAACTCTTGATTCATGCAGGTATATGCTCACTATGATTAGCGATGTTTTATCTACCTATAAATACGAAAACGGGGATGCCAGACTTGTTAATGAAGATTTTGATTTTTATAATCTTGCAAAAGAGTGCTACCTTGAGCTTACTAATCTTGCAAGCACCAAGGGACAGAAAATCAATCTTAAATGCGTTGATAAAACGCCTCTTGTATATGGAGATAGGACACAGCTTAAAAGAGTTGTTATGAATCTTATATCTAACTCAATATCCCATGGCTATGAGGGAAGCGACATAAACGTAGTTATAGAGCAGACAAGTGAGGGTATAGTATTTACTTCAAATAATCAAAGTCCTGATATTCCTGATGAAATATTGGATAAAGTTTTTGAAAAATACGTATCGGGTGCGGCTAAATTTAACAAAGTGGGCACAGGGCTCGGGCTATATTTGTCACAAAGGATTATAAGCGCTCACTTAGGTTCAATGATAGCTTCATCAAAAAACAATCACACATCTTTCGGTTTTATTATTCCTCATCATAAAAAAGCAAGAGAAATTTTCTCACTCAGGTAATTTTTTGCTATACTAAAAGAAAATACTAGAGGAGATAATATGCTAAATACTCAAGATTCAATTGTTTTAGTTATTGATATACAAGAAAAACTTACAAAAATGCTAAAAGAAGACGTGAGCGCTCAAGTGGTGGAAAAATCTTCAAAACTTGTGCAGGCTGCAAAGACTCTTGGTATAGATGTGGTTTTAACCGAGCAGTATCCAAAGGGCTTGGGACAGACAATTGATGAGATAAAAAATGTACTTGCTCAAGATTATAGCCCTTATGAAAAGACTGCTTTCAGTGTTTTATATGAGCAGCCAATAGCTGATAAAATTAAACACTCGCACAAAAAACAAGTTGTCATCTGCGGTATAGAATCTCACATCTGTGTACTGCAAAGTGCTTTAGCACTTATAAATGAGGGGCATGAGGTTTTTGTCGTACAGGATGCTTGTGCTTCAAGAAGTAAGTATGAATTTAAGTGTGCTATGGAGTATTTAAAGCAAGCAGGAGCCAAGGTTTTATCTCTTGAGATGGTTCTTTTTGCTTGGCTAAAGGGTGCTAAACATCCTAACTTCAAGGAAGTTCAAGCTTTAATAAAATAAAATTTTAATTTTATGTAACAAAAAACTAAAACATAAAAGCTTTTTTAAAAAAGTCTGATAAAATGAGTTTTAGAATTTATTGGGAGAATATTATGAAAAAGTTTTTTGCAGTTTTGATGTTAGCTTCTGTACTGTCTTTATCTGCTCCTTGTTTTGCAGGAACTCACGGTGTTGACGGGCATGTTAGCGCAAGGTCAGTCGGCGCAGGTTTGCTATCTCTTATCATTTGGCCGGGATTAGGTCAGATAGTAAACGACCAGCATGAAGATAAAGTTGTTACTCACGCGCTTTTAGGCCTAACGGGTATTTTTAGATTTTGGTCATTTTATGACGGCTTAATTGACCGTGACGGCGGAGTATGGCATAACAGAATATAATTTTACTTTTACGGGAGTCTAGTCAAGTTGTTTTCTAAACAGCCACAAGGCTCCCGTAAGCGTACATATGGCAATTAATATAAGCGGTATAATATTTGCTAAAACATCATATACCCCCATGTCTTTAAAAATTATTCCTTTGCCTATTACCATATAAAACCTTAAAGGGTCAAGGTATGTAAGATATTGAAAAAATACGGGCATATCATCGATAGGAGAAATAAATCCTGATAAAAGAGAAGCGGGAGTCTGAAAGGTAAAAGCTCCTAAAATCGCCTGCTGCTGGGTTTTAGACAGTGCAGAGATAAAAAGCCCCACTCCCGTTATAGATAAAAGCGCTGCAATGGTGCTTATAAAGTACAAAAACAGCGAGCCTCTAAAAGGCATTTTAAAAAATGTTACCGTAACAACAAGCATAAACCCTGATAGCCCTATAGCTACTGCCATAGGGGCAATGGTCTTTCCTGCAAGGATTTCAAAGGGGGTGCAAGGTGAAACTATAAGCTGCTCGTATGTTCCCATTTCTCTTTCTCTTGCTATAGAAAGTGAAGTTAAAAGAAGAGTTACCACCATTGCAAGAAGCACAAGAAGAGATGCAAGAGTGTAGAAAAGGTATTCAAGGTTTGGATTGTACCAGCTCCTTGTGTCTGTTTGTATGTTTGAGCCTTTGTCTTTTTTAAATTCATCAGAATACTGCGCTATTATCTCGCTTGCATAAGAGCCTGCAATAGCTGCCGTATTTGTTTGTCTGCCATCTGTAATAACCTGCAGGTCAGTTGATTTTCCTCTTTTTAAATTTTTTGCAAAATCGGAGTTAATCTCAAGAGCCATAGAGGTTTTTTGTGTTTCTATATTTTTTCTTAACTGCTTTTCATTTTGAACATAAATTATCTTTCTAAACCACTTTGAGTTTTCAAATCTTGAGATAAGTTCCCTTGATTCATAAGTATTTGACCTGTCAAGTACGCTCAAATCTATATTTTTTATCTCCATTGTCATAGCATGAGCGAAAATAAAAAGCTGCATTAAAGGAGGCAAAACAATTAACATGCGGCTTTTTGGGTCGCGCCAGATTATAAGAAATTCTTTTTTTACAAGAGATAAGATTCTTTTAAACACTATTGTATCCTTGTTTTTGTGTTTTTATAAACGATAAAAGCCATTAAAACCCCTAAAATAAAAAGAAAAACGGAATTCATAAGGACTATTTCCCATATTGTTCCTGCCAAAAATTCACTCTGTATAAAAGTTACAAAGTACCTTGTGGGGATAATTGTGGTTATGCTCTGCAAAATCTGAGGCATTGAGTTTATCGGAAAAGTTAGCCCCGATAGCATAAGTGCGGGCAAAAAACCAATAGATAGAGCACTTTGGCTTGCAAGAAACTGGTCTTTAAAATTTGATGAAATTAAAAGCCCTATTCCAAGTGCACAAAAAAGAAAAAGCGCGCAAACGCCAAAGAGTACAAAGTAATTTCCTCTAAATGGGATTTTAAATATCACGGTGCATACAAAAACATTAAACGCCATAGAGAGCATACCTAAAATAAAATAGGGTATGTACTTGCTTGCAATGATTTCAAGTTTGGTTATTCTTGTAGATAAAAGTGCCTCCATTGTCCCCCTTTCCCATTCTCTTGCCATAACAAGGGTGGTTAAGAGCATACCTATTAGTGTCATTGTAATTGCAAGAGACCCCGGCAGTATAAAGTGGTGGCTGTTTATGTCTTGATTGTACCAGTATCTAATCTGTGTGTTTATCGGCTCTTTTTGAATATTGTACTTATAGTCGCTTTGGCTAAACCACTGCCTTATAATGCTTGGAGGGTAGCTTTTTATGTAGTTAGACAGATTCACCTCTGACCCGTCTGTTACAATCTGCACGTGTGCCGGTTTTTTTCTTTGAATATTTGAACTAAAATCGTTTGGAATGACTACAAAGCCGTTAATTTTACCCCTTGTTAAGTCTTTATACATTTCATCTCTTGAAGCGTATATTTTTGCTCTTACGTATTTACTTGTGTCAAAAGAGCGCATAAGGGTGGAAAGTTCAGGGCTTGTGTCCTCAAATTTTAACCCCAGTTTAATTTTTGAGGTATCAAGGTTTACCCCGTACATATAAATCAAAAGTAATAAAAGCGGCATAACAAAAGCTATCATTATGCTTGAGGGGTCTCTTATTATCTGAAAAAATTCTTTTTTTATAAGTGCTTTTAATTTACTCATTTTTTTGCGATTTTTCAATTAGTCTTGAAAAAGCCTCCTCCATATTATCAGCCGACACTTTTTCCTTAAGTTCAAAAGGCGTTCCCGTGGCTATGGTTTCTCCTTTAAAAAATAAACTTATTCTGTCACAGTATTCCGCTTCATCCATAAAATGAGTAGTCACCATAACGCTTACGCCCTTTTTGGATAAGCTTTTAATATGTGACCAAAAATCCATTCTTGCTATGGGGTCAACCCCTGATGTGGGTTCATCAAGAAACAAAACAGGGGGCTTGTGCATAATGGCGCAGGCAAGGGCAAGCCTTTGTTTAAAGCCTAAGGAGAGCTCTTTTGTATCTCTTTTTAAATACGGCTCAAGTTCAAAAATCTCAACCATTTTTTTTATTTCTTCTTCTTTTTTTTCACCGGTTAGCCCGTATACACTTGCAAAAAAGTCCAGATTCTGCGCTGTGTCAAGTGAGCCGTAAAGAGAGAATTTCTGTGCCATATAACCAATGTAGGAGCGAGCTTTTGTGGGGTTTTTAACTATATTAACACCCATAATCTTAGCGCTTCCCGATGTCGGTTTTATAAGTCCGCACATCATTTTAAAAGATGTGGATTTCCCTGCCCCGTTAGGGCCTAAGAGTCCGAATATCTCTCCTTTTTTAATGCAAAATGTGTTATTTTTAACCGCAAAAAAATCTCCGTATTTTTTCTCAAGATTAACAGCTTCAATCGGGTATTTTATACTATTTTCTTTTAATTCAAAATCTTTGGTAAGGAGGCTTTTAGTTTCCCTGTAGCCTCCCATAAGCTCTATAACACTTTTTTGAAAGTCTTTAGAGTCCTTGCCAAGCTCTTTTGGCTTGCCGCAAAAAATAATTTTCCCTTTGTCCATAACAACACACATATCAAAGCTCATAGCCTCATCTAGGTACGAAGTTGACCATATTGTCGTTGTATTTTTTAAAGAGAGCTCTTTGACCATTTTCATAAGTTCTTTTCTTGAAATAGGGTCAACGCCAACTGATGGTTCATCTAACACTAAAAGCTCGGGCGAGCCCAAAAGTGCACAGGCAAGCCCCAGTTTTTGTTTCATCCCTCCTGATAATTTTCCTGCGCGGCGCTTTTTAAAAGGTTCAAGGTTAGTGAATTTTAAAAGTTTTTCAAATGTATTTTCTTTCTCACTTAAAGGGAGTTCTTTTAATTTTGCATACAATTCAAGGTTTTCTATAACGCTTAAATCTTCATAAAGTCCGAATTTTTGAGGCATATAACCAAGATGTGAGTTAAGTTCATCTCTCTGCTCAACAGGGTCAAGATTAAGTGTGGTAATTTTTCCCTTATCGGGCACAATAAAGCCTGTAATACTTCTTAAAAGCGTTGTTTTGCCTGCGCTATCCGCTCCAACGATACCCGTTATAAGCCCCCTTTTAATGTTAAGACATAAATTATCAAGCGCTTTTATGTCCTCATTAAAAATCTTTGTGATATTTTTAATCTCTACTGCGCTTGTCATTTCCTTTGCCTTGCTTTAGGTTGATGATAACGGTAGTGGGCATTCCTTGCCTTAAATATTGGTCTTTTTTATCTACATAAATTCTTATTCTGTAAACAAGGTCAGTCCTTAGCTCCTCAGTCTGTACGGTTTTTGGAGTAAACTCCGCAACAGGCGAGATGTAGCCTATTTTGCCTTCGTATTTTCTTTTTTCTTTTGTAATAGGGTCAATTGAGTCTGTCAGTACAAGAGCTTTCATACCATAGCTTATGTTACCTAAATTCTTCTCTGATACATAAGCTCTAATCCAAATGGGATTGTTAAGAGATATTGTATAGACGGGGTTTTGAGCTCCCACAACAGTTCCCTCCTCTACTATTCTTGTTGTGATAATCCCGTCATTTGGGGCGTAGATTTTAGTGTTATCCAAGTCATCTTTGTAGATTTTATTTTGATTTATTTCAGATTTTAGTTTTGCATTGCTCTCGTCTTTGTCTTTTAAAATCTCACTGCAGCGCTCTTTTGACGTTG
This sequence comes from uncultured bacterium, assembly GCA_949285255.1. Taxonomy (GTDB): domain Bacteria; phylum Cyanobacteriota; class Vampirovibrionia; order Gastranaerophilales; family Gastranaerophilaceae; genus Galligastranaerophilus. The sequence continues at coordinate 51,137 of CASDXV010000002.1, read as the reverse complement.
TGCCCTCAGCACATAGTAATTTGTGCATTTGATAAATAGAGTTTGAGTTTATGCTTTGTGCTCTATATTGTTCAATATCTGCCAGGGATTTTTTATATCTTGCGCTATAGGTTGTATCGTCAATTATTGCAAGCAGTTCGCCTTTTTTTACCTCGTCCCCTTCTTCTCTAAAGAGTTTTTTTACTCTTCCCTCTACTCTAAAACCTACATCTGCCTGACGTATTTCTATATTCCCATATAGCACAAGCTCATCGGGGTTTTTTCCGTTTAGTTTTATAATCAGAAAAACAATAAGAAAAACTATAAGAAAAACAGCTAATAGTATAATTTTTTCTTTTTCATAGCGCTCCTCCCACAGATTTGTACAAAGATACCATATCTATTAGTTTTTGAGCTTTTGTAAGAGCGCAGCTTTGCTTTGAGGTTATAAGTTTTGATGTTTGTTGGGCTAAATCTATAAAACTTTTTGTCCCTTGGATAAATCTTTTATTCTCAAGTTCCCAGTTGTTTTTTTCAACTTGGTATTTATCAAGCTCCTGATTATAGATTTTTAAATCGCATTTTGTTTTATACAGTGCATCATTTACTTCTTTCATTGCAGTTAGATTAGCCTCTAAAAATAACTCAAAAAGCTCGCCATAGCGTGCTTTAGCGTATTTTAGGTTTGCTATTTTTTCTCCGCCTCTAAAAATATCCTGTGTAGCGCCTGCAATAAGGGCTGCAAAACTTGAGCTCCAAGCAAAAAAGTTGCCCGCACCAAAAGTGTCAAAGGCTAAAAAGCCGTTAATGTTAAATGTCGGCAGAAAGTCTTTTTTGGCTATTTTTATATTTATTTTTGCACTTTCCAGCTTATAAAGTGCTGATAATACATCGGGGCGAGAGTATATCAAGCTTGAGTTAATTTCATTTGGAGCATTTATATTATTTGCAAATTTATCAAAATCCGCTCTTTTTATGGTTTTGTCACATTCGCTTGTATCTCCTAAAAGCAGCTTTAGGTTATTTATAGCGAGTTTTCTTTGTTTTTTTAGTTCTTCAAGCTCTTCTTGTGCGCTTATTAGTTCTTTGTATTTATCGTTTTGCTCACTTTTAGATACAACCCCGTGTTTAAATTTATTTTTTGTTCTTAAGAAAATATCTTCTTTGTTTTTAATCAGTTTTTCTTGCAGCTCTATTGTTTTATCAAATTTTAAAATATTAATGTATGCAGTTGCAACATCAGAAGCAAGAACTATGTAGGCTGTATTTTCATCTTGTTTTTGAGCCTTGTAGAGTTTATTTTTAGATTTTGTTTTGTCTTTGTTTTTTAAGAGCAAATCCGCTTCATACCTAAATTGAAAAGGTAAAATGAACCCGTTTTTATCCAGTTGAAAATTATCAAGGTAGGGGATATTTACCCCAAGGTAATTAGAAGCAACGCTAAGGGTCGGAAACTGCTTTGCAAGGGTCATTTTCATCTCTTGCCTTAACTGTTCGCTTTTATATATGGCGCTTTTTGCCTTGTGGTTATTTTTTATCGCGCATACTATATAGTAAATAAGAAACTCGTCTTCAAATTTTTCCCAAAAAGGCAGGTTAATAAGAGTTGTTTTTTCATTAATATCAATTTGAAAGTCCTTAGAGTATAAGGGTGTTGAGAATATAAAAACAACTAAAAACAGCAGTAGTAATTTTTGCACTTTTGTTTTCATTTTGTTTCAAATTATAATTTGAATACTAAGTGCGTAAATTAGCACACTGCGCTATAGACACAAGGCTAAGAGATTATTTTTTTGCTACTTCACCTTTTTTGGTTTTTGTAATTATATCAAGGATTTCACCCTCAAGTGCATCAAGCTCTTTGAGTTTTTCTTCGCTCAGGGTTTTCTTCCAATCTTCAAGCATTTTGCTGAATTCATCCGAGCTTATAATACAATCACCTGTTCCTACAATGTCTTTGTATTTTTCGGCGAAAATATCAACAAAATCACTGTAAGCTTCAACAATTTTATCCGAAACAATCTCGGCATTTTTGAGGAACACTTCCATATCAGAATCCATTCTGGCTTTTAGCTCTTCAGAGATATCGCTCATACCCAGTTGGTTTCTCTCAACGGATATTCTTCCTGTTTTTGGCCCCATACCCATTTTCTGTACCGCAAGTTTTGCCATATGTGTTGCCATTGCCATATCTTGAGTTATGCCCCAGCTGCCATCCATGTTGTAAAATCTCTTTTCGCTTGCGTGGCCTCCAAAGTCGCACACAAGGTCGGAGAATATTTTCTCAAAGCTCCACTGGTCATTTTCGGAGTCTTTTGGGAACATTGCTCCGCCAAAATTGCCTCTCGGGTCAAGGGTAATGAAGTTTACTTTATCAGGCAGATGCCAAGGTTTTTCTTCTTTTTTGGCTATATCGTACATAACCTGAAGCGCAAGAGCATGGCCGCATTCGTGTTTTGCTACAAGCTCGTTATCATGCTCGGCTCGGGCTCTTGTAGATACCCTGCCTGTTGTAACCTGCAGATATGCTTCCGTAAAATCGGTGCTTATCTATTGCATCTTTTCCTCTTTCACGAGATATGTCATCAGCTTTTTCAAGCAGATAAATTAAATCTACAACGCTGAAGTAATTAGTTGTTTCGGCAACATTTCTTATTAGCTGTTCTTTTTCTCCTTCGTTTTGAGCGGCTATTTTAAGATTATTCTTATCTATATAGTATTTAAGTATGTCGCTTCTGTCCCTTACATCCTGTGGTGAGTAGATTATAATTTTATCCAAGAATTTATATGGTTTCATGATATTTTCATCTAAATAATCAGGATAATTTGTCGAACCTACCACTATGAGGTTAACATTTTCGTTCCTCCTTACCTGCTCCATTTCGGATAGCAGTTGAGAAAATGCCTTTTGTTCATATATTGAAGATATTCCATATAAAGGGTTTGAGCCGAAGTTATCGAAGTTTTCAATAAATATCATAGCGGTTTTATTTTTGTTTGCTTCAGCTTGAGTTTTTGCAGTATTTATAAGTTTTTTGATTTTAATTTCAGATAAGTTGGCGTTTTGCGAGAGTGCTTCAATGTCTTTTAGGGCAAATTCTTTGGCGTCTATCATAACCATCGGTATATTTGCTTCCCCCGCAATTGCTTCAGCCGTGTGCCTTCTACCGCCGCCGTATGAAGTTCCGTTATCAAGGAATGTTGTATAACCCCTTGTAAAGCCTTTTTTCCTCATGAGTATTTGATTTACAATACTTTGAGCTTCAGCTTTTGTCATAGGGTTGCCTACTATATCATCAAGTTTTTTACCTGTGTCAAAAACAACCCTAAATTCACTTTGGGATTCATCTGTTTTTTTAATGTCTGAAGTTTGTATTTCGTATTCTTCAACATCAGCTGCCGTTATTTTTTCTTTATCCGAGTAAAATGCGGCAATTTTTTTCATATATCTTAGAGCTTTTTCAGGGTAATAGCCTTCTTGCTTATCTGTTGCATTTACTATTGAATCAATAGCCTCAGGGTCAAATTCTTTTTTAATCTGTGTGTCAATAAAGGCTCTGCCTGTTTCACCTTTTAGTATTTCTTTTGCATCTGAAGAATTTACCATAGGTATTGATAAAGTATTGTAGTGCTCAATGTATGGTTTCACGCCTGCACCTGCTTGAGTGTTGCCGTAGTATGTGTCTTTATTTGAAATAAGCACCATTCTAATGTTAGAGGGCACACCTTTTTTGCCTTTATTTTCAAGCAATGCAAGCTCGTTTTCGTCTAAATACATTGATTCGCGTTGTTCCGCCACCGTATTTGCTTTTAGCAATTCGGCAAAATTAACCATGAAGATATATGTTGTGTCAGGGTCTTTTTTAGCTTCTTCTGCCATAGATTTTATGACATCAAAAGTTGTTTTGCTGTTGAATAATACTATCTTTGTATTTTGCTCGTTTAATTTATTATATTTTTGTCCCGGTTTTTTAATTAAATTTGTAAAGCTTGAAATTAAATGTTTGACTGATGTTTTATTGTCACCTTCATAAGTAATGTATGTATCATTGCCATGGTCTAAGCTTTTCCAGAGCTGATCAGCTTTATCGTCATAAAAATTCAAATGCGTTTTTTGTTTTTCGGGCAAATTGTCAATCATAATTTCTTTTTGCATTTCAAATTTAAAATCTTTTAATTTACCCAAAAGTTTTCTGTCATTTGAAGACAATAGCGCTACCATAAAGTTGTTATCAAGGAATTCGTCCGTCTCAGCAATTTGAGTTGTGGCAGAGTAAGCTATGTTTAGGTCTGCAATAAGTTCGTCAGTAGGCTTAGGTGTAAAGAACTTAGACTTTGGTAAGTTTAAGTTTCTGATTTCCTGAGCGGTTTCTCTTATGTATTTTTTTATGATGGGTTCGATCTTTTTTCTTGTTTCTTCGTTTTTTAATACATTAAAATCTCCAACAAATGATTCAAGGCTTTTTGCGGTCAAGTATTGTTCTTCTTCGTCATATTTTTTAGTGCCGGAGTTTAAGCTTTCGATAAAATTGTTCAAATCTAACAACACCGCTAAAAATACGTGCTGATGAGTAATTTTAGAGTGTCCGAATTTTTTTGTAATATCTTCAATTTCTTTCCATAATCTGTGTGCTTCAGGAGTAAAATTTGCACTTGCCTTTGCAAGTTTCCTTTTGTTATTGGCTTCATAGCTTCCGCCAAAGTTTATATCGTAATAGGTGGCAGTTATGCCGTTAAGTTCATTTAGCGAAGAAAAGGTGTTTGTTTTAATGGGATTATTTGTTGATTTAGCTTTAAAATTGTTGTTAGTATTTGCTTTCAGGCTCTCAATGCGCTCTATTTTCATATTTTTCCTCGCTATAAAGTGTATTTGTCACTATAAACGATGTGAAAAAGTTTTTTTGTTAATTTTTCGTTGCTCTAAAATACATGTTTTACATAAATTAATATTTTGTAGTTTCGGGTAATGGTTTTTTTGAGATTTTATTTTATAAATCCTAAAAAAGAAAGGAATGCTATGTTTAAAAAAATAATGCTTACATCACTTGCTCTGGCTGCAGGTGCTATTGGAGTTAAGGCTGTAAAAAAACTGCACAAGATGCCCTTAATTGGCGATATGGCACCATACTTTAGTGCTCAAACTACACTAGGTAAAATAAATTTCCCTTGTGATTACAAAGGAAAATGGGTGGTTTTCTTTTCTCACCCTGCGGATTTTACCTCGGTTTGCACAACAGAGATAATGTTTTTTCAAAAATATTATGATGAATTTAAAAAAATAAATACGGAACTTATAGGCTTATCTGTAGATAATCTTGAATCTCATATGAGTTGGTTTTTATCTATTAAAGACAAAATCAAATACAAAGGTTTAGAAAATTTAGCGATAAGTTTTCCTCTAATAGATGATGAAAAAGGTGAAATAGCAAGAAAATACGGTATGCTCCAAAACGACTCAAGAACGGTAAGGGCTGTTTTTGTCATAGACCCCAAAGGTGTCGTCAGAGCTATTATTTACTACCCCCAAACTACAGGCAGAAATTTAGATGAGATTTTAAGACTTACAAAGGCGCTTCAGGTAACAGATAACTTTGAAGTTGCAACCCCTGCTAACTGGCAGGAGGGAGATGATGTTATAGTGCCGACATCGCAAAGACCTTTTCAATTAAGCGAGCAAGAAGCAAGTGAAAAGCAGATATACTGCAGCGATTGGTATCTTTGTACAAGACCAATATCAAGAGATGAAATAGAAAATAAATTAAACAATCAAAACTAAAATTCAAAGAAACGGTTGATGCAAATAATGCCCTTGAGTAATAAGATTTTATTATGTCGGGCATTATTTTTTTGGAAAGTTTTAAAGACGCACTTTTGGATTTGGTTCCTATAATTCCTTTATTGTTTTTAACTTTTCTTGCAACAGAGTTTATCGAGTATTATCAATTTGACAAAGTTTCAAGCTATATAAGGCGCTCGGGTAAATACGCGCCTTTAATCGGTGCTTTTGTTGCTTCTTTTCCGCAGTGCGGATTTTCAATTATAGCAAGTGTTTTATACATCAGAGGTTTAATTACAAGAGGTACTTTGCTTGCAGTTTATCTGTCAACTTCAGATGAGGCCATACCTGTTTTACTCTCTATGCCTGATAAATCCTCTCTTGTTATTCCTGTTATTTTGATAAAAATTTTAATAGGAATTATGGCTGGATATGCTTTTGACTTTATTTTTCCAAAAGAAATAAAAGAAGATAAAACGCTTAAAATAACGTCTGAAGTTGGTTGCTGTGAGCATAATATAGGTAAAAAAATAAAAAAAGAGCTTATTTTGCACCCTTTGGTTCATACTTTTACAATAAGTCTTTTTATTTTTGTTTTGACTTTAATAATTAATATTTTAATAACTCTTTTTGGCTCGGCAGAAAATTTAGGCGCGCACCTTATGTCAGATTCTATTGTTCAACCTTTTATGGCAGCGTTTTTTGGTCTTATTCCAAATTGCGCCGTATCTGTTGCACTTATTATGCTCTTTATAAAAGGTTCAATTGCCTTTAGCTCATTAATAGCGGGTCTTTGCTCAAATTCGGGGCTTGGAATATGGATTATTTTAACAAGAAATAAAAATAAAAAAGACTCACTCATCCTGATTGGTGCACTGTTTTTAATAAGTGCGTTTGCGGGTGTTATAATTTATTTAACAAAATTTGCACTATGATATAAATAAGTTTACTGTAATATTAAAATGATTGAGGTTAAAAATATGCAAGATGAAACTAAATGCCTGCACTCAGGCTACACACCGGAAAACGGCGGCCCAAGGGTAATGCCTATATATCAAAGTACTACATTTCGCTACACTTCCACTCAAGAGATTGCAGCGGTTTTTGATGACCCTACAAAATCTCACATCTATTCAAGATTTACTAACCCTACAGTTGATGTTGTAGAAAAGAAAATTGCGGACCTAGAGCACGGTGTAGCTGCTATGTGTACTTCATCAGGGCAGATGGCGTCTTTGATGTCTATATTGAACCTGTGTCAGGCGGGAGATAGTTTCATTAGCACAAGTGCAATATATGGCGGTACGGTAAATCTTTTTGCATATACTCTAAAAAAACTTGCAATAGAGTGTATATTTGTAGATGTTGATGCTGATGAAGAGGAAATACAATCCAAGATTAAGCCTAATACCAAAGCAATATTTGGTGAAACTCTAACTAACCCTTCGCTACAAATATTAGACATTGAAAAGTTTGCTAAAGTTGCTCATAAAAACGGACTTCCATTTATTGTAGATAATACTTTTGCTACACCAATATTGTGTAAGCCTATAGACTTTGGTGCGGATATAGTAATTCACTCTACTTCAAAGTATATGGACGGACATGCCCTGCAAGTAGGCGGCGTAATAGTTGACGGAGCCAAGTTTGACTATACTAACGGTAAGTTCCCCGAGTTTTGTGAACCTGATGAATCTTACCATGGGACAATATACACAAGGGATTATTCATTTGCTCCATACATAATAAAAGCAAGAATGCAGTTAATGCGCGACTTTGGCGCGTATCCTTCGGGTCATAGCGGTTTTCTTTTGAACCTTGGGTTAGAAACACTTGCAGTTAGAATGAAAAGATACTGTGAAAACGCTATAACAGTGGCTAAATACTTAGAAAAACACCCTAAAATTGAACATGTTAACTACCCCGGTTTGGAGAATAATAAGTACCATAAACTGGCGATGAAATACTTACCTGACGGTCAAAGCGGAGTTATGGCAGTGACTGTTAAGGGCGGTAAAGAAAACGGCATTAAGTTTATGGACAGTCTAAAAATGGCATCAAATGAAGTGCATGTAGCGGACATCAGAACTTGCGTACTTCACCCCGCTTCGGCTACACACAGACAATTAACCGATGAGCAGCTTGTAGCTTGCGGTATAAACCCCGGTCTTGTAAGGCTTTCTGTCGGCTTAGAAAATGTTGACGATATTCTAAATGATATTGAAGACGCCTTAAAAAGCGTATAGATTTATTTGTCAGATATAAATCCCAGCACCCCGTTAATAAAGGTTAGCGGATGCACGGGGCAACCCGGGATGTATAGGTCTATAGGATACTTATCTAAAAATTCACGATTTAGTTTGTCGCTGTTTTGGAAAACTCCGCCTGAGATAGCACATGAGCCGCAAAGTATGACGATTTTTGGGTCAGGAGTTGATTTGTAGCAGTCTTCAAGTGCGTAAGCCATATTTTCTGAAATAGGCCCTGTTATTACAAGCCCGTCGGCGTGACGTGGCGATGCGACAAAGTCTATACCAAATCTTCCCATATCAAAGTTTACGTTAGAGCAAGCGTTAAGCTCCATTTCACATCCGTTGCAGCCTGCAGCCGATACTTGTCTTAATTTTAGAGATTTTTTGAATACTCTTTTGATTTCTTTTCTAACCTCAATAGCTGTTTTTTCATACTCTTGAGGAGTCATATTTTCTTTTATGATTAAGTTTTCTCTTTTTGTAGAGCTTAGTTTGTAGAAGTTTGTAAAATCAATTGCCCCGTGTTTGCAGATGTTTTTGCAAGCTCCGCAGAATGTGCATTTTCCCATATCAATTGAGAAAGGTTCAAGGCTAAGCGCTCCTGTAGGGCAGATAGAGAGGCATTTTTTGCACTCTGTACAGTTTTGTTTGCACAGTTTTGGCAGTCCTCTAAATTGTTCTCGCATAGGGGCGTTTTTAATGTCTTTTATAAATTGGTTTCCCTGATAAATTCTTGATTTTAGTGTATCAAACATAATTTTTTCCTTATAAATCATTTCCGCAGTACGATAGGTTAAAGCTCTTGTTACAAAGCGGGAAGTCAGATACCCCGTTGTTTCTGACCGCAAGAGCAAGACCGTACCAGTTGTTAAACGACGGGTCTTTAATTTTGTACCTTGAAAGGTTTGCATTCATATCGGTGAGGGCTATATGAACAACTTCGCCTCTCCAGCCTTCAACAATTGAAATAGCCATAGAATTTGCGCTGAGCGCATTTTGCTCGGTGTTTAAAACTTCTTCTTTATATCCGTTTTTAAGCATATCAAGTATTCTTTTTGCTATACTTAAGGATTCCATGGTTTCTTGATATCTTAACTTAAATCTTGAATTAACATCTCCTTTGCCTTTAAAGAGTTTTCTTGGCAGTGCCAAACTTTTAAAGCATTCATCGGCAAAGTCAAAACGAGAGTCCAAGTTAACCCCGCAAGCTCTTGCTGCCATACCTACAAGACCTATTTCAAGGGCTTTTTCAGTACTTACTGTACCTGTTTTTTCTAACCTTGACATAACAGAAGAGTTCTTTAACATTGTTTTAACCATTCTGTCTACGTCTTTTTCAACTTTAGTAAGGGTTTTTGTAGCACGTTCAATTTTTTCGTTATCTATATCAAAATTAACACCGCCTACGTTTATTAAGCCTCTGCCAAAGCGGCTGCCTGAGAATTCAAGCATAGTGTTAATTACAAGAGTTCTTGTAGCGCCAAAAACCGATGCTCCCATAAGATAAGCGATATCACCGGCTATAGCGCCTAAGTCCCCTATGTGAATTGCAGCCCGTTCCATCTCAAGCGCCATAGTCCTTATAAGCTGGGCTCTTTTTGAAACTTTTACATCTTTTAGGCATTCCATAACTTTTGAATAAGCAAGGTTATGAGCAATTACACTGTCACCGCAAATTGACTCTGCAAGCTGGTTTGTGGGGTATTCAACCATAAGTTTTTCAACCCCTCTGTTTTGATAACCGAGCATAATTTCAAGGTGATAAACGGTTTCTCCGTTGCACATAAATCTAAAGTGCCCCGGCTCAATAACGCCGGCGTGAATCGGCCCTACCGCTACTTGGTGGACTTCTTCACCTTCCATTTCAAAGAACTTATATTCTTTTTTGTGAGAGCGTAGAGGCTTTAGCCAAGGGTGGTTGAGCGGTTTTATGCCGAATTGCTCATAAAACTCTCTTTCAAATACGTGGAAAGACGGTATTGTCTGTGTCAGTGACTCATAGCCTTTTTCATCTGCGTCAAATATGCAAGATGAAACGTAAAGGTCTGAGTTTTCATCATCTGCAAGAATAACAAAAAGTCTTGTAGACCCTTCGCCCCATTCCTTGCCAAAAAAGCCTACAGGGCGCTTATTTAGCTTGATTATCTCATCCCTTAGGGTGTCTATATCAAGGGAGGGAATTTCATTTAAGTTAATTTTAGTATTATTTTTTGTTTTAATCCAGTTCATTTTATTATCCCCTAAAATCCTGCAGTTGCGCAGTTAATTATGCTGTTTAAGAAAGGAGGAATGTATACGCCCAAGACAAACACTATAATAAGCATAATTGCTTGAGGTATAAACATACAAGCGCAGAGTTTTTTCTTGTTTTCTTGTACGCTTTGAACTTTATCCTCGCTTAATTTGTCAAATGTAGTTTTTATAACAACTCTTCCTATGCCCCAAAGTACTATTGTTAAAAGAATTACAAATAAGGCACATAGCAGGTAGTGTTTTTCAATAATCATCGTTTTTATCATTATAAATTCGCTGATAAACAAGACTGATGTAGGGAAAGCACATATTGCAAGGAATGAAAATATCCACAGCCAGCCTGTTTTTTTGTCTGCTTCCATAAGACCGCGAACGGATTTTATTCTTTTTGTATTGAAAAGTTCAAGTACATTCCCTGATGTTAAAAAGAATGATGCCTTTGCAAGCGAGTGGCCTATAAGGTGTAAAATAACGGCATACAAAGCTGCTCCGCCAAGAGCCGTACCTATTGCCAAAATGCCCATATTTTCAATTGAAGAGTATGCAAGCATTCTTTTGTAGTTTTTTATGTGATATACAAATACTGCCGTTACAAAAAGTGATACAAAACCTGTTATTAAAAGCATTGTTCTTGCCCAAGCGTCGCATTGAGCAATGTCTAGGACTTTAAATACTCTTACAATAACCAAAAATGCAGAGTTTAAAAGCGTTGCAGATAAAAGTGCAGAAATCGGCGAGGGTGCTTCCGAGTGCGCGTCAGGCAGCCAGAAGTGAACAGGTGCAAGACCCATTTTTGTACCAAAACCAAATAGCATAAACACAAAAGACAACTTTAACCAGAAAGGGTCAAAAAGCAGAGCATTTTTGTAGAGTTGTGCAAAATCAAGTGTGTTTATATTGCCTTGTGCTATGTTTAAGAAAATTATTCCCACAAAAGCAAGCGCAATACCTATTGAGCATATGAAAACATACTTCCAAGCCGCTTCAATTGAGTGCTTTGTTTTGTTGAAATAAATTAAATAAGCACTTGAGAGTGTTGTTGCCTCAACAAAAATCCACGCTATACCTAAGTTGCTTGATAAAATAGTTCCTGTCATTGCAAGGACAAAAACCATTATCATAAACGAGTAGTGCCCTATTTTTTTGTCAGGATAATCAAGAGTTTTTGTGTATCCTGTGTTATAAATTGCAACCATAAAAAATACCAAAGATAAAATTATCAAAAATATCAAATTGGTATTATCTACGGTAAAGTAGGGTATATTGTTTTCTCTTCCTATGTTTAGCGCAAGTAACGTCGTTGATACGATGTGTAAAAGCGCATAAACATTAACCATTGCACAGTCGAAGGCTCTTTTTTTAATAAGTGCCATAAGTATGCAAGCTACAATCGGAAATATCAAAATCACATTAATCATTGTTGTAGTCCTTTAAATCTGACAGGTTAGAAACTTCTAGGTCATTAAATTCTCTGTTTATTTCATTTACGAATAAACCGAGAATGTATATAGCAATAAATACATCAAGCAAAACGCCCATATTCACAAGCACGGGCATTTCTTTTGCGACTGATAATGACAAAAGAAAAATACCGTTTTCCATTGTGATAAATTCAATGACGTTAGAGATGATTTTATGCTTAATTGTGATAAGCCACAAGCTTATTATTATTGTTGCAATTGAAACTCCAAAATAAATCGGAGATATCATTTTCATTGTGCTTGAGCCTGTAAAATAATTTGAAACCAAAAAACCTGCTATAAGTATTATACTTGCCGTTACAAGGCAGTAAAAGTGAGGTATGTTTGCCCCGATATCACGGTTAGCGTGGGTTTTTTTAACAACTTTAAACAAAAACCAAGGTATAACGATTGATTTTACAATGAGTGTTTCAACGGTTAAGAAAGCTATGTTTAAAGCGTGTTGATGTTCAAAATTGCAAGCGCAAATTAAAAACAGCAATATGCCTTGCACTACAAGCAGTCTTATATGTGCTACCAGCCTGCTTGTTGCAGCCAAGTAGAGCATCGTTAGCCCAAATAGTATTATAAAACCGTTTTCCATAAATTAGCCTCCAAACATCCTTGCAACAACAAGAGCAAGTACAACAAGCGCAAATGAGCTCATTACAAAAATAAACTCAAAAACGTGTGACATACGAATTCTTGCCGTAGCAGATTCAATAGTTCCGATAATAACGGATATTATAAACATTAAAGCAAGGTAAGCTAAAACAGCTATCCACTGAGGAAGCCCTTGCGGTATAACAATTGCTGCAATAAGCGATGATAAAAGCAGCATCTTAATGCCCGATGCCCAAGTAATGAGTGCTAAATCTGCAGCAGAGTTGTCTAAAATCATAACTTCATGAATCATAGTAAGTTCAAGGTGAGTAGCAGGGTCATCCACGGGAACTCTTGAGCCTTCCGTTAAAATCATTATAAATAGCGCAATTAGCGCAAATATGCAAATCAATATGCCGTAATTTCCCGAGTTTTCTATAATTTTTGAAAGAGCATCAAATGTGTAATTTCCGCTAAGTGCCATAATTGAGGCCAAAAGCATAAAAAACGCAGGCTCTACAATTGTTGTAAAACAAGCCTCGCGAGAAGCCCCCATACCCTCAAAGCTGCTGCCTGTGTCCATTGCACCTATTAGAGAAAAGAACTTTGAAAGTCCTAAAATATACGCAAAGATTATAAATCCCGCGGGGATATTAATAATGGCGCTTGATGAGGCAAGCGGTACAAAAAGTGCTGCAAACAAAGCACTTGCGATAACAATTACAGGTGTAATTCTAAAAATACCGCTTGTGGTTTTGCTTATTACAAAATCTTTTTTCATAAGTTTTACAAAGTCATATAGCGGCTGCAAAACCGGTGCGCCGTACCTTCCGCCCCAGAATGCCTTAGTTTTTTTGATTATTCCAAGCATTAGGAAAGGTACAAATAAAACAATTATCAAATTTAAAATCTTAATCGCCATTTTTTATTATCCTATATAGAAACTTCCAATTATTATCAGTACTAAAAATATCAAGCCGTATTTTATGTAGCTTTGAATATTGCCGCTTTGAATGCTTTCAAATTTTGACAAGAACCATTCGTCAAATTTAACAAGCGGATTTATTATGTATGCTTCTTCAATATCATCAATGTGTAAGCTGAAATGAGCTTTTTTGGGGAAGAGTTGTTTTGGTTTTTCTATGTCAAAAACTTTCTTAAATAAAGGTTTTAACATAGATAAAAACGGGCTTGCATAAGATGAAGCACTGTATTGCATAAAGTTATTGGGTTTATCATAACCGCAGCCCCAAGTTTCATGCAGTGCAACTTTGTTTGAGAATTTTGCTTTTATAAGAAGTAAAACAACTACAAAAGCCAAGAACGACAAAGCACAGATTGAAATCGTCTGCATAATATCGCCGTATTGAGCGGGTATTGCAAGTGTTTGTGCTCCCATAACCACTTGAGCGGGTTTTAGAACAAAGTTAAACATATATTGAGGTGCTACACCTATTAAAAGTGTCAAAAGCGCTAAAAACCCCATTGGTATAAGCATTACTCTGTCAGAGTCTTTGGTGTTATTTTTAGCATTTTCGCTCCTTGGCATGCCTAAGAATATTATGCTGAATGCTTTTGTAAAGCATAATATAGCCATTGTACCGACAAGAGCCAAACCTGCTATTGAGAACAAAAGGACAATTAATGCAAAGAAGTTATTTATTAAAAGTCCTTTTAGCATTGCAAAGTATATTAAAAACTCACTTATAAATCCGTTAAAAGGAGGCAGAGCGCATATTGCAACCGAACCTGTTAAAAATAGTACTGCACTATATGGCATAGACTTAATAAGTCCGCCTAATATTTCAATATTTCTTGTATGAGTTTTAATATAAACGCTTCCTGCGCTTAAGAACAGTAATTCCTTAAATATAGAGTGGTTTAATATGTGCAAAATAGCACCGCCAAAACCAAGAATCGCAACAGAGGGATTATTGTAGCTTAAAGATAGCATACCAACCCCTGTGCCGATACCTATTATACCTATATTTTCTATTGAGTGGTAAGCAAGCAAGCGTTTTAAATCGTGTTGAGTTATGGCGTAGAGCACACCATAAAGAGCTGATATAACAGAGATAATTAAAACAGCGTAGGCAATACCTTTTGAGGGTGTGCCCATAATTGATAGCATTCTTAAAATACCGTAAATACCTGTTTTAATCATAACACCTGACATAATTGCACTTACATGGCTTGGTGCAGCGGGGTGAGCGTCAGGCAGCCAGTTGTGAAAAGGAACAAAGCCTGCTTTTGTGCCAAAGCCGATAAAAGCAAAGGCAAAAACAAGATTTGCAAGGTGCGAGTTATTTTTTAGAACTTCAGAAAATGCGCTAAAGTCATAGCTTCCCGAGTTTATTGCACAAAGTGCAAAGGCAAGGATTATAAATATTACGCACACATGCATAAATACAAGATATTTTATACCTGCTTTTAGAACCTCTTTTTTATCCGATTCGAAAATAACAAGGAAAAACGAGCTAAGTGACATTATTTCCCAAAAAATAAGAAACATAAGCGCGTTTGAGCAAGTCACAACCAACTGCATTGAAGCTGTTAAAAGCGGTAAAAATACAAGGTGCGAGTTTATGTTTTTTGACTTTTCAAGGTAGGGTTTTAAATATCCGTTAGAATAAATAACCGCCATAAGGCTCATTATTGATATTACTGTTATAAAAAATGCGCCAAGCGGGTCTATAGTAAAATTAACCGTCTGAAAAATCGGGTTAAAATTAGCACTATAGGTTAAATTTTCTCCCTCAATAAAAACCTTAAAAGCAGGTATTAAACAAAAAACAAATGCAACTGTTGTTAAAAACGATAAAATTGCAACTTTATATTTTTTGCTAAAAAGCGCTGCTATAAAACCACTTAAAACAAGTGTGATTATTCCTGTAAAAAAACTGTTCATTACTTCCATCCCGGATTATCTGTCCATTAACAAACGGTGTTATAAATCCAACAAAAATGAAAGTCAAGTGTAAATTTTACAATTAAAATTTTTGCTTGAAATTAAAATTTTACGATATAAAATTTTCATCGGACTTTGGTCATTAACAACTTAAGATTTTTATACAGAGCCGTATTTTATATATGCACCGTATACTCGCAAAAGTTATGTTTTGCGCTCTTGTTGATGTCTTAAAGGTATGGAATTAAAGGAGAAAAAGATGACTGAACAACAAAACTTAGATACAAAAGATTGTATTTCACCAAACCATGTCGCCCATGAACTTGCTGACAATGTTATGCCTGCAAAAGCTAACTTCAGAAAATCAAAAACATTTGTACTTGCAATAGCAGCAGGTGCACTTATTGCTTTTGGTGCGCAGGTTTCACTTAATGTTATGACAGGGACGGAAGCTGTAAGCTGGGGCTTTGCAAAGTTAATCGGAGCAATGACATTTGCTACAGGTCTTATGATGGTTGTTTTAACAGGTGCCGAACTTTTTACCGGTAATGTTATGATGACTTTTTCCGTAATTGAGAAGAAAACAAGCCTTGCTAAACTTCTTCGTAACTGGACAATAGTTTATATAGGAAACTTTGTAGGTTCTGTAATTTTAGCTACTATAATATATTTTACTGGCTGCTCTCATAACTCCCATGAAGCTCTTGGTGTTTTAGGTTTAACAACCGCTTATACAAAAGTAAACCTAACTTTTGTTGAAGCATTTACAAGAGGTATCCTTTGTAACTGGCTTGTATGTCTTGCTATCTGGATGGCTTCATCTTCTCGCCACGTTATAGGTAAGATTTTTGCAATATTTTTCCCTATCACAACATTCGTTGCATCGGGCTATGAGCACAGTATTGCAAATATGTACTTTATCTCAAACGGTTTATTCTTGAAAGCTACTCCTGCTATCGCTGCAGCTTCAGGCTTGAGTGCTGAGCAGCTTGCAACACTTAACATAAAATCATTCTTACTTGGTAACCTGTTGCCTGTTACTTTGGGTAATATGGTAGGTGCTTTTGTATTTGTTGTTCTTTTGTTCTGGACAGCATATCTAAGAGATGACCACGGAAAAGACTTAAGTAAGTAACTTATTATGGGCGGTCTAAATAGACCGCCTTATAAATTAATTGGGACAATGAAAAAGATTTTATCTGCTCTTTTATTTCTTTTTATTTTTTCTCCCTGTGCTTTTGCTATTGAGGAGGAAATTCACCTTGAGCAAAATCCTGACGGGGATTTTGTGCAAAGTGTTACGGGGCAGACAAAAGAAGAATTTGAACAACAGCTGCAAGCAGATAAAGACACGTTTTTATCTAATTTAAAAAGTGCTCCAAAAGATGTCTTAAAACTTCAAATCGAGCGTACTGATGTACCTTCGCAGCTGCTTAAAAAACAACTTACCATGAAATTTGACAGAGGGCCTCTGGAGAGTTTTCAAACATGGGTAGCACTTCAAGGTAATATAACAACTCAAATGAATGAAAACTCAGATACTGACACTAAATTTAATATGGCACTTATAAATATCATATTTGACGGTAAATTTAGAGGCGGTAAAGAAGGTTTTCGCTTGATGTTAGACCCGACGCCAACCCATGCAAGAGGCTTTTTGCAGCAGTTTATACAAGATGCTTACTTTGAAACAAACAGAATACCTCACCATAATGTCTTAATAGGTAATTCTCGACCGGGGGTAGGATATGAAGGTGCTCAATCTCCCTACACATTGCCTTTTGTTGCCCGTTCTCAAATTTCAAGAAACTTGGCAAACGTCAGAAAATTCGGTCTTAGAGTAAGAGGGGATTATTCCCTTGTAGATTATGACTTTGGCGGATACAGTTCCGATACGTTTTTTAGAGAATTTTTCCCCGGCTTTGAATTTGACGGCTGGGTAAATATTAAACCTCTTGGCAAGACCGATGGTAAATGGGGAAAAATAGTAGCCGGCGGCGGCATTGTGGCGGGCAAAAAACACTCCCTTGACTACTTTATGACAGGAGCCGCACTAAGTTATGAATATAAAAGATTTTGGGCAAGAGCAGAATATGCTAACTCTGATGGCTCTAACGGCGGAAGCGGCCCGACATCAAACAGAGCAGAGGGTTTTTATGCTACGGCGGCTTATCGTTTGACAAAAAAATTAGAAGTTCTGGCAAGATATGACGAATTTAACCCTGACAGGTCAAAAGACCACAATAACCAAAGAGAATACACGGCAGGGCTTAATTACTATATTAAAGGGCAGGCACTAAAGCTTATTTTTAACTATGTATTTTGCCAAAATGACGCAAAACCCGATTCTCATAAGTTCATAGTCGGCACACAAATTGTATTATAGTATTATTTATGGTAGAATTTTGCGCAAGGGATAAAGCATGAAAAAAATTGTCTGCGCAAAAGATGCCATAAATTTAATAAAAGACGGTGCCAGTGTTATGATTGGCGGCTTTTTAAGCTGCGGAGCGCCCGATAAACTTATTGACGAGCTTGTGGCTCAGGGCAAAAAAAATCTTACAATGATTTGCAATGACACATCATACCCTAATGTCGATAAGGGTAAAATCATTACAAATAAGCTTGCAAAAAAAGTAATAGCAGCCCACATAGGCACAAACCCCGAAACAGGCAGGCAAATGCAAAGCGGCGAGACTGAAGTCGAGCTTGTTCCTATGGGAACTCTTGTAGAAAAAATAAGGGCAAAAGGCGCAGGGCTTGGCGGTGTCCTTACTCAAACAGGTATTGGTACAATCCTTGAAGATAACAAAGAAGTTATTGAAGTTGAGGGTAAAAAATTTATTTTTGAAAAGCCTCTGGGAGCTGATTTTGCACTTATTTACGGCACAAAAGCGGATAAGTTCGGCAATGTTTCATTTTACGGTACAACAAGGAATTTTAACACTGTTATGGCAACAGCGGCTGATGTTGTAATTGTTCAAGCCGATGAGATTGTTGACTGTATTGACCCTAACGACGTTGTTATACCGGGGCTTTTTGTAGACTACATTGTAAAGCGCGAGGAAGATTAATGCCTGTTGTGCAAAGTGAACTTACTAAAGAAAAAATAAGAGAAATTATAGCAAAAAGAGCTGCAAAAGAGTTTAAAAGAGGCGATGTCGTGACTCTTGGCATAGGGCTGCCTACAGAAGTAGCTAATTACGTAGATGATAGCGTAGGTGTAATTTTTCAATCGGAAAACGGACTTTTGGGCGCCGGCAGACTGCATCAGGGAGAAAGACCTGACCCAAGGATAATAAATGCCGGAGGCGCTTTTGTTGAGCCTATTAAGGGATGTTGTTTTTATGACACACAAATGGCTTTTACGATTATGCGAGGCGGGCATATTGATGCCACCGTTCTTGGTGCGCTGCAGGTAGATGAGGAGGGTAACCTTGCAAGCTGGATGATTCCAAACAAGCTTGTACCGGGCATGGGCGGCTCTATGGACCTTGTTGTAGGTTCAAAAAAAGTCATTGTTGTAATGGAACATTTATCAAAAAATCAGATAAAAATTGTTAAAAAGTGCGATTTGCCGCTTACTGCGACATCTGAAGTGGATTTAATAATAACCGAAAGATGTGTTTTTGAAGTCACAAATCAAGGGCTTTTAATGAGCGAAATTAACCCGATGTTTACTATTGATGATATAAGACAATCTACCGGTGCTGATTTTAAAGTAAGCCCCGAGCTTAAAAAAATGGAAGTTTAAGAATTTTTATTGTCTAAATATCTTATTACCCTGCAAGGGTTTCCTGCAGCAGTGCAGTTTTTCGGGATATTTTTTGTAACGACGCTGCCTGTGCCTATTGTTGTACCTTCTCCTATCTCAACTCCCGCAAGCACTATAACCCCGCCGCCAAGCCAGCAGTCTTTACCTATTTTAATCGGTTTTGCCATATTTATGCCTTTATTTCTTTTCTTTGGTTCAAGCGGGTGCTGAGCAGTATATATTTGGACATTCGGGCCGATATAGCAATTATCGCCTATGGTTACTTTTGCGCAGGATAAGACAGAGCAGTTAAAGTTTATAAAGACATTTTTTCCTATTTCTATATTTTCCCCGTAATCACAGTAAAAAGGAGGATTTATTATAAAATTTTCAAATTTCTTTGAAAAAATTTCTTCTATGTATTTTTTATCCCCGCTTGTGTTAAATTTCATTGTTGCGCTAAAAGACCTTTGGCGCATTTTTGTTAGTTCTTCATCGTAAGCGATGTACTCTTCACCTAAGAGCATTTTTTCTCTTTGTGTTTTTGTATTCATAAAATCACCTCATTTATTTTTATTATTTATTGTTTTTGAAAAATAGCAAATACTTATATTAAATATTAATCTATGCTTGACAAGCATAAATAAATAAAATATCATTTTCCTATGGAACTTAGGGTTTTAAAGTATTTTCTTGCGGTAGCGCAAAGTGGCAGTATAACAAAGGCTGCAAATGTTTTGCACCTTACTCAGCCGACACTATCAAGGCAGTTGATGGATTTAGAGCTAGAGTTGGGGCATAAGCTTTTTGTAAGAGGAAAACACAGTATTTCTTTAACACAAGAAGGTCTTGTACTAAAAGCGAGGGCGCAAGAGATTGTAGAGCTTGCGGATAAAACTTATTCGGAATTTAAAAACGATAAAAACTCGGTTTCGGGTGATGTTTATATAGGCGGCGGCGAGAGCGAGTCAATTTTTCATATAGCTGAAATTATAAGAGAAATTCAACAAGAATATCCTCAAATTAAGTTTCATATGTATAGCGGTAACGGTGAAGATGTTGTAGAGAAGCTTGATAAGGGACTTTTAGACTTTGGAGTGTTAATACAACCTATTGATTTATCAAAATATAATTCTGTATCACTTAACTCAAAAGACACCTGGGGCTTGATTTTAAGAAAAGATGACAAGCTTGCGCAAAAGAAATTTGTAACGGTTAAGGATTTAGAAAACATCCCGCTTATCGCCTCAAGACAATTATCAAAAAAATATCTTGTGCAAAATGATTTTACAAAGTGGTTTGGCGAATATATTGATAAGTTAAATATTGTAGCTACTTATAATTTAATATACAACGCCTCTGTTATGGTCGAGTCTAAAATAGGCTATGCCATAGGGCTTGATAAACTTGTTTCAAATAAAAACCTCTGTTTTAGGCCGTTTTATCCAAAGCTTGAATCCGCTCTTGATGTTGTGTGGAAAAAAGAGCAGGTCTTAACTAAAGCGTCAAGAATTTTTCTTGAAAAGTTAAAAGGCTAGGTTGAATATTTTTCTATATATTTTTTAATATCAAATTTTTTTGCGATAGATTTTTTTGTCATTATTCTTATTTTGCCTGTTATGTATCTATCTTTAAAGGCTCTGTCATGCAGCCCTGCTATTGCCCAGAGGATTGATACATAGCCGTTTGCGCTTTTTGCGTCATATGCGTATTTGTCATTCAGATAAATTGCATTTTTAAGGGCGCAATTTGGGTCATTTGACCACCTTAGTATTTGTTTTGCCCAATACATTCTTAAATACCCCTGTATTTTGCCTTCTCTTACAAGCTGCCTTTGTGTTGCGTTCCAGAGTTCATCGTGGGTTTTAGAGTGTTCAAGTTCATTTTTTGAATAAATATATTCTCTTAAATCACTTTTGTGCTCTTTAAGTGACATTTTTGCCCACTGTGGCGCGCAGGTAAGGCTTTTAAAATCCTTGCAGTATAGGCAAAAGTTATCCGAGAGCTCTTTTCTTACGATTAATTCTTCAAGGAATGCTTCCTTATTTTCTCTTTTAGCATTTGATTTAATAATTTCAAGCGCTACTTTTTTTGAAGAAATAAAGCCTAAATTAAGGTATTTAGAAAGGTTTGATTGCACATCTTTTGTCGGGTCATTTCTAAATTCTCTATAGTAATCAAGTTTGTTTTTAATAAAATCTTCAAGTACAAAATCCGCCTCAACTTTAGTTTGCGTAAGGTCTTTATCCCAAGTTAAAAAGGGGGCGATATTTAGGTAGATTTTTCTTCTTATGGTTGCGGCGCTATATTCTTGCTTATCGGATAAAAATCTTGCGGGGATTATATTGTGCCCGTCAATTTCTATAATTTTAAAAGGAAAGTTATAGAAACGGTTTTTATCCTCAATCGGGTTAAAATCGATAATTAAAAGCCCTATATTACTCTCTTTAAGGAATTTTATAAGATTAGAGCTATCAACAAAAGAAAAATCAAAGCCCGAGTTTAAAAAATTTTTTTCGCATTGTGAAATTTGCCTTTGAATAAACTCCTGCTTATTTTTGACATCGTATGTAAGTTTTGGACAAATTATTTTTAATTTTACATTTAGTTCTTTAGATTTTTTAATTGCATATAAAAGTGCCGGGTTGTTGTTTAGTCTTAATTCTCTTTCAATAAGATAAAAAACATCCCCGCCGGAGTATTTTTTGTCGTTGTAATGATAAACTCTTTTTGGGTTTATTTTATTTTCAAACTCAAAAACATCTTTAATGTAGTCAATGAGAGTTTCTCTTAATATTCTTGGCATAATGTATTTTAAGAGTATTATGAGCTGTTTTTAATTGTATAGGAGGGGGATTTTTGGCTGTAAATTAAATTTGATTTATTTTAAGGATTTTTTCATAAACCTGCTCAATGTGTTCTATATCCTTGTGCACGCAAAAGAAAAATTCTTTTATGAAATTTGCAATTTGTTTTTTTGCAGGTGTATTTTTGCTGTATGGCAAATAATACAAATCAAGCGGCATATAGCCGTTTTGATTTGGATAAAGATAGTTAAAGTTAAGTTTATTTGCATTTTGTTTTTGGTAAAATTTTGCTCTTCTTTGAGTTTGTATATTATTTGCTTCAATGGGTTCAACTTCAAAAAAGCAACCGAGCTTTTCAGGGTAAAAGTGTTTAAGCTCTTCAATGATTTTTGCACCAAAGCCTTTTGAATGAAATTTTTTAAATATCGCTAAATAATCTGTCAGAATATACTCTTTCCCTTCAAAAACAATGCAGTAGCCTTTTGTATCAGTGTTTTTTTCTTCACTGTATTCATAAAGTACATAGTTGTTATTAAAAAGTTCCAGAAAATACTCTCTTTGTTTCAACTCTTCTTTTGGGAATTGTTTGAGCATATCATCATATATTATGTTAAAGTTTTTTGTTTTTGTAAGCATAGTATTTATTTTAACACAACAGGTTTTATTATGCTTTATAGGTATAAATAATAATACAATATAAGTATTTGCTATTTTATAGAATATAGTAAATAATAAAAAAATAGTTTTATGGTGAAGTTATGGTTAAAAATGTTTTACTTTTTTGTTTGGTAATTTTTCTTTTTATGGGAGTTCAAAATATGGTTAGCGCAAAAAACGATTCTTGGGACAAGGTTTTTCCTAAAAGTGACAAAGTTGAAGTTAAAAAAGTGCATTTTAAAAACAGGTTTGGCATAGTGCTGAGCGCTGATATGTATCTGCCAAAAGGGATAAAAGATGATGACAAACTGCCTGCAATAGCTGTTTCAGGGCCTTTTGGCGCGGTTAAAGAGCAGGCTTCAGGTATGTATGCTCAGACATTAGCGCAAAGAGGTTTTATAACTCTTGCTTTTGACCCTTCTTATACGGGAGAAAGTTCGGGAGAGCCAAGACATGTGGCATCTGCTGACATAAACACGGAAGACTTTAGCGCTGCGGTAGATTTTTTGAGTAATTATAAAAATGTTGACCCCGATAAAATAGGAATACTTGGTATTTGCGGTTTTGGCGGCTTTGCCATAAATGCCGCTCAAATCGATACAAGAATTAAGGCAACTGTAACATCTACTATGTATGATATGACAAGAGTCAGTGCTAAAGGCTACAATGACACGATTGACAAAAAAGCTCGATATGATATGAAAGTTGCACTAAATAATCAAAGAACAAAAGACTTTGCTCAAAATACTTATGCAAAAGCCGACGGATTGCCGCAAAAGCTTGATGGCAGCGAGCTTCAGTTTGTTAAAGATTATTGGAATTACTACAAAACAAAAAGAGGTTTTCATAAAAATTCTATTAATTCAAACGGAAACTGGAATTTAACCTCTTCGCTTTCTTTAATAAATCAACCCATACTATGCTACGCTGATGAAATTGAAAGTGCTGTTTTAATAATACACGGTGAAAACGCTCACAGCAGATATTTTAGCGAGGATGTATTTAAAAAATTAAAAGGAGAAAATAAAGAGTTATATATTATCAAAGGTGCAAATCATACAGATTTGTACGATAATCTTGAGAAAATACCTTTTGATAAAATAGAAGAATTTTATAAAAATAATTTAAAATAAAAGGGGCTAAATATGGCAAAGAAAGTTTTAGTAATATCAACAAGCATGAGAAATAACGCTAATTCCGATATTTTGGCGGATGAGTTTGTAAAAGGTGCAATTGAGGGCGGTAATGATGCGCAAAAAATTACCCTGAAAGATAAAAAAATTGCTTTCTGTAAAGGGTGTTTATCATGCGCTCATACAAAAAAATGCGCAATAGATGATGATGTTACGGAAATTTTTGAAAAAATAAAAGAAGTTGACGTTGTAGTTTGGGCAACCCCTGTTTATTACTATGCTATGTCAGGGCAGATGAAAACGCTTATCGACAGGCTAAATCCGCTTTATGTATCTGATTATAAATTTAGGGATGTTTACCTTATAGCAACGGCAGCAGAGCCTGACAAGTCTGCAGTTGACGGTACAATAAAGGGTGTTGAAGGTTGGATAGAGTGCTTAAGCAACACAAGATT
Source organism: uncultured bacterium (assembly GCA_949285255.1). Lineage (GTDB taxonomy): Bacteria > Cyanobacteriota > Vampirovibrionia > Gastranaerophilales > Gastranaerophilaceae > Galligastranaerophilus. The sequence goes on along the minus strand of CASDXV010000002.1, from coordinate 27,100 downwards.
AAAAGGGGTTATAAAGGCAGTCGGTGTAAGTTCTCCAAATGAAGTTAAACAATATGAAAAATATTTAAAAGAAGCTTACCAAATGGGCTATAGTGTTTAATTAATGGGTGTGCTTAGGGCGCAATAAAAGCATTTTTGTGTCTTTTATTGCCATTAGTCCGTGGGGAATTTTTGCAGGCATAACAATCATTTCACCTGAGCGCAGTATATGAGGGTTTTTTCCTATTGTGATTTGCGCTTGCCCCTCGATAATTATTGCAACCTCATCTTTTTCATCAACATGCAAGGCTCTTTGCACTCCTGCTTTAAAAGAGAGCAGGGTAAGAGAGCTTTGATTGTTATCAAATATAAATTTTTTGTTAATTGAGTCTAAATATTCAATATCTTTTAAATTAATAATTTCTGTCATAATTTTATTATACTAAAAAAGAGCCTTTTAGGCCCTTTGATTAATTTTGGAGGATAGGAGGCTCGAACTCCTGACCCCCTGCGTGCAAAGCAGGTGCTCTACCAACTGAGCTAATCCCCCATATTAAATTTTCAACTTGCTCTGTTGGTAGAGCACCCACGGTGCTTATACTAACTTTGTAAAGCATTTGCTTTACGGGACTGAGCTAATCCCCCATATTAAATTTTCAACTCGCCCAGACCGAAGCCTTGCGACATTTTTCATACTAGCAAAGACAAAAAAAATAATCAATACATTTTTTAAATTTTTTTTAAAAACCCCTAAATACTTCTTATAGTTTATTCTAAGACTTACAAAATATGCTACAATTGTCCTATGAATGAATTTAATAAACCTTTTGTCAGTCTTATAGTTACATGCCACAATTTAGGCACATATTTGCCCGAATGTATTAAAAGCATTGAGGCTCAGACCTATAGAAATTTTGAAATAATAATCGTCGATGATTACTCGGATGATGATACAAAGGCGGTAATTGAGAAAAATTATAAAAATAAAAATATAATTTCAAAGTTTTTTGGCGCGAGTGATATAAGGGTTATTGAAACCAAAAAAAACGAAGGTCAGCTGGGCGCTTTTTTAACAGGTTTAAAGGTTTCAAAAGGTGAGTTTGTCTGCATGATAGATGCTGATGATGTATTATTGGAAGATTATCTGTCAACTCTTCTGCAGGCTCATATGAATGTAAGTGTTGCTTTTGTAAGTGCCGCGCAGTGCGAAATAGATGAAAATTCTACCATTCATTGCCTAAATTCCATCTCATCTCCGTTATTTAAAAACACAGGCGGTATATACAAAAAACTAAGCGCCGATAAAATATTTGATACTGATTTTGAAGAATTTGAAGTAAAAACAATAACAGATAAGCAATGCCCCTTTGGCGCTTGGTGTTGGAATCCCTCAACTTCGGCCATGATGCGAAGAAGCGCTCTTGAGTTTTTATTTTTGTTTAAAAATGTAGAAAAATATAAAACAGGCGCAGACAAGTTTATATTCTCTTTCTTGCACCTTCTGGGCTCAAGCGCTGTAGTATCAAAGCCGCTATTTGCCTACAGACGTCACAACAGTAACTGCTCGGGTACTAACCCTCTTATCGGCAATTTTACTTACCTGAAGCCTGAGGCAGTGGATAGGCTTATTAAATGGAATAAAGAAATTCACATTGTAATGCTTGATTTTATAATCAAAAATTACTCGTACTTTTGTGCACGTTTAAATACTATGAATACAAAAAAGCTTATATTTAAAATAATTTTCTCTTTTAATTTTGTGACAATAAAAAGAGCGCTTAAAGCGCTCCTTTATAAAATTTGTTAATCTAGCCTTTTAGGTCTATTAAATTACCGTTTTTTGAGGGGTCTTGTCGCTGCAATTTAAGCGCTTCCTGATAAAGTACACCCTCGTTGTCCTTAAGCACACTGGCGTAGGAATTTCTTGCATTTAGGGGGTCATGATTTGCATTAATTCCCTTAAAATTTGTTGAATTTTGAGGTTTCATTTTAATAGGTTCAATCATGTCCTGCCTCCTTCAAGGATATAAAACCCGAACATAAAATTTCTTGCCACATTATCAATACCTTCTAAATATATTTTAACATATATTTTGTAATATTTAAACCACGGATTTGAATTTTTTTTGTCATTCATTTATTATTTAGAAGATGAGTTTTATGTTTCGTTTAACACCCTATTTGTTTTTAATACCCGCCTTTGTGCTCTTAGGAGTGTTCTTTTTTGTACCTTTTGTGCAAACGATACATCTTAGTTTTTTTGATTATTCAAAAGACATATACAATCCGCAATTCGCGTCATGGGCTAATTATATTTACCTTATAAAGAACCCTCAATTTTTAAAAACAATTTTAAATACATTTTATTTTCTGATTTTATGTGTGCCTTTTTTGGTTATTTTTCCGCTGTTTTTGGCAGTACTTTTAAATACTAAAATAAGAGGAAAGACTTTATACAAGCTTGTAATTTATCTTCCCGTTGTTGTCTCAATTGTAGTTGTGGCAATAGCTTTTAAGTGGTTGTATGCTCCTGAGGGGTTATTTAACTATTTTCTTGATATTTTGCATATAAAACCCATAGGCTGGCTTTCTGACCCTAAGTTTGCGATGATATCCGTTGCTCTTGTCACTATTTTTAAAGGTGTCGGGTACTATATGATGATTTATCTTGCAGCCCTAATGGGTGTACCAAAAGACCTCTATGATGCTGCTGATGTTGACGGGGCATCATCCTGGCAAAAACATATGAATGTTACGGTTCCTCATATTATGCCTACAATTGCCCTTGTTTCAACCATAAGTTCAATATCGGCTCTAAAAGTCTTTGTTGAAATTTATGTTATGACGCGAGGCGGCCCGCTTGATTCAACAAAAACAATTGTGTACTACATTTACGAAAGAGCTTTTGAAAACCTTGATTTAGGTATAGCGTCTGCTGCAGCGGTAATTTTGCTTGTTGTGGTTATGGCTTTTTCGCTAATCAATATTTTTGTATTTGAAAGGAAAAAATACGGACTGTGATTAAAAATTTTTTAAAAGGCATATCTGCTCATATAATTTTACTTCTGGTCTGTGTTTTATCACTGCTGCCTTTTTTGTGGTTATTATCAACCGCGCTTAAAGGGCCGGGGGAGAATATTTTTCAATATCCGCCGGTTTTTATACCGCAGGATTTTACGCTTGAGAATTTCAAAGAAGTATTAAGACTTGTACCAATTGTAGGCTATGTTATAAACAGCTTTATAGTCGCTTTTTTTACCGTTATTTTAAATTTAATATTCTCTGCTATGGCGGCATATCCCCTTGCAAGAATGGAATTTGCGGGTAAAAAAATAGCTTTCTTTGCAATACTTGCAACTATTATGGTTCCTTTTCAAGCCATAATGCTTCCCGTTTATATAATCACTCTAAAGTTAAATCTTGTTGATTCATACGGGGCGCTTGCAGGATATATCGGGATGATACTTCCTTTTGCGGTTAATGCATTTGGAATATTCCTCCTAAGGCAGGCGTTTTTATCTATACCAAAAGAGCTTGAGGAAAGCGCCGTTGTTGACGGGTGCAATTCTTGGCAGATTTTCTTTAGGATTTTACTTCCTATGATTAAACCGTCTCTTGCGGTTCTTGCAATATTTACATTTATTGGCAGCTGGGGAGAGTTTTTGTGGCCCAGCATTGTTTTAACAAACGAAAAGTTATTCACTCTGCCTGTCGGTATCAATAATCTGCAAGGTGCATTTAGCGCTGACTACAGGCTTATTGCGGCAGGTTCAATGATATCAATTGTGCCCATTGTAATTTTCTTTGTATCTTTGCAAAAATACTTTATCTCAGGGGCAAACGAGGGAGCTGTTAAGGGATAAGGCATGGATGAGATTTTCTCAAGAAGTACAATGTATTGGGGTGATGAGTTTCAAGAGTATCTAAAGGGCTTGCATATAGCGGTTTTTGGCCTTGGCGGAGTTGGCGGATACGCTCTTGATGCGCTTGTAAGAGCGGGGGTCGGAACTTTTAGCATTGTAGATTTTGATACTGTTTCAAAAAGCAATATAAACAGGCAGATAATAGCGCTGAATTCTACTGTTGGGTTTAAAAAGGCGGAAGTTTTTAAAAAAAGGATGAAAGATATAAATCCTGATGTAGAGATTTTTGTTTATGAAGATTTTTATGACGGGTCGCAAAATGAGCAAATTTTTGGTAGCGGCGTTGATTTTACGGTAGATGCGATTGATTCTCTGCGCTCAAAAATAGGGCTTTTAAAATACTGTAAAGATAATAATATCAAAGTTATAACTTCTCTTGGGGCAGGTAACAGACTTGATGCGTCAAGACTTAGAGTCAGCGATTTATCTGAAATTAAGACAAAATGCCCTTTTGTAAAAAATGTAATTTCCCGTTTAAAAAAAGAGGGAATAGACTCGGGCATGATGGTTGTCTGGAGCGATGAGAGCCCTAAATCTCTTAAAAAAATAAAAACGATAGAAAAAATAACTAAAAAGGATGAAACTCAAATTGAGATAACAAAATTCACCCCCGCCTCAACCCCTGTAGTACCTGCTGTCAGCGGACTTTTGTGTGCAAATTATATTATTAATTTTTTGTATGAAAATTATACAAAAAATAATGCCTGAGCGTTAATTCTAACGGGCGATAAAATGCGCTAAAAAATAGTGTAATATATAAGAGGTGAGTCGATAACTACCTGTCATCTATATTCGGGGTTGCGATAAAAGATTTTTGGACGGGTTCAAAATGTTGGTCGGCTCGCTTTTTTATTGCGTAAGCCAGAGTGAGCCTAAGGACTTGCGATGAGCAAGTACGCAGGCGCAACTGTTGATAGGCGATGCCCACAAACTCTTAGCGAGCTAAAGCGAGCCTTAGAGTTTGGAAACGCCCTTGGGGTGCGTAGGATAATCGAGCGCAACGGCGCGAGATACCCACAGGAGCATTGCGTAAGCAAGTACGAGCTTAGCGCGAGGGCGCTTAGCAAGCAATAAATCTTAATTTTGCATGGAAGTTTCTTTTTGGTTATAATTAAACAAAAAGGAGCTCTCTGGTTTTGGAAAGATTTGTCGGAATTATAGGTATAGTAATTATTCTAGGCATATGTTACCTTATGTCTAACAACAGAAAAGCAATCAGCTTAAAAACCGTTATATCGGGCCTTTTGCTTCAGTTTTTGCTTGCTGTTTTTATATTAACAATACCTCTTGGTCAAAAGATAATTTCAGGAGTTGCAAAGTGTATTGAAAAAATCTTATACTTTGCAAACGCAGGTGGCGACTTTGTTTTTGGCTTTTTGAATGATTCACCGGAGAAAATTGACTCTATTTTCTACCCGGGGGCTAATTTCTTATTTGCCACAAAGCTTGTAATAACAATAATTTTTGTATTGGCAATAGTTAATATTCTCTATCACTTTGGCATAATGCAAAGAGTGGTGCAGTTTTTTGCAAAAATTATGTATAAAATTATGAATGTTTCAGGCGCTGAGGCGCTTTCTAATATTGCAAGTGCTTTTGTAGGGCAGGTTGAGGCTCAAATTCTTATTCGCCCTTACCTTGCAACCGCTACAAAATCAGAACTTCTGGCCTCTATGACAGGTTCAATGGCCTGTATTGCAGGCGGGGTTATGGCAATTTACATTGCAATGGGTGTAGATGCTAAGTTTTTGCTTGCTGCAAGTATCATGGCAGCACCCGGCGCGCTTGTTGTTTCAAAAATTGTTTTCCCTGAAACTGAGGAGTCAAAGACAAAAGATGAAGTCAAAATTGACATAAAAAGTCCTTATGTCAATCTTATTGATGCTATAGCACACGGTGCTTCAGATGGTATGAGGGTGTCATTGAATGTTATAGCAATGCTTGTTGCGTTATTGGCGCTAATTTCTATGATTGACTGGTCGCTTGGTTATGTAGGGTTGTTTTTGCATAATGTTTTACATATAAATCTGCCCTTTATTGACCTTACGGATTTGAATTTAAAGACAATTTTGGGCTCAATCTTTTCTTTCTTTGCGCTTATTATGGGTGTTCCTTTTACAGATTGCGCCAGTGTTGGCGCTATGATGGGCGAAAAACTCGTACTAAACGAATTTATTGCCTATACGGATTTAGTCGGTTTGCAAGGAATTATCACGCATAAGGCAGAAGTTATTGCAAGCTTTGCACTGTGCGGTTTTGCAAACTTCGGCTCTGTTGCAATTCAAATAGGCGGTATCGGTGAGCTTGCGCCTACAAGGAGAAAAGACCTTGCAACACTTGGTATAAAAGCCCTTATCTGTGGTACTTTTGCCTCATATATTTCAGCTTGTATGGCAGGAATTTTGCTTGGATGAAAATAGTTGATAAAATAATTCAAATAAAAGCAAATAATTTGCCCCCAAAGACTGAATTTATTGAACAAGAGATAAAAGCACAAGGCATTGACCCTATCAGGTGGGCAGTAATTGATACAAAAGAAAACACTCTTATTTTATCTGTTGCGGGATATGAAATTTAGATATGTTTTTCTTTTGCGCTAATTCTTGCGATTGCTTTTGCAAGGGCAAACTGCGCTCTTAAAATATCGTCTTTCTCGTCTTTAGCGTTAATTCTTGCTTGAGCACGCTCTTTTGCAGCGTTTGCGCGAGCAAGGTCAATATCGTCGCCAAGTTCAGCAATATCGGTTAAAATTGTCGCCTCATTTTGGCTAAACTGCAAAACGCCCGCCATAGTTGTGATATGAATTGGTTCTTTATCAGCTATAACTTTTGTCACACCGATATCAAGAGCGCAAACTATAGGGATGTGATTGGGCAAAATACCCAATCTTCCGTCTGTGCTTTGAACATAAAGCTCGTCAACATCGCGCTCAAAGACTACTTTTTCGTGAGTTATTACTTTTACTTTAATTTTATTTGAATTTTCATTCATTATACTGCCGCCGTTTGCTTAGCTTTTTCAAGTACGTCCTCAATTGTTCCTACCATATAGAAAGCCTGTTCGGGTACATCATCGTGTTTACCTTCTATAATTTCCTTAAAGCCTTTAATCGAATCTTCAAGTTTTACGTATTTGCCTTTTGTGCCTGAGAATTGTTCAGCTACAAAGAAAGGCTGTGACAGGAATTTTTGGATTTTTCTTGCTCTGTTAACGGTAAGTTTATCTTCTTCGGATAATTCATCCATACCCAAAATTGCAATGATATCTTGCAAGTCTTTATATTTTTGAAGAATTTCAAGAACTTTTTTAGCTACTTCATAGTGTTCTTCACCGATGATATTCGGGTCAAGCGCTCTTGAACTTGATTCAAGAGGGTCAGCAGCAGGGTAAATACCTAATGATGCAATCTGACGAGATAACACCGTTGAAGCATCAAGGTGAGTAAATGTTGTAGCAGGAGCAGGGTCAGTTAAGTCATCTGCGGGAACATAAATCGCCTGAACTGATGTGATTGAACCTTCTTTAGTTGATGTAATACGCTCTTGCAATTCACCCACTTCCTGAGCCAGTGTAGGCTGATAACCAACGGCAGAGGGCATACGTCCAAGTAGAGCCGATACTTCAGAACCCGCCTGTACAAAACGGAAAATGTTGTCGATAAATAAAAGTACATCCTGTCTTGTTACATCACGGAAGTATTCAGCCGATGTAAGAGCAGAAAGTCCCACCCTCATACGAGCTCCCGGAGGTTCGTTCATCTGACCGTATATCAGTGCTACTTTATCAAGTACGCCTGATTCTTTAAATTCGTTATAAAGGTCGTTTCCTTCGCGAGTTCTTTCGCCAACACCGCCAAAAACAGAAACACCGTCATGCGCCATTGCGATGTTGTGGATAAGTTCTTGAATAAGAACCGTTTTACCAACGCCTGCACCGCCAAAAAGACCGATTTTACCGCCTTTTTGGTATGGCATTAAAAGGTCGATAACCTTAATACCTGTTTCAAGAATTTCAATATTAGTGTTTTGTTCGGTTAATTTTGGTGATTCTCTGTGAATCGGTAAATAATCAGCCGCTTCAATTGGGCCCTTGTTGTCAACAGGCTCACCAAGAACATTTGTAATTCTGCCTAACACGGCTTTACCTACTGGAACTTTGATAGGTTCTTTTGTGTTTATAACTTTCATACCGCGTCTTAAGCCGTCTGTAGATGACATCGCAACAGAGCGGATAGTGTTTTCTCCAAGCAGTTGTTGAACTTCTGCCGTTGTTTTTTCACCGTTTTCGTTATAAATATTTAACGCATCATAAATCTCGGGCAAATTGCCATGCGGGAACTCAACGTCTATAACAGGTCCTATAATCTGGACAATTAAACCCTCGTTTTCATTTAATGCCGTATTAGTCATATAATTACCTCTATTTTATAATCTTTTAAGATAATTATATGAAAAATTTTCTCAATTTTGTTAAAAACGGGATTAATTTCAACCGTTTATATTAGTCAAGGTAAAATACCGTAACAACTTTGTGAGAATCTTCTGCAAAATCAACCGCTTTGTGTAAAGTGTTTGAAGTATGAGAAAGAAAACAAATAAGCTGCTGACATTCGCTTATTATCTCTCTGTTGCATATTCTTGAAGCATCAGCAAGTGTCATCATAGCTCTGTCGGGGTGCTCAATAATGTTTGGTACGCCGATAAGCTGGTCTTGTACGTCTGATGGCTGCTGGCCTATTGTCTGGGGAAGAATAACTTTTAATTTATCGGGGTTTGCTTTCATAGCGCCTCTTATGGCTGCTGCATTTGTTCCTGAAGAACCGCCCGATGTGATTATTGTGTTACCTTGCATAACAAGGCTTGTTGTAAGTGTTTCAATTATTTGCTGGTGGGTAATTGTGAGGTTACGACTACCGATTATTGCTATTCTTTTAGCGCTTTGTCTTATTGTTGCAAGCTCCTGAGCCAGTGTATCAACTTTGTGAATATCATCTTCAGATACCTTGTCTAAATCATCAAGAGGTACTACAATTGATTGTTGTCGGTTTTCTTTTTCGTTTTCGCTCATTTAATTTCCCTGTTATCTGTTTTTATATTATAATGTTAATAATACCATGACTTTGCCCATTTTGGGAAGTCCTTAACAATTTTAGAGGAAGTTTTTTACAAATGATTGCGGATAAATCTTTTCTGAGCGGGCTAAATGAACAGCAGCGTCAGGCAGTAGAGGAAAAATACGGAGCGATTTTAGTATTGGCAGGAGCTGGCAGCGGCAAGACCAAAGTCCTGACTTCGCGCATTGCTAACCTTGTTGAATCAGGTGTCAATCCTTATGATATTTTAGCGGTTACTTTTACAAATAAAGCTGCAAAAGAAATGCAGCAAAGGCTTTCAAATTATCTTGGCGAAGAAGTGGTAAAACGTATGTGGGTAGGCACATTTCACAACATTTGCGGCAGGATTTTAAGAAGAGATTTAGAAAACTATAAGACAAAAGACGGCAGGAGCTGGAATAATAACTATGTAATTTACGATGATACGGATACAAAAACTGTTATTAAAAACGCTCTTAAAAAACTCAACCTTGATGAGAAAAGCTTTGAGCCAAAGATGATAAAGTCCGTCATCTCAAATGCTAAAAACAAAATGCAGGACGCTTATGCTTTTTCTACCACTGCAAGAGATTATCAGTCGGACAAAATAGCGCAGGTGTATTATGAATACGAAAAACAACTGTCACAAAATAACGCGCTTGATTTTGACGATATGCTAATGCTTAGTGTAAATTTGCTTGAAAATAACCCTGAAGTCAGGGAAAAATACGCTAATAGATTTTTGCATATTTTGGTAGATGAGTTTCAAGATACAAACAAAGCTCAATATGACCTTATAAATATGCTCTACCCGACAGATGGTTCTAAAGACAAATCAGGCAGTCTGTGTGCCGTGGGTGATGTTGACCAGTCAATTTACTCTTGGCGCGGAGCTGATTTTAAGATTATTTTAAATTTTCAAAAAGATTATAAAAATACAAAACTCATAAAACTTGAGCAAAATTATCGCTCAACCGCAAATATTCTTGATGCTGCAAATGCGGTTATTATAAATAATAACGAGAGAATGGAGAAAAACCTATACTCCCAAAAAGGCTCGGGCTCAAAGATAAAAATCTTTGAAGCGGGGGATGATTATGAAGAGTCAAGTTACATTGCAGGCAAGATAAGAAATCTCGGTATAAGTCTTGATGATATAGCGGTTTTGTATCGCACAAACGCTCAATCACGCGGTATTGAAGAAGCCCTTATGTCAAATTCCATTCCTTATAAAATCGTAGGGGGTTTAAAGTTTTACGACAGAAAAGAAATAAAAGACATAATCGCTTACTTAAAACTCATATATAACCACAGTGATTCAGCGAGTTTAAGAAGAATTATAAACACTCCTAAGCGCTCAATAGGCGATACTACGGTAAGCAAACTTGCTGCGCTTGCCGATGAGATGGATTGTTCGATTTTTGATGTTTTAGATGATATTGAAAATATTGATGATTTTAACGCCTCAACAAAGACTCGACTTATAGGTTTTAGAGATTTGATAAAAGATTTTTCCAGAAATCAAAACTCTGTTGAGCTGTCTGAGTTTGTACCTATTGTGCTTGAGCGCTCAGGGTATATGGCAGAATTGAGAGAAGAAAATTCCATAGAATCTCAATCCAGAATAGAGAACCTGCAAGAGTTTGTAAATGTAGTTAGAGAGTTTGAAAGTGACGAGTTCTTGGGCGATGAGGAAGATGACTTAGGGCTTTTGGGCAATTTCCTTTCTCAGGTAGCACTGGTATCTGACATTGACCAGCTGAATGAAGATGATAAGTCAGTCACTCTAATGACTCTGCATGCAGCAAAAGGGCTTGAGTTTCCTGTAGTTTTCCTTGCGGGGTTAGAGGAGGGAATGTTTCCGCACTCAAGAAGTATAGCCTTCGGTGCGCCGTCAGGCGAGCTTGAAGAAGAGCGCAGACTTATGTATGTGGGCATAACTCGAGCAAAAGATGATTTATACCTTAGCTGGGCTCAGAGAAGAAGAATTTGGGGAGATATTAAGTATTTTCCAAAAAGCAGATTTATAGATGAAATCCCCTCAAATCTGCTTGAGGAGGATAATTCTTCTCAAAGAAGATTAAACAGAGAATATGAAGATGACTACAAGCGCTCAACATTTAAAAGTGCCGCAAGTAAAATTAAAGAAAAAAAGGAGTTTAAATCCTCATCTTCATACGCAGGTTCATCAAGCTCGGGCGGAGGGCTTTCAAACAACCTTGCCTCAAGTCTTAAAAATATCAAAAAACCGCCCCTGCAGTCTGTCGAGAGGACGCCAAATAAGTCTTTTGCAGTTAAGAAAAAGGCAAATACTCCTGAAAAACCTGCTAAAGAGCAGAGTATGGCAGATGTTATCGCAAGGTGCAAGGCTATGGCAAAAAGCCCTGCAGGAAGCGCTGTTAAACCCACTTTTAACACGTATAAGACAGGTACAAGAGTTTTTCATCCTCAATTTGGAATAGGGCATATCCTTGAAGTAGAGGGAGAGGGGTTAAGTGCAGCGTATAAAGTCGACTTTGCAAAAAACGGTGTTAAGTCGGTTGACGCCTCAATAGGCAATTTAAAGACTTTTTAGTCCTCGCCTATTTCTTTTCTTATACCGTATTTAATTTCTAAAACATCTGTTCCAAGAGCCTCAAGGACTTTCATTGCAAGACATTCTTTCTGCCTTGTAATGGCGTAGAGCAGGTTTTCGGATACTATTTTTGTTTTGTTATGAGATTTTGCAATTTCATAAGCGCACTCAAGGGCTTTTTTTGCTCTCGGGGTGTATTCATATGCTCCCTCATAAGGCTCACTTCCGCAGCCTACAAGCTTTTCTACCTCATAGCGAGCGTCTTTGAGTGTAATACCTAACTTATGCAGCGCTGAAGCACCAAGACCCGTACCGTGGGCTAAAATTCCTAAAAGAAGCATCTCTGTACCGATGTTTGTTCTGTTAAGATTTTGCGCCTCTTCTCTTGCCAGTCTTAGAATAGATAGCATTTCAGGGGTTTTGCCCGTTATTTCTTTTGTGACTTTTTCTTCAAAATTATCCGTATCGCTGACTAAATCTTTTAAAATATGATAGGCAATGCCTGTTTTTGTTTTTAGCATACCAAGGATTATATGCTCAGGCTTAATCTCCACACTTCCAAGCTCGCGCGCAGTATCAATTGCAAGGAGCATTGCTTTAAAAGCGTTAGGAGTAAAGATAATCTGCTTTTCGGAGTTTTCAAACTCGGCACTTCTTGAAGAAAAGTTTTGGAGCTTTTCTATAAAAATTTCTTTATTTATGCCGTTATTTGTTAAAAATTTTGTAACTTCATAGTCGTCATTTTCAAGTATAGATTGCAAAATCTGCTCTGTGCCTAAAATCTCATAACCCTTTGTCGAGAGTTTTGAGGCGGCATTGTTTAGGATTTCTTCAACATTTTTTTCTTTAAAAAAGTTGTTAATGTTTGCAAGAGTAGGGTTTGCACTCTCCTGAAGATTTTCGGGGTGCTCAAAATCCTCGTTTGAATTTTTATCCAAAAGCCTTGTCAGGTTTGAAATTATTTTATCTTCATCAAGGTCAAATTCTTTTATAATTTTATAAGCTCCGGAATTTTTAGATGAAAAAAGCGCAAGAGCTATGTGTTGAGGCATAATAAAGCGACTTTTGTATTTTTTTGCAAGGGCAAGAGTTTCATCCAAAATGCTTTTTGCGCTCTGGCTGAAAGTCACCTCATGGTGCCCTGAGGGGTTAATTTTTGCCCCTATTGAAAAACTTATTTTTTCGATTAATTTTGAGCGCTCGATTTTGTCAAAATTAAGAATTTTTGCCTGAACGCCTTTTGTCTGAATAAAAAGCGCCAATAAAAGATGTTCGGAGCATATTTTGTAATGCCCCAGCCTAACGGCTTCTTCTTGTGCTTGAGTAACAATTTCTATCGCTTTTTGCGTAAACTTTTCAAACATTCTTTAATTTTAACCTAAATTTTAACACTTGTATAGATGATTATAAAATAATTGTAACAGGGCCGTTATTTACAAGTTCGACATCCATATGTGCCGCAAAAACGCCTGTTTGGACGTTTAGGCCTGAGGTTTTAAGTATTTGTACAAATTTTTCATAATACTCTTTTGCGCTTTTTGGCTCTTTTGCGTTATCAAAAGAGGGGCGAGTACCTTTTTTGCAGTCTGCACAGAGGGTAAACTGCGACACTACAAGGATTTCTCCTTTAATATCCAGGAGTGATTTATTCATTTTGCCCTGTTCATCTTCAAAAATCCTTAATTTAAGGAGCTTTTGAGCGTAATAGTCAAGCATATCTTCACTATCGTCTTTTTCAACTCCAAACAACACAAGAGCTCCTTTTTGAATGGATGAAAAGAGCTTGTTTTCTATTGTAACGCTTGCGCGCGTGACTCTTTGTATAACAAGTTTCATTTTTTCTCCTTATAAAAAAGCGCCCCTAAAAGGGCGCTTTTTAGAAACTAGTTTTTCATATCTTTGATAGAAAGACCGATTCTGTGTTCTTGAGGAGTGAATTTTTTGATTAATACTTCAATTTCATCTCCAAGATTGAACATTTGATTAACATTTACATAGTCGTCTGATATTTCAGATGAAGGCAGAAGTGCTTCAACTCCGGGGTAGATGTTAATAAATGCGCCAAAAGAAGTGATTTTATTTATTGTACCTTTAATAACATCGCCTTCTTTAAATTTGTCGGCAATTTCATCCCAAGGGTTTGCACCCATTCTCTTAAGTGAAAGAGAAATTCTTTTTAATTCTTCATCGATTTTAATAACTTTAACTTCGATTTTTTGTCCCAATGTAACAACATCGGAGGGGTGTTTAATTCTTTCCCAAGAAATTTCAGAAATAGGAAGTAAGCCGTCAATGCCGTCTATATCAACAAAAGCGCCAAAGTCAGCTATTCTTACGATTTCACCCTCAACGATTTGGTCAACCGCTAAGCGAGAGATAACCTCGTCTGCAACCATTTCTCTTTGTTGAGTGTAAACTTGTCTTTGAGATAGGATAAGTTTATTTCTTTTGGGGTCTGCTTCAAGGATTTTAACTTCGATTTCCTGACCGATTTGAGTGTCGGAGGGTGAGCCGGTTCTTAGTTGAGAAGATGGGATAAAGCCTCTTAAGCCTTCAACTTCAGCGATTAAGCCGCCTTTAACCGTTGAAACGATTTTTGCCATGATATTTTCATTAGCTGCTTTTGAATCGGAAAGTTTTTGCCAAGCTTGAGCGCAAGAGAGTTTTTTAAGAGATAAAACGGCTACTTCGTCGTCTTCCTCGTCTTTCATAACGTAAAATTCTTTTTCGTCCCAAAGTTTAATAACTTCATCGGGGTCTTTGTCAGAGAAGTTTGAAACTTCACGATTTGGCAAAAATGCCTCTGTTTTTGCACCGATATCAACAAGATATCCGTCTTTTTCCTTTTTTACTACAACGCCTTTAACAACGTCTGCAACATTAAGTTTGTAAGTGTAGCTGTCTTCCAGCATTTTCTCGAACTCTTCAGATGAGATTGTTTCAAGTGTACTCATTTATTATTCTCCTTTCGATAATTTTTCTATAACTTTGTTAATGATGTAATCTGGGGTTGAAGCACCTGCTGTTACACCTATATTTTGAGCTTTTTCAATAATATCTGTGTAATTATCAAGTTCCATATCCGTTTCAATGTGAATTGTGCGGGTTATGTTGCACAAAATTTCAGCCAAATGTGTCGTATTTGCGCTTTTTTTAGAACCTACGACAACCATAAGGTCGCTCTCTTTGGCAAGGGTTTTTGCTTCATTTTGCCTTAGAGAAGTTGAAGCGCAAATAGTGTTCATTATGCGCAAATCCTTGCAAATCGGTGTCAGGTAGTCTAAAACTTCTTTTAAAAACTCTATTCTCTGAGTCGTTTGCACCACAACGCCGATTTTGGTTTGTTTTTTTAATTTTTCCTCAATTTCTTTTAGGGCATAAATATTTTTTGCAACAAAAACATCCTCGATATTTTTTGCATGTGCTCTTGCGTTGGATGAAATTGCCATAACCTCAGGGTGTTCGGGTCTGCCAAGAATAATTACAAAATACCCCTCATCCACAAGCTCAATTGCTTTGTTTTGGACTTTTTTAACGTCCGGACAAGTAAGGTCAACTATCTCAAACCCTTTGTTTTCAATATCTTTTAAAACTTCTAAAGACGCCCCGTGGCTTCTTATTACACAAATGCCATCACCCTGCTTGGGCAGCGTGTCAATTGTTTTTATACCGAGGTTTTCAAGTTCTTTAATAACTTGAGAATTATGAATTAACTCCCCGAGTACACAAATATTTTTTTGCGGGTTTTGGGATTTTAATTTTTTTGTAGTCTCAACCGCCCTTTTAACGCCGTAACAAAAGCCGGCATGTCTGGCTAGTTTAATATTTTTAGTTATTTAAAACACGTCCTTTATATCAGAGTCGCACCAAAAAAAATTAGTACGCTGATATTATTTAATCATGAACATGTTTTTAGTACAATAAAAAATAATAAAATATTGGAGTATACGGTGGAATATTTTGAAGTGGGAACAAAAAAAGATATACTTTATTGGTCAAAAAGACTGTATCAAAAAGGTATGTCACCTGCTACAAGCGGAAATATAAGTGTAAGAACAGATAAGGGTATTTTAATCTCATCATCAGGCGTGTGCCTAAATGATATGGATGAAGACGATATTGTTTTAATAGATTTTGACGGCAATTTGCTTGAGGGCAATAAAAAGCCCTCCAGTGAGAAGTTTTTGCACGCTCAGATTTACGATTTAAGAGATGATATTAATGCTATAATTCACTCTCACTGCCCTTACATCACAGCTTTTGCCTGTTCGGACAAAACAATTGAAGAACCTATTTTGCCTGAGTTTATATTCTACTTTGATAAAATACCAAAAGCGCCCTACGGATTGCCATCTTCTATGCAATTAGCCATTGATACGGCAGAGTGCTTTAAGAAGTCTGATGTTGTTTTAATGCAAAACCACGGTGTGGTTTGCGGTGCAAATACTCTGCAACAGTGCTTTTATTCGCTTGAATCCATAAGAGCGTACGCTGAAACATACTTTGGTACACAGGTTTTAGGTGGATATAAAAAATTAACCAAAAAACAAATAAATGAAATAAGGAAATTGAAACTACAGTAATTTGAAAGGATTTTATAATGTCAACTCAAATAATTGAAGCTCAAGCAGGTAATATAACACAAGAGATGAGCTTTATTGCTCAAAAAGAAGAAGTATCCGAGGAATTTGTCAGAGAAAAAGTAGCTCAAGGCAGAATAGTTATCCTAAAGAATAATCAAAGGCAAAACTCAATCCCTGTAGCAGTTGGCGAGGGTATGAGTATAAAAATAAACGCAAATATCGGTACTTCAAATGAGCGCTCAACACTGGAGCAGGAGCTTGATAAAGTTAGAGTTATCGAGCAGACGGGTGCTGATGTTTTAATGGATTTATCAACGGGTAAGGATATTGATGAAGTAAGAAGAAAAATTATAGCTTCAACAACTCTGCCCATTGGTACTGTTCCTATGTATCAAGCGGGTAAAGAGGCACTTGATGAGCACCATAATATTGCAAAGCTTTCAAAAGATAAGCTTTTTGCAGATATTGAAAAACAATGCCGTGACGGGGTAGACTTTATTACCGTTCACTGCGGTGTTACAAAGTTTGTAATTGACCAGCTTGAGCGTCAAGGCAGAGTAACAGGCATTGTATCTCGAGGCGGTGCTATGCTTGCCTGCTGGATAAAAGCAACAGGCATGGAAAACCCGCTCTATGCTTATTATGATGAGCTTTTAGATATTGCACGCACATATGATGTAACTTTATCTTTAGGGGACGGACTTCGCCCCGGTTGCGGTGCTGATGCGGGTGATAGAGCACAAGTAGCTGAAACAATTGTTTTGGGTGAACTTGTAAAAAGAGCTAAAAAAGCAGGGGTGCAGGCGATGGTAGAGGGCCCCGGGCATGTTCCTCTTAATCAAATACCATCTATGATAAAAACTATAAAAGAATTAACAGACTTTGCACCGCTTTATGTGCTTGGGCCTCTTGTTACAGATGTTGCCCCCGGTTATGACCACATTACATCTGCTATAGGCGGAACACTTGCAGGCATGCACGGTGCTGATTTCTTGTGTTATGTTACACCGGCTGAGCACTTAGGCTTACCTAATTCAAAACAGGTAAGAGAGGGTATAATTGCCTCAAAAATAGCAGCTCACGCGGCTGATGTTGCAAGAGGATATAAAAAAGCAATTGAGGCTGATAGAGAAATGTCTATTGCAAGGAAAAATCTTGACTGGACAAAACAAAAGGAATATGCGATAGATAAGTCTGTATTTAGCGGTATTAACTGCGAAAAAGACGGCGCACCCTGTACAATGTGCGGTGATTACTGCTCAATGAAGATATTTAAAGAGTATTTTTAAATAGAATAATTAATTGTTATAACTAAAGCACTTCTTTATTGGAGTGCTTTTTGTTTATAACTTGTCATTGTTTTCTAAATAATTTATAATCCAAGCTTCAATAAGCTGGGTTATTTTGATATTGTTTGATTTTGCAGCATCTTTAAACATTTCAACCAGTTCATTATTTAACATAAGAGTTAATTTTCTGGTTTTATCTTTCTTTAAATATGTTTTCTTTAATTCTTTATCAATACTTTTCATGGTTAACAGTAAAATGCCATATTTTACATGTAAATTCTAGGATATAAATTAATAGGTGTATTTACACGTGTAAAAAACCATGTTAAAATTTTTGGTCTAATCACAGATTAGCTCTGCAAGATGTGATTTGGGTAAAAATTTTAAAAATACCACAGAATAAGTTTTAAGTGTTTGCATAATTTGTGCTAGAATTTCAAAAAAAGGTGAATTATGCTTTTACTCGCTTATGATGCACAAATGAACCCATACGGGCCTGCAATTGACCAATTGAGGCCTTATAAGGGTACGCTAAGCGGCGAGAAGGAAGACCAAAAGCCCTCCTATAACTATGGCCCTCCATCTACAAAATACCCTATTTTAGCGCTTGAAGATAATATCATAGGTCAAGACGGCAGAGGATTAAAAAAAGGATTTTACGAGGTAAGAATTGACCCTGAAAACAGGTTCTTACTTCTTGTGCAGTCGGGAAATCTAAAGGCAAAAATTCCCGTGATTTTTTATAAAACGGAAGAAAAACAAGAAAAAAAGCCTCCCGAGGGAAAAATTTCAGATAAAAAACTTGCAAAGAAACTGAGGAAAGAAGCCAAAAAAGCCCAAAAAGAAGATTATAAATATAGAAAAGGCGAAAATCCAAAGGATTTGTCTTTTAGCTCGGTTAAAATGAGCTATGATGAAAAAAATTCCTGCTGGGTTATAAGGTGGGAATTAGACTCCTCATCTGCCATTGGCTGCTTTAGGATTTAATTACACTAAAAAGATGATTTTTTGAAAAATAAAGTGTGATAACCTCGATTCTACAGGAGTTAGTGAATAGAGAGGCTGTTATGCAAAAAATTTCCCCCTTACGCGCAAGCGTGGCTAAAGCTTTTAACGACTTTAAAGCCAACAGAGCAAAGAAAACCGAAAACAACGAAAATTTACACACAAATCCTTTTGGAATTACATTCAGAGGTGTACTGTTACAAAGTGATGTTTTTGAATCAAGCACAGCCAGTCAAAAACCCGCACTAAAAGACAGACTTGCATCAGGTACAAAACTTCTTGCAAGCGCTTGGGTTGGCACAATTAACAAATTTAATTCCATGAAAGGTGCTGCAATTTCTTTTGGCAGAAAAATCAAAGAAACTACAAAGAATACAATTGATATGTTAAACAATACAAATGTTGAGTTTGATATTTTCAAATACAATGTATCAAGACTGCAAAAGCAGCCTGTATCTGAACTTGAGGATATGCTAAGGAAAGAATTGGGGGCGTAAGTTATGAACAATCGAAGAATTAAAAACATTATCGAGGCACTTGCTCGTCACAATGATGAAGAGTCAATCAGAGTACTTGACGAATTGGGTACAAACTGTCCGATTGATGAAATTCGTGAAATGACAAGCAAAGCTCTAATTAAGAAAAACACTCACAGGTCTCTTGAAACAGTTATTGTAAATAAAGGAAAAGGTATAAACGACCTGTCCGCTCGTGTTGCAATGACAGCTATTAACGAACTTCTGGCTCTTAAAGACAAAGAAGAAGCTATTAAAATTCTTGATGATACAATTAATATGCACTCTGAAAAAGATGTGCAAGACACTGCTCGCTCGGTAAAAGCTTTGATGTCTTTTAGCTCATAAGCGAAAAAGGGAAATTTTCTTTAACCAAAACCCGCTCTTGTAGCGGGTTTTTTAGTGTAAAAAAAGAGAGTATAAAATTCATACTCCCGTAATGTGTTTTTGGTTTATCAAAAGTTTAAAGTAACTATATACAAATATAATTTATAATATATAAATACTATTGTCAAGAATTATAGTATTTATAGTGTATGTTTAAAGGGGCATAGATAGGCAAAAAATATGTCCGTAAGAGGACTAGACGAGTCTTGACGAAAAAAATATGTCCACGAGAGGATTCGAACCTCCGACATTCACCTTAGGAGGGTGACGTTCTATCCATCTGAACTACGTGGACATATTTAAGCTATTCAATTTTCAATCATTCAGATGGATAGAACTTGATTTGGACTGTCGCAAACTGGCGTTCACTCTGCCATCTGATACTTACGTGGACATATTTCAACAAACTAATTATACCTAAACAACAATTTTATTCAAATTTTACATAAGTTTATTTTTTTAAAAATCTTTTAAAATCTCTTACTGCAAGCTTTTTGCCAATTACCTAATTCAAATTACTCATGTATTTTTGGTAATTGTTAAACCTTATTATAGAAATTATCCTATAACTTGTAGGACAAAAGAGAGGAGACAAAATGCCATTTATCATCCCCAATACTTTTAAAGCCGGTGAAAAAGCAATAGCCGAGCAAATAAATGAAAATTTTAATTACTTAAAACAATCTCTTGAACAGGTTAACGATACTTTAGGAGTAAGAATAGACACGATAAACACAACGCATGGTGATGATGTTGAAGAAATAAGAACAGATATTGAAACAATATCTGAAAATATTACTGCAGAAGAAACAATCCTAAGGCTTGGCAGTATTGTAACCCCCGACCCGACTGAAGACGGGCAGATACCTACTGCTCAAATTGAGCTTGAAGCAAATAGAATAAACACTGCCTCTGTTTTGGCTAATTCTGAAATTATCATGCCTACATTGGATGATAGTGAGAAATATACAAACTGTCTTTTTGAATTTACCCTAAATACCGATTGTACAATAACACTCCCTTCAAATATCAAATGGTCAGAGGGTGAACCGCCTGAAGTTTTAGCAGATGGAGTAAGTATAAACCGTATGATTTTTGATACAACATCGGGCGGAACAAACTGGTGCGGGTATTACAGTTTAAATCAAATACCAGCACAAAGCGAAGCTTAAGAGGATTTGTAAATGAATAAAAAGATAATTGAACTTATAAAACCAAATTCGTATACATATACAAGACAATACAACTGTTTTGTACAAGATGAATGGGGCACTTGGGTAACGACAGGGGCTGCAGGCAATTCTCTTGTCAAAGACTCCGTAATTCAATCCTATTGTTCAGGCTATACGGCTTCAGCAACTTTGCCAAAAATTAATTCAACTCGAACAATT
Source organism: uncultured bacterium (assembly GCA_949285255.1). GTDB lineage: Bacteria > Cyanobacteriota > Vampirovibrionia > Gastranaerophilales > Gastranaerophilaceae > Galligastranaerophilus. The sequence continues at coordinate 6,361 of CASDXV010000002.1, read as the reverse complement.
AAGGGACTGAGAAAAGCAAAAAGTATAAGTATTAACTTTCGTGTTAATTATCAAACAATAAAAGGTTGGTATGTTAGAGAACAACCTGATGGCTATCTTCAAATGCTTAATGGATATATAATGATGCGCTGTGGAGGCAGGGGGTCATATATTTCTGTTGGGGGGCAGACGCTTTTAAATACAACTAAAGATGCCAGATATAATACAACTTTTTATCAAAAGTATATGGTTTGTAATGGAACAAGGTATGATTATCCAAATGATGTTAGGCTTAAAAATGCCACGGGTGATTCGTTGCTTGCATATGCTTATGGCGGTTTTATAACTTCAAATGATTATTTTGAGTGCTATACAAGTCTGTTTTTGGATACTTTTATTGTGGTTCATACAACATAAAGAAAGGAAAAATAATGTTTGCAAAATTAATAAATAACGAACTTAAATTAGCCCCTCATTTTGTTGAGATTGAGGGTAAGACAATTCTTAACCCACAAGAAAATGACTACAAGCTTTTGGGGTATAAACCACTTATCTGCGAGAACTCTCCTGCTATTCTCAGCAATCAAACACTTGTTGAAACATATAGTGAAGACAATGAAAAAATCTATGTAAACTACCAAGTTCAAAATATACCTAACATATCTCGAGAAGAAGAGATAAAAATTGAACTTATGGAAATTGATTCAAAGAGCATTCGCCCTCTAAGGGCTCAAGAAACACAAAGACTTCTTGAGCTTGAAAATGAGGCTGAAATTCTTCGTGAAGAATTAAGAAACATAACTGACTCATCTAATTAAACATAACAAAACAACACCATTCTCCCTGTAATTTCTTTCCTCCCCTTTTATCTATCCTAAAAGGGGATTTTTATCGACACTTATTAAAAGCTATGCTAAAATAATATTAACCCTGTGCGGGTGCTAATTTTGTTCCTACATTTTGATTAAAAGGGAGAGTAAGCTCTTTTAAAAGATAATTGAAGTATACCTTGTGCTTGCGCATTTAAGGAAACGGATTTATCGAGGCACTCACCCACCTGCGTTTCTTTCGCGGGTAACAAAATCCACTCGCATAAGGGTTTTTTAGTTTTCAAGGTTAGCGTACACGGGATTTTTTGCGATAAGTTGTCTTATGTTATCTACACCGTTTTGATTTACATATAACTTAGAAATATAATTTTCGCGTTTTACAAGAGGGTGTTTCAGGTATGCTACGGCTCTGTTTTTTCTTACAAAAGCGTTCCAGGTAGTAGTTTCTGATATCCAAGCTCTCAGCTCTTCTGCTCTTGTATTTGTAAATGTATGGTGTTGACTTTCATGGGCTATTAAGCAAGCAATTGTTTCAATAGGTGCACCTCTGTGCTCTTCGTTTATGTATATTACAAGGTCGCCTCCGCGAGTTTTTGTAGTCAGTGCTTCACAGTTGCTGCATCCGTATATTGCAAGATTTCTAAACATAACTCTTATAGGTCTGCCTGTTGAGTTTCTTCCGTTTAAAATGGCAATTACATCTCCTCTGTTGACGCCTTCAAGGGCATTTAGAGCTGAAGCTATTGTTGTGTTGCTTGTAATTTTTTCAAATCCGCCTGCATTTGTTACGTTAAACGTAAAGCAAATGGCAAAAATAAGACAGAATAGCACTCCAAATTTTTTCATAATTGTCCCTTGTAACCGAACTTCTCAACTTGTTAAACTTTTCGGCAAAAGATGGCGTGAACTTTACGATTTTAAATCGCATTGTTACATATTTTAATATTAAACTTTAAAATACCCTCTTGGGTGGGGTTTTGAGGGGTAAAAAACATTAAAGTGAATTTAACGGGTGAAAGTTATGCCTGTTTAATACAGGAAATAAAAGTGGAAAACAGAAAATATCTTTTTGCTATGCTAACTGTAATGTCACTGTGGCTGTTTTTGGTGCTGATTGCACCTCTGCCATATATTTGTGTTGCAGATGATGAAACTAACCCGTATCAGGCTGAAGTTACAATAACAAAACAAGATTTGATTAAAGCGCAGCCAAAAGAGCCCGAGGTTGTTTTTACTCCTCAGATTGAAAAAGAAGTAAGCATAATGGAGAAAAGACATTTTCATAACAAAGTGACAAATGAAACAGACAGCTACAGAATTGCCCGCCTTGAAAGTGAACTAATGGGTAGAGTGTGGAGTTTTTCTCCTCTTGAAACAAGAATGCGAAGATTAAAATTGGCATCTCAAAGGACAATGCTTGCTGGAACTTCTCTGCCAAACAATCTTGCACGTATATATTCACCAAAGAGGATAAGAAACGATTCAATTGAGCTTAGAGAAAGAGAGCAAGTGGGTATAATAGACGGGCTTTTAAGGCTTTATGCGCCTGATTTTTATCAAAAGCTAAAATACAGGAACGACAGACAGTTTGAATACTTTGGTTGGGAATAAAATTCTTCTTGCATGGACACTTAAGTCATTGTATATTATTGTTATAAGGAGAATTTTATGAGCCAAATTACAAAAATAGCGTGGGATTTAAACGAAAAAACAAACAACAGATATCAACTTGTTTATGAATTAATTGAACTTGCAAAAAAACTTGTTGATGAATCTCAAATGAAAAAATCAAAAGACGATTTTGGTTATGACTTTGAAATGTCATTTGACCCTGCTATAAAAAAAGAAAAACCCGTACAGCATGCAATTATGGTAAAGGCATCTGAATCAGACGACAGCGGACTTGTCGGCTAGTAATTTATGCAAGATACTATAAATTTTATAAGAAGTAAAATAGGCGATTTTAAACCCGAGTTAGCAATTGTGCTTGGCTCGGGTTTAGGTGCATTTTGTGACAATTTAGAGGGTATAAGAATTCCCTATGCTGATATCACAGGTTTTGCCCCTTCAAAAGTAAAAGGACACAAAGGCGAGCTTTTATTTTGTGAAATTCACTCAAAAAAAGCGGTAATTATGCAAGGCAGATTTCATTTTTATGAGGGGCATTCTCTAAGTGCTACAACTTACCCTATAAAAGTCTTTAAAAAGCTTGGAGTTGATAAGATTATCATAACTAACGCCGCTGGTTCTCTTAAAAAAGAACTTACACCCGGTAGCATTATGCTAATTGAAGACCATATTAATTTTATGGGTTCAAATCCTCTAATTGGCGAAAATGATGAAACTTTAGGTACAAGATTTCCCGATATGAATGACCTTTATTCAAAAAGGTTAAGGGATATTGTAAAAACCTGTGCTGATAAGTTAAATATTGAACTTAAATATGGGATATACAGTGCTCTTAGCGGCCCAAGCTATGAAACACCCGCCGAGGTGCGTATGCTGGCGCTTTTAGGTGCCAGTGCTACAGGCATGTCGACAGTTCCTGAGGCGATTGTTGCAAAATACTGCTCTATGGAGGTTTTAGGTATAAGCCTTATTACAAACTATGCCGCAGGCTTGTCTGATGTTGCGCCAAACCATAAAGAAGTTGTTGAAATGGGAAAAATAGCAGGTGCAAAACTCTGTGAGCTTTTAGATGAGACAATTAAATTAATTTAATTGCTACTTTTGTAGCATTTTGTAAATTTATACTTCATATTTAATCTAAAATGAGTTATAATGAAAGTGCAAGGACTGCCTTGCGCAGCGGTGTTTGAAAGGCGTTTAATGAGCGAAGTGCAATTTCACAATGACCTGATGAGGTTAATTGAGATTCTCCCCTCAAAAATCAGAAGAAATATCCAGAAGGATTTATTGGATGATGCTATTGAGATAGTTCTTGATATAGGTAGAATTCCCGAAGTTCGTCTTGGTAACGGAAAGATTATTTATCTTGGCTCAGAAAATGTCACAAGTGATGATTTAGAGTTTATCGTTTCAAAAATTCCCGAATTTACAAACGACAACCGCTCGGGGCTTCCGGGTACATTACATAGAATAAGTGCCATAAGAAACAGACAAGGTAAAATAATCGGGCTTACCTGTCGTATAGGTAGAGTTATTACAGGCACTATAAGTTGTATAAAAGATTTTGTCGTACAGAATAAAAGTATTTTGTTTTTAGGCCGCCCGGGTGTCGGTAAAACAACAAAATTAAGAGAAATAGCGCGCCTTATGGCAGATGACCTGGGTAAGCGCGTGGTTGTTGTTGATACGTCAAATGAAATAGCGGGGGACGGGGATGTTGCGCACCCTGCAATAGGTAAAGCCCGCAGAATGCAAGTGTCGCAGCCCGAGTTTCAAAAAGATGTTATGATAGAGGCGGTTGAAAACCATACTCCTGAGGTTATTGTCGTAGATGAAATAGGTACGGAGCTTGAGGCCCAAGCGGCAAGAACAATAGCCGAGCGTGGTGTTATGCTTATAGCAACGGCTCATGGTAACACTTTAGAAAACCTTATTAAAAACCCTACAATGTCAGACCTTGTAGGCGGAGTAAGTTCTGTTACTCTAGGTGATGATGAAGCTAAGCACAGAGGCTCGCAAAAAACCATTCTTGAACGTGAAAAGCAGCCGACATTTGATATAGTTATTGAAATAATTGACAGAAATACCCTTGCCGTGTATAAAGACACCGCAGAGGCGGTTGATTATATTTTAAGAGGCTGGCCCATTACCCCTGAGATAAGAAAAGTTGACCAGTCTTATGAAACAAAAGCTGCGGTACAAAATATAGCTCAAAAGGTTCAGGAGTTGGATAAAAAAGCGCAAAGCCCGCTGAACTTTAGTTTTAATCGTCAAAAATATATTGATGATGTTAAAAAACACAAGAAAATATACATCTACGCCGTTTCTCGCTCAATTGTGGATAAAATTATCGAGCGGCTGGATATTAACGCAGAGATTGTAAGAAATGTGGAAGATGCCGATTTTGTAATTGCTCATAAGAACTTTGCAAAAGGCGGCACAAGAATTTTGGCTACTGCAAATGAGTATCGCTTGCCCGTATTTTTTGTCAGAACAAATTCTATGTCGCAAATTCAAAAGGTTCTAAAAGATGCGCTGCATTTGACTCAAGAGCCTCAGGATGTTGAACATCATAACAACTATAAAGACGGTGTTGAGCTTGCGCTTGATGAAACAAAAGCTGCTATAGCAAAGATTTTTGAGGGAGCAGAATCGGTTGAGCTTGAGCCCCAAGTTCAAAGCGTAAGGAAGCTTCAGCATGAGCTTGTTGAAGCACATAACTTGTCCTCAATAAGTGTAGGCGAGGGCGATGCGCGGCATTTGAAAGTTTTTAGAGATGATACCGAAGAGTCTGCTTAGTTTTTTAAAAAAGAAAGAAAATAAAAGTCAAAAAACCGAGCAGATTGAGGGTGTTAAATTTGTTTTCAGAAAAAATACACTCTCAAGGTATATAAAAATTTCTATAAAAGCTGATAAATACGTTCTTGTCAGTATGCCAAAGAGGGCTTCTTTTTCTATTGCAAGAAAATTTGCCCTTGATAATATTGATGAGATTAAAAATGCACTTAGCAAGATTAAGCCTAAGAAATATATTTTAGATGGTGTTGAGTTTGATACCTCCTCAAGCTATGTGCTTGCGTTGAAGAAAAAAGCGAAAGAGTTTTTGCCAAAGAGGCTTGATGAGCTGGCTCAAAAATACGGGTATAAGTACAATAAAGTTGCACTAAAGTATATGAAAACCCGCTGGGGGAGCTGCTCTTTTAAAAATAATATCAACTTAAATGTTTCTCTTGTGACGCTTGATAGGGAACTTATTGACTATGTTCTTTTGCATGAGCTTGTGCATACGGTTGAAAAAAACCATGCAAAAACCTTTTGGGCAAGGATTAATTCACATATGCCCGATGCCCGTATAAGGCAGAAAATACTTAAAAGTAGAAAAGTGATTTAAAATCATTATACTGTTTAGTAAACTACCCGCTTGGATAATTGAGCGCGTGTTTTAGGTTATATAAATTGTTTATGCGGAGGTTTACATATGCCAAAAGAGCTTATTTGGTCACAGGATTCTATTTTATTGAATAAAACGCTTGAAGATAGTCTTGATTTGTTGTTTTGTCAGGATTTTAAAAAGACAAAAAATTTAAGAGAGCAGATGAAATCTTCTAAGGGTTTAGCGGGCATTGCAAGGTTTATAAAAGATAATTTTTAGGTTGTGGCAAAAATCTGGACTGGGGCTTGCAAACTTGCTTTGCAACGGCAGACTTGCCAATTGTTCAAGTCCCCCAAGGTTTGGTTTAATTTTGCATAGAAAAATGTCGACGGGGGGACTTGAACCCCCACAGGTCTCCCCACATGCACCTCAAGCATGCGCGTCTACCATTCCGCCACGTCGACATTTAATAAACATTATTCAATTTTCAATCTGCCAACATGGCGGAATGGTAGAATTTGAACTACGCACTCCACGTCTTCGCGCTTGC
>CASDXV010000001.1 GCA_949285255.1 uncultured bacterium | reverse complement strand
CTTTTTGCGTTGGCGCTTGAAACAAAAAGAAAGAAAATGAACAAGGTTAAAAGGTATAAGGAGAAAATTTATTAAAGTGACTTATATGGGCGCACGCTAATGCTATCACGCCCGCACAAAATCCGTTTCGTATCTTAATTCTATGAGGCGTACTCAAATTTAAACACGCCTCTTTTTTTAAAATTAAAAAAGGCGCTTATAAAGCGCCTTTAACTTAAAACATTCCAAGAAATTTCTTTTTCCTGTAATTAGTTATAGTGTCAACTTCAAGATTAACTTTTTTATCAAAAGTGCGATATGCCCTTAGATAAGCTCTTGCAGTATCAATCGATGTAAAGCAGGGAACACCGTACATTTCAGCAATTGTACGAATTTGAAAACCGCTTGTCTGAGAGTTTTTACCCAATGTCGGGGTATTTAAAATAAAGCTCAAACGTCCGTTTTTCATACGTTTTTGCAGTTTATCAATCATAAATTTCTCAATCATTTTAGAGGGTATGCCGTTTTGCTCAAGAAATTTATGCGTGCCCCACGTTGCCATAATGAAAAAGCCTTGCGAGAACATTCTTTTGACAATTTTCACTGCAGGTTTTTTGTAGTGGTCGTTAAGAGAAACAAGCACCCTTTGCTTTCTGCCGCCAAATTTATATCCCGCTGCGATAAATGATTTTAAAAGCGCTTTTTTAAAGTTGGTATCAACGCCCAAAACCTCGCCTGTAGACTTCATTTCAGGCGCAAGCGCGGGGTCTATTCTGTTTAATTTTTGGAAAGAGAACACGGGCATTTTAACACAAACAAGATTTGTCTTGCGGTATAACCCGACACCAAAGCCAAAGGAGCGAATAGACTTGCCTAAAGCTGCGTTAATTGCCATTTTTACCATAGGCACGCCTGTTACTTTTGACATAATAGGCACGGTACGAGAGGCTCTGGGGTTAACTTCAATTACATAAACAACATCATCCTTTATGATAAATTGAATATTCATCAGCCCTTTAATATTGAGCTTGCGTGCGATTAAACGGGCGTATTTAACAAGTTTTTTCTCATTTTTGCGAGATATATTTCTTGAGGGGTAAATGCTCATTGAATCCCCGCTGTGAACTCCCGCACGCTCAATGTGCTCGCAAATACCGGGGACTAATATGTCCTTACCGTCTGAAACGGCATCCAGCTCAACCTCTAAGCCCTCAATGTATTGGTCAATTAAAACAGGGTGTTCGCTTGAAAATTGCAGCGCTTGGTTGATATATGTCAAAAGTTCATCATCATTATAAACTACCTGCATACCTCTTCCGCCAATAACATAAGACGGGCGAACCAAAACAGGATACCCAAGCTCGCGGGTTGTTTCAAGCGCCTCTTGAGCACTGTGAACGCCGCGCCCCTTTGGTTGAGGGATTTTCAGTTCTTTTAAAAGTTTTTCAAAAACTTTCCTGTCTTCAACCGCATCAATGCTCTCAAGAGAAGTACCTAAAATCTTTACCCCTCTTTGCGCTAATTTTGGCGCAAGGTTAATAGCCGTTTGTCCGCCAAATTGAACCATAACCCCTTTAGGATTTTCTTTTTTGATAATGTTCATAACATTTTCAATATTCATCGGCTCAAAATACAGCCTTGTAGCCACGTCAAAATCTGTTGATAAAGTTTCGGGGTTAGAGTTTATCATAACAGACTCATAGCCGTTTTCATTTAACGCCCAGCTTGCATGTACCGAACAGTAGTCAAATTCAATACCCTGACCAATTCTGATGGGCCCCGAGCCGAGTACTACGACATTTTCTTTTTTATGAGTATGTCCTTTTTTGTCCGTTGTTTCTTTCTTGTGCTCATCAAGCTCGCACTCTTCAGAATATGTTGAGTAAAAATACGGAGTAGACGCGCTAAATTCGCCTGCGCAAGTATCAACAATTCTAAATGACGCCTCAAGGTTAAAATTCTCAAGAGTTTGTTCGTCAACTTTTGCGTAAGCACATATTTCAGAATCTAAAAATCCGTATTCTTTGGCTTTTTTATAGAGTTCATAATTTAGCGGCTTTATCTCAAGCTCGCGCTCAACATCGGTTATATCTTTGATTTTGTTTATAAACCACTTATCAATTTTTGTGATTTTGTTTAATTCATCGACATCAACATTGCGTGATAGTGCCTCAGACAGTCTGAAAATTCTTCTGTCATCCTGTATATGAAGTTCTTCAAGCAACTGCTCAAGTGACATATTTTCAAACTTATGATGCAAAAGTCCCGTGTTTTTAGCCTCAAGAGAAGTTATAGCTTTTTTAAAGCTTGAGCAGAAAGTTCTGCCTATTGCCATTACCTCGCCCGTGGCTTTCATTTTTGTACCTAAAATTCTATCTCCTGTTGCAAACTTGTCAAAAGGCCACTTTGGAATTTTAACTACAACATAGTCAAGTGCAGGCTCAAAAGCCGCAACGGTTTTCTTTGTAACAGAGTTTTTAATCTCATGCAAATTGTAACCTATAGCGATTTTTGTAGTTATTTTTGCAATAGGATAACCCGTCGCCTTACTTGCAAGAGCCGATGAGCGGCTTACACGGGGATTAACCTCAATTACATAGTATTGGTTTGATTTTGTATCAAGCGCAAACTGCACGTTACATCCGCCCTCAATTTTTAAAGCGCGAATTATTTTTATTGCAGATGTTCTTAACATCTGATATTCGTTGTTAGTAAGGGTTTGAGAGGGTGCAACAACAAAACTGTCACCCGTGTGAATACCAATCGGGTCAATGTTTTCCATATTACAAATGATTATGCAAGTATCGTTTGAATCGCGCATAACCTCGTATTCAACCTCTTTAAACCCTGCGATTGATTTTTCTACAAGCACTTGATTTATGGGAGATTGGGTAAGGCCCGAGTGCACAATTTCTTCATATTCCTTTTCATTATGCGCTATACCTCCTCCTGCACCGCCTAAAGTAAAAGCTGGACGGATGATTATAGGAAAACCTATCCTATTTGCAAATTCAAGAGCCTCTTCGTAACTGGAAACTATTTCACTGTCAGGAATCGGCTCACCTATTTCATTCATAAGGTTTTTAAACATTTCTCTGTCTTCTGCCATTTTAATAGATGAAATGTTCGTACCTAAAACCTTGACATTGTATTTTTCAAGCACGCCCGCGTCATTTAATTCACAGGCCAAGTTAAGCCCCGTTTGTCCGCCAAGAGAAGCTATAAGCCCGTCGGGGCGCTCTTTTTTAATTATTTTTGTCAAAATATCAACTGTTAGGGGCTCAATGTAGACTTTGTCCGCTATGTGCTCATCTGTCATAATGGTTGCAGGGTTAGAATTTACAAGGACAACCTCAATGCCCTCTTCCTTAAGTGCACGGCATGCCTGCACACCTGCGTAGTCAAATTCTGCCGCCTGACCGATTACAATCGGGCCTGAGCCTATTACAAGAACCTTTTTTATAGAATTATCTTTCATTATGCCCTCACTTTTTGATATTTTTTCATTAATTCTATCCACTCGTCAAAAATCACTGCCGCATCATCAGGCCCCGGGGCTGCCTCGGGGTGGAACTGCACGGCGTGAACTTTTAGAGAATCAATTTTAAACCCTTCAAGCGTGTCATCGTTTAGGTTTTTATATGTCGGTGTCATAATTTCACTTAATGACTCAACATCAACCGCATAACCGTGATTTTGAGATGACATCATTACTTTATTTGTTTCAAGGTTTATTACAGGGTGGTTTCCGCCTCTATGACCGTATTTAAGCTTATATGTCTTTGCGCCCGATACAATAGCTAAAAGCTGATAGCCAAGGCATATTCCAAAAATCGGGATTTTGCCTATAAGCTCTTGTATGGTTGCTATTTCATTCTTGCAGTCTTTCGGGTCACCCGGGCCGTTAGATAAAAATACCGCATCAAAATCTTCCTTTAAAATTGAGTGAGCTCTAATGTTTGCAGGGTAAACTTTGACCTCGCAGCCTCTTTTTACAAGACTTTTAACTATACCGTATTTTGCACCGTAGTCAATAAAAGCAAGTTTTATAGGGTTTCCCTCACCTTTTATGTACGACTCTTTTGTTGTGACATCAAAAACTATATCGGGATTTGGCTTATAATTTTTTGTTTCTTCGATTTTTTGTTTTATTTCTTCGTCACTTAAATCTCTTGTTGTGATAAAACAGCTCATTGTACCTGCTTCACGGATTTTTTTGGTTAAGCTTCTTGTATCTACTCCCTCAATTCCTATGACATTTCTTTCTTTAAGGTAATCCCCGAGGGTAATTTCGCTTTTGTAGTGAGATTCATTTTTGCAGTACTCTTTTACAACAAGCGCACGAAGTGCGGGATTTAGAGATTCAAAATCGTCGTTATTTATACCGTAGTTACCTATTTCAGGGTATGTCATAACAATTACCTGACCTGCATAACTGGGGTCGGTTATAATTTCTTGATATCCTGCCATTGAGGTGTTAAAAACAATTTCTCCAAAAACATCTCCCTGTGCGCCAAATGACTTAGCGTACATAACGGTCGAGTCTTCAAGTATTAATGTAGCCATTATATAACTCCCATTTCTTCATAAATCTTTTTCATAGCTTCAACCCTATCAGGTGCTGATGTCACCGCTCTGCCTATTACAAGATAGTCTGCTCCGTCTTTAAGCGCTTGAGCAGGTGTTGCAATACGCTTTTGGTCATCTTTCAGCGACCAAAGGGGTCGAATACCTGGGCATAAGACTTTAAAGTCCTCACCACAAGCTTCTTTTATTGCACGAAGTTCATGCACTGAGGCTACAACGCCATCCAACCCTGCTTGTTTTGCAAGTTTTGCAAGGTTAATTGCAAGACCCTTAACCTCTGCGTTTACTTTTAATTCATCATCCAAAACCTCTTGAGAAATGCTTGTTAATACGGTAACCGCAAGGATTAAAGGAGGTTTTTTGCCAAGTTTTTGCGCTGCAGCGCAAGCACCCTCTTTTGATTGTTTCATCATCTCCAACCCGCCTAAAGCGTGAACATTGTAGAAATTTGCACCTCTTAAGACTATATTTTCACTCGCTTTTTTTACGGTATTTGGAATATCCATTAGCTTTACATCAAGGAAAAAGTTCGAGTTTTTGCTTTTAATATAGTCTATAATTTCATTTCCAAAGCCTGTGTAGAGTTGCAGACCTACTTTGAAAGTCCCGACATAAGGACTCAGCTCATCAACAAGTTCTTTTGCCTGCTCAAATGTTTCAACATCAAGCGCAAGGACGATTTTTTCTTTTATTTTTTCATCAATCATCGATTCTTACTCCTTTTAGCTCCATTGCTTCATATGCCGTTACTTTGCACTTGGATAAGAGGTTTTCGCCTTTTACTATCCAAGTTTTATCAAGGTCAAATTTAACCTTTGTGTCATTTTTTATACCTAAAATTTTTCTCGGATTATACGCCATAAGTTCAAGCGTTTTATCAAGACCGAATTTTTCATAAGTAAGAGAAAAAGCAAACTCAAGCCCAACAATGCCGTTTGGTGAATCTTTGTATGGAAGGAGTTTTTCTTCCGCACTGTGAGGCGCATGGTCTGTTGCTATAACATCAATTGTCGAATCTAAAATCGCATCAATTACAGCCTGCCTGTCCTCTTTAGTTCCCAACGGAGGATTCATTTTATATATGCCGTTATCGGTAACATCTTCTTTTGTAAAAGTAAAATAATGCGGTGCGCTCTCGCAAGTGATTTTTAAACCCTTATTTTTTGCAGCTCTTATTAAATCAAGGCTTTCTTTTTTTGATATATGACAAAAGTGCAGACGGGGATTTTTGCCCTCTCTTGTAAGCTCTTCAAAAATATCAATCTGCCATTTCACTTCTTTTGTTTCATCTTCACAGTGAGAAAGTATTAGATTTTCGCTTTTAAGCGCATTATAAAATACGCTGTGGTTTAATATGGGCAGACCGTCGTTTGAAAAAGCTATTGCACCTGAATTTTTTAAAGTTTCAAAATCAACAAGCTCATCGGTGTTTAAGTTTTTTGTAACGGCACAAACCTGATACAGGTGGCATTTATGCCCTTTTGCTTTATCCAAAATAATATTAAGAGTTTGAGGGTTATCGCAGACAGGGTTTGTATTTGGCATAGCGCAAACTGCGCCAAAACCGCCTTTGTATGCGCTGTTTAGTCCTGTTTCAATTGTTTCTTTGTATTCATACCCGACTTCTCGCAAGTGTACGTGCATATCAATAAGCGAGGGTATTTCTACAATATTCATCTTTTTACTCCCTCATAAATAAGGTCTAAAACCGCCATTCTGACAAATACGCCGTTTCTTGCCTGCTCTATAATAACTTTTCCCTTATCCGAATCCAAAAGTGCGCCTGAAATTTCAACATCTCGATTAACAGGCCCGGGGTGCATCAAAATAGCACTTTGGGGCAGGTTTGTTTCGTTTATTTGATAATCTTCAATATATTGAGCATAGGGGACACGGGTTTCTATGCGTTCTTTTTGTATTCTTAGGCCCATAACCGCATCGGCATCTTTTAGAGCTGTTTTTAAATTAGGTTCATACTTAGCGCTTGTAAGTGTCCAGTCTTCAAAGTAGCTTGGTGAGCAGCACACAACATGCGCTCCAAAGCGATTTAGCAGCTCTATGTTTGACTTTGCCACACGAGAGTGAATAATATCACCCACGATTACAATTTTTTTATTCTCTACGGTTTTTAAGTGTTTTTTAAGCGTATAAAAATCCAAAAGCGCCTGTGTCGGGTGAGATGCCTTGCCCTCTCCCGCGTTTACCAGAGAAAGCCCGTAAGAGTATTCATTTTTTGCAAGCTCTTCAATAAAACCCTCTTTAGAGTGCCTTATAACCGCTATATCGCAGCCTATGGCATTTAGATTGTTCAGTGTGTCAAAAAACCCCTCACCTTTTAGGATTGAAGATTTTTGAGCGTCAAAGTTAAAAGCACTAAAGCCGAGTTTTTTTGATGCCATTTCAAAAGAAAATCTCGTACGGGTGGAGTTTTCAAAAAACAAAAGCGCAACCGAGCCAGCCTGTTTTTTCTTTTGTGTGCCATAGGGTACGTGGTCTTCATAATATGAGGCAAGCTCTGTTATCTGAAGAATTTCATCATTTGTAAGGTGTTTAATGTCAATAAGGTGTTTCATTTTGCTACTTTCCGACGCGGCTACCGGGTTTTGTAAGTTCTATGCCCAATTTACATAGCGGACACTCTTCAGGTGTGTATGTTACGGGGTCAACCTGAAGTAAAGATGTGATATTAAGCTTGTCTTTGAGTTTTCCTGCTGACCTGTCTACAATACAAGCCACACCTGCTACTTCAACTTCAAACTCTTTTAGAGCGTCCATTGTTTCAAAAATTGTCCTTGCAGTTGTGATAACATCTTCAACAATTAATACCCTTTCGCCTTTTTTTAGGATATAACCGCGTCTTAGCTGCATTTGACCGTCTTTTCTCTCAACGAAAAGATTTCTCTTATCCGCTGCAGCTGCAACTTCATAACCAAAAATTATTGCCCCTATTGCAGGTGAGACAACGGTATCAAACTCAAGTCCTTTGAGTTTTTTTGCAAGTTCTTGAGCAAGAGTCTTTACAACAGGCGGGTATTGGTATAATTTTGCACATTGAAAATAAGTATCCGAGTGCAGTCCCGAAGTTAAGCAAAAGTGTCCGTTTAAAAGACCGTCAAAGTCTATAAGAAGCTGTTTTACGTCTGTTTGCTCCATTAGTTTATCTCCTTTATTGCTGTTTTTAAATCTTTAAAAGTACTAAATTTATTTTCCCTCATAAATTCTTCAAGCTCCAAGGCCAAAGACACACAAGCGTCACACTGAGTAAAGTTGTGTGTGCCCACTTCAAAAGCGTCTGCGCCTGCGCTTATAAATTCAAATAAATCAGAAAGTCCAGAAATGCCGCCCATACCTATAATAGGCAGTTTTACAGCGGAGCGAATTCTCTTAACCATTGCAAGAGCAACGGGTTTAATGCACTTGCCCGAAAGTCCGCCCTGAACTTCTTTTTTATAAAATTTTCCGTTTATATAATCTATTTTTATACCGAGTCCTTTTAGGGTATTTATGGCGCTTATAGCGTCAGCGCCTGCTTTTTCAACCGCTAAGGCTAAAGATTCAATGCTTGTGACATTAGGGGTCAATTTTACTATCAGACATCCGTCATAATTTTTTCTTACCCTCAAAACAAGCTCATGGAGGGAATTTGAATCTACTCCAAATTCCAAACAGCCTGATTTTACGTTGGGACAAGAAACATTAAGTTCAATTGCCTCAATTCCCGCTTTATTTGCAATTGAAGCAAGTTGAGCATAGTCTTCTAGGGTACTTCCTGCGGCATTTAGGATGTATGTGATATTTTTCTTTTTAAGAATAGGAATTTTTTCTTCTATAAATCGCTCTATACCGATATTTTCAAGCCCTATACGGTTTATCATGCCGCAATCCGTTTCAAAAATCCTATCGCCCTCATTACCCAATCTCGGTTCAAGAGTAATACCTTTTGTTGCTATAGCGCCTATTTGAGATACGTCACAAAAGTCCTCATACTCATCTGCGTAGCCAAAAGTCCCCGAGGCTGCAATTATAGGGTTTTTCATTTCAAAATCAGCTATTTTTATTCCCATACTACCTCACTTGACTTAAACACCGGCCCATCGTGGCAAATGGTCGCATTTTGTACCTTGCCGTCTTTTTTCACCTTAATTACACAACCCCTGCAAACACCGACCTGACAGGCAAAAACCTTTTCCATAGCTACAAAAGCGTCTATATTATGCTCAAGCGCTTTTTGATTAACGAGTTTTAAAACAATCTCAGGCCCGCAAGAGTATATCACCTGAGGTTTAAACTCTTTTATTATTTCATCCAGATAATCAATCACAGAACCGCCTACGACTGTTTTATCAGAGCCCTGTATAACTTCATTTTGCGCTTTAAAACCTGTAATTAAAAAGTTTTCAATACCTTTTGAATTCAGTTCGTCTTTTAAAAACAACATAGGCGCTATACCAATACCCGCGCCCACAAGGAGGGATTTTTTGTTTTCAATATTAAAACCCGTGCCTAAAGCGCCCATAAAATCTACACTATCACCGACTTTAAGAGATTTTATGTAATTTGTTCCCTCGCCTTTCAGTCTAAAGAAAACTTGAATTTTTCCGTCTTTAAAACCTTTAATGCTAAATGGGCGTCTTAGGGTCTTTGGAGGGCATAAAATCGAGATAAACTGCCCTGCGTGAGCCTCTTTAACATCTGATGAAATCTCAAGAGCGTATGTGTCTTGAGCTATTTTTTCAATTTTTTCTACTGTACCTTTTTTAATCTTTTTCATTTTTTACCCATAAAAAAAGAAAGGCAAAACCTTTCTTTTTTAAGCTATATATTTAATTTTTGACGTCTTTAAATTCATTTGAATTAAATTCCTTTTGAGATAATTATAACCTAAATAAAATTAATTTGTGTCATTTGTGTAAACATATGTAACAAATAAAGTCTAAAACCTAAATGTTGAAAAAAATGAGCCGATAAGTAAAACATAAGAACAATGGAGTAGAAAGAACTCAAATGAGTGTAACAGGGCTTGGATTAAATCAGAATTTATTTGCAGGCATCGATAGCGTTAATGCTGCAAAAGTATCAGGCGAAATTTTCTCACGTGCTGCAGAAAAAACAATCGACCTTTCAAAAGCTGATTTATCTCAATTCAAACGCCCCACATTAGGTGTTGACCTTTACAGCCCTAAAACAAGCGTTGAATTACAAAGACAAATTGCTATCGCTCAGTCAGGTCTAAACACTCAAAACATCAACACATCATACTTAAACTCTCAAGCAGCAAGCGCACTTTACGGCGGAAACAATGTTGCAAAAAATGTTGAAGGAAAACTTTTTGTACCGACTAACCCAGAAGTTGAAGCAATCAACATCGTTGAACCTCAAACTCAAAGAGTTGACTTGTATCAAATAGCTAACCTCAACAAAGATGCAAAAGGCTCTAACCCGTTTGCATACAAACCTCAACAATCAAGCGAAAAAGAAGAAAAAGAACCTCTTAACATCTTCGCTTAATTAAAGAAGCATTACTCTATTATTCTCCTCCTCTATTGTTCTAATTTTAGCAGCCAAATTGGCTGCTTTTATTTTTAAAAAGCCCCTCTTTTTTGAGGGGCTTAAATAATTACTTAACCATTTTATAAATTTTAAATTCGGCAGGCTGGAGAATATCAAAGGTTATTGAGCCTGTAATTTCTTCCTGCATAGGAATTTCAGTTAATGTACATTTTTGCATTTCATCTAACCTAAAATCATAAAAGGCGCTTAGTTTTTTGTTATCTTTAAGCTTAATTGTTTTATTTAAAACCGCTTTTCCTTTTTTTGTCATTCTTCTTGTATGACCGTTCACATCAATTACATTAACTTTTTCTGTCGGAGAAAAATAATTTGCAACTACAAAAAGGCTTTCTTTAGGACTTTTGTCGCTTATTACTTCCCAGCAGCAAAAACCGTCATCGCTTTGAACATGTAAAATCGCCTTACCGCGAGATAAGATTTCACTGTGTTGCGCAAAGTAGTTTATAGCGTTGAATTTTTCCCAGAAGCTCCAGTTTTTGTTTCTATCCATTGAAACTTCTTTACCTATAATGCGCTCTATACCGGTCTTTGTAAAGCTTTCATCCCCATCAACGTATAGTGTAGAGCGTTGAGCAAATTTACCTCCGGGGAGGAATTTATATTTAAACCATTTAAACAATGCCCCTGATTCGCCCAGTTGACCGGGGTATTGGTCAATTTCTCTAAATTCACCGTCTTGGTTGTTATAAGCTTTTAAAATAGAGAGCGGATTAGTCTTTGAACCTTTTGTATTGTATATTTCAAGGCGCATGTTATCGTTTATTATCTGCTCGGGAGTTTTACTGTATTGGCTTACAATATCATCACCCCACAGAAGGTCGAAGTGCATATCAGCGTGGTATTCCTTAAAATACCCGTCCCAGAGCATATACTCTGCAAGGGTTGCAAAGTATGGAATGTGTCTTTTTATTTTCGCATTCATTTTTGCAAGCACTTTATAAGGAGCTCTGTAGCTTATTGGCATGTTATTTTTTTGTGAAACTTCATCTACCACATGGTCTATATGGTCAACTCTAAAGCCGTCAAAGTTATATTCTTTTTGAAGATTTTCCATATAATCCACAAAAAAGTCCACAACCTTTTTGTTAAATTTGTGTTTTTCAAAGAAAACAAAGTAATAAGGCGTTTGACAGTCAAGATTTGCAAAGTGAGTTACATCTTCACCTTTGTAATTGTAGTGTTTAAAGGTGGGATATTCGCCTGACTTGTGCATTTTATCATACACGGGAACTCCTGCTGAGCACCAAGCGCCGCCCGGGGAGGGCCAGAGGCCTTCTTTTGTGAGGGCTTTTATTATTTCATCCTGACAAACTATGTCTTCTTCGCACTTTGGTTTTTTACCGTTAACACGCTCAATTATCTCCTGCGCACGTGCTGAGAGTTCTTCCTGTTTATCTTTAAAAGACATTTTATAAGATATTAAAATCTTATACTCTCTTAAATCATCCTCAGGGGTTTTTGTTTTATTTGCCTTAAGTGCTTTTTTAAAGTTTGCGATATTTTCATCCAACTCTTTAATATCAAACCATCTTGCGACATATGGGTTTGTAAGTACAATTTTTGAAAATCTGCCTGTTTGGGGCAAAATATCATATATCACAGGATGTCCTGCAAGTTGAGCAAGGGTGATAAAGAATTTTACCTGCTCTTTAGCGTTTAGTCCCAAGAACTTAGCCACTTTTTCATCTTCAAGATTTTTTGATACGTCGGATGACTTTGGTAAATACGCACATTCAAATTCGCGAGGGTGAAAAGGTATTAAATACAAAGTTGCAGGCATGATGTTTAAGTCTTTATTACCGCAATCAAGACTTAAAACTGCTGCCAACCAGTCGATGAATTTTCCCGCACGATTTGGGTCAGCGCCAAGACCTGCAAGGGATAGAAGTTTTATATTGTGTCCTTCTTTTTTAAACCAGTTAGAGTGTTTTACTTTTCTTCTTGCAAGTGCTGAAGGGTTAGAAAAGTGTATAAATTTTTCCCCGTCATATGTACCTTCAAGTTTTAACTTTTCACAAAATGCAAAAATAATCTCGCCGCTGCTTAACTCTTCAAGAGTTTTAAAATGAGGGTAGGGGAGATATCCGTATTTTTGAATTGTTTTTGAGAGATACTCTTTTCTCTCGGGTGAAATATCATTTATGCCGTATATTTCTTTTAACTTTGCAAATTGCAGATTAATGTCAAAATTATACAAAAAATCGCACTCGTTGTTTTTTTTGGGGTTGATTAAATTTAGCACTTGTCCACCATCACTTATCTTTATTCTATCCTACAGAAATATACTAGCAAAAAACCCTTAATTTTTTAACGAGAAGTAAAGAATTGTAACGGAGCGGGGGAGTAATACAATTATATACTGGCAAAATTTAGTACTTTTGTATTAAAATGTCGAATAAAAAAGGTATTTTTTGAAGAGGATTTTTTAGGGTTTATGGCGGAGAATGTGGAATTAAAACTGGAACAGCTTACAGATGCTATAAGAAGCTTATATTCAAAACCTGTGCTTTCAAACAGTGAAATAAGCAACATGATGACAAGTCTTGCTCAAAAGTTTGAAAACTCGACAGAAACAAATTCTCAAAAATTCATTGGTATAGTTATTAACGAAACAAAAAAAGCTCTTGAAGAAAAACAATATGAAATCCGTCAACAGTTAACAAGTTTTGAAAATGCCTTAAAACAACTCTCTCAAAGCATCTCTAACCCTAAGATGTCTATGGAAGTATCTAAAATACTATCCGATGTGACAGATATGTATGCTAAGTTGGGCAATCAGGAAATCGCACTTCAGAAAATCAATCAAACCCTTATAACTTCGAAAAATTCTAACCCGTTTAATGAAATAATTAAATTAAGCAACGAATTTGCTGCATTTAGCAGAGGTTTTGAAAACATCACCCATACATTAAATAAAAACTTTGCGGATTTTCTAAATCAGGTGAGGTCTTTTAATTCTAAAGAAGAATTAACCGATATTCAGCTTGAACTTGATACAATAAACGGCAATGTAAACTCTATAATTTCAGCCCTTGCAATCATTGACCACAAGTATAAAGATTTGACAGGTCTTATTGACGCTTTTCATGCCAAAGAAACGGCTTTTAACGACAGTATAGGCAGAGTAAAACAAATTAGCGAAAAGTTCGACATGCTTAACGGTGAAATCGCTAAAATAACCTCAAAAGAAGACTTAAACGAAATTAAAGAGCGCATCAGTTATCTGAGTGACGGTGTAAAAAATGTGAGCGCATCTGTTGATAACTCTATTAATCAGAACATGCAAAAACTCTCAAGCGTTTTAAGCACGGTAGAAAACAAAATAGAGCAATCTCCCTCTATACAGGATATAAACAACACAAAAGGAGAATTAAAAACCCTCCTTGATAAACTAAGCCAACAAAGTACAAACAATAAAGACGAACTTATAGGCAAAATTCAAGAAAATATCTCTAAACTAAAAGCCCAAAGTGATGACGGCATTAGAAGCCAGATTTTTGAACAAACTAACGGACTTAATCAGGGAATTAATTACATTAATTCTCAAATAAATAAAATTCAAGACAACATTGAAACATCACTTTCTCAAAGAGCCCAAAAAATAAGTGACGATGTTGTCATGTTAAAAGAAAAACTGGATATGCTCGGACAAAACATGGGCAGAGTATCCGGAGAAAATCTTTTAAATGAAATTTCAACAATAGAAAATAATATAAGAACCATAACAAAAGATTCTCTATCAAGTATAGCAACTCTCATTACAAGTGAATTTTCGAATCTTGATAAAGTACTTGAAAATAAAGACATAAAATACAGTCAAAATATTGATTTTGCTCTAAATAATCTAAGAGAAGACTTAAAAGGCTACACTCAAAAAATAACCACTTTAAAAGAAGAAATAGCCGAAATTAACCAAGGCAGTATAAAACTCTTCCAAGAACCGATTGAAAAAGCACTAAGGGAACTTAGCGAAGTAACAATCAAACAACAGTTAAATATAATTAATCAAAACGTAAAAGATACTACACAAAATATCTCGGGCTCTTTTGAAAAAATAAGAGAAAATCTTGAGAAGGCAGTTTCAGGTACAAACATTGAAATCCTCTCGCAACTGAAAGATACCATACCTCTGATTTCTGAAAAATTTGAACTTCTAAGAAGTCAGCTGACAGATACCAATGCTCAAAATATTGACTCACTTAAAGAAAGTTTCAAAGAATCATCAGAAACTATTAAAGCCTACATTGAAGATATAAACTTTAAAATAAAAGAAGAAATTAGAAGCTCATACATTGCACCGCTAAATGAAGTAAAAGTTGACATGCAAACGCTTTCAAATCACTTGATTGAAAGTGTTGAAAATATCAACTCCAACATTTCAAAAGAATTTGAAGCACACAAAGAAAACCTTGAAGTATTTCTCAATGATTTTAAAAATACAAGTGCAGTTAATTCTCAATCGCAAGAAAACCTAAACTCCATTAAAAACGACATAATAGAAGGCATTTTAGGTGCAAATAAAAACAACAAAGCAAACTTTACAATTATAGAAGAAAAAATCAATAAAATATTATCTTCAAATTCAAACGATGTTGTGCTTGAAATCATAAACAACGTACTGGAAAAAATTGAGCATACAAATCAACAACAAATACACAATGCAAAAGAACTGTTAGAAGAAATTCAAACAACTTCATCTCAAGTATTACAAAAAATTGAAACTGAGGGTAAAAAGAACAACCAATACTCCTCGCTAAATGATGAACTGGGCTTTAGATTTGAAGCACTGGAAGAAAAACTCTCCTCTCTTAACCCCGATAGAGAAGAAGAAATCAAAGAATCAATTGAGCTGTTAAAGGAACACATAGAAGCCCAAAACTCAAATATAGTTGAGCAGATAAGCGATAAAATAAATGAAATTTCAAACACAACAGATGATTTTTCTGCAGATAAAAATCCTCAATTGAACAATTACCTCTCTAAAATCGATGAATATTTAACAAATGTAGAATATTTAAAAAATAACTTGAGCGAAGATTTAAGAGAATGTATTGAAGCTCAAATTATGGACTTGCAGGATAAGTTTGAAGCCCTGCTTAACACCAAAAACGACGAAACAAGAGTTGATACATTTAATCTGACACAAAAAGTTTCAAACGTAGAAGCAAGCATCGATAAAATTAACTCTAACATCTCTAAAATGATTACCTCAGGAGATGACACAAGTTATGCTTATTCTCTGCAAGATGTTGAATCAGACATTGCAAAATTAAGATTAACAATTGAGAGAAACTTAAAAGGCGACAATTACAAAGAATTTATCAACAGACTTATTGAACTTAAAAACATAAATATAGAAAACAACAAACTAAACCACACTCTTGAAGGGCAGATGAACCATCTTAACGGCTGGTTTAAGTCAACTTCTCAAAAGCTTGAAACTCTCACTCAACAGATTGAAAACGCCGAGCGTATGAGTATGGAAGAAATAAAAACCCGTCTTATCCGCTCTGAGAAATCTTCTGACGGAGTAAAGATTGAAGAAGTAAGCAAAAGACAGTTCTCATATCTTGAAGATTTGGATGAAAAGTTAAATGTACTTCTGCAAAGACAAACAAGCGAATTTGACCCGACATCTTTTATAGATGTAACTTATGAAAATATGAAACAAACAAAAGACTTATCTTCTCGTATGGATGAACTTGAAGTAAAAATTGATAAAATCCAAGGATATATGGAAAAAATAATTGCCTACATTGAAGAATAGTTCTTAATATATGAACTTGCACCCATAAGGTTAGAATTTTCTACTTCGATTTGTCTTGCTTTTAGCATTTCATCAGCAGTTAAATTTAGATTTTTATCCCTGTAGGGGATAGCTGCTTTTGTGTTTAGCATACCTAAATCAAAATCATCAAGCAGGAGTTTTATGTATTTTTTATCAAGCGCACAAACGCTAGCGCAGGAGTGGTTTTTTTCATCTAAAACTTTACCAAGGTAAAAACCCGCTATCTGCATAGCTTTTCTTACAGGTTGAGCGGAGCAGTATGTCACAAGGACACCTGTAGATTTTATAAGCCTTTTTAACTCGCAAAAAAACTCTACACTCCATAGCGTAGGGAGTTTATTTGGTGCAAAAGCATCAAGAAATATAATATCATAAGGTTCTGTTAGTTTTTTTATGCTTTTTCTGGCATCATCAATATAAAAATTTATTTTTGAATTACCAAGTTTTCTCTCACCCCTTAAAAACTCGTTAATCTCGGGGTTATAAAAATCACACGTTTTTGAATACTCAACAAGTTCATCGTCCCACTCAAGCGCATCGATTATAATATCGCAATTTTTATAAAAAGAAAGAGCGTTTTTTGAATTGTAGCCTATGCCGTAGCAAACATCTAAAACCCTAACATTAGAAGAGTTTTTTGTTCTTTGTTCAAAATCACTCGGAATGATGAATTTTTCTATACTTTCTTTTTGTGCACCCTTTCTTGAGTGATAAATTTCATTTAATTCTTTGTTAAAAAGCCCCACTGAGCCGTCTTTGGTCGTAAAAATTTCTATATTTTTCATAAAAATATTATACAAAAAAACGGGGCATAAAGCCCCTTTAAAAAATTTATATGTTGATATTATGAGTAAATTTTTATGCCAACAAATGAGCTAAAATAGCCATAAATATTACCATTACAACAAACATGACACATCCTATTATCACGTCTTTGTTGTTGTGTTTAAATTCGTTCATTTTTAACCTTTCTACCTTAAAAACCTGAGGTATACATAAACACTGCTCAGTATTAATGAAATAGCAACGCAAATCACGCCGTATTTCATAAAATACAAAAATCCAATAGGATAGCCCTTATTTGCAGAGTTTTCAGATACGTAAACATTTGCTGCAGCACCTATTATTGTTAAGTTGCCGCCAAGGCAAGCGCCTAAGGATAAGCACCACCAGATAGGATAAGCATATGCCGCACCGAGTTCACGCTGAATTTCTGCAATTAGAGGCGCCATAGTTGCAGTGTATGGAATGTTATCTATAATACCTGAAGCTATGCCTGATATCCAAAGCACAAGAGCGCATGTCATAGCTTTTGAACCTTGTGTTACATCAATCAGCCACTGCGCCATAAGTTTAATGCCGCCTGAAGCTTCAAGAGCACCTATTATTACAAATAAGCCGATGAAGAAAAATATAGTGTTCCACTCAACATCGCGCAAAATTTGGTCAGGTTTTTCAAAAAGCAAAAGAACGCTTGCGCCAAGCATAGCTACTATGCTTGTTTCAAGGTGAATTTTATCATGCAGTACAAAACCTAAAATTACAAAGAATAATACAGTCATTGAGCGAAGCATCAGAGGCATATCTTCTATGGTTTTTGAGTTATCTATTTCCATTACCGATTTCATTTTCTCTTCACTTGTTACAAGTTTTTTTCTGAAAATAAAATACATAACGCCGATTACTGCAAGCAAAATTATCGCAACTATACCTGTTAATTCTTTTATAAAGTCCATAAAAGAAAAACCTGCGGCAGAGCCTATAATAATGTTTGGCGGGTCACCGATAAGAGTTGCCGTTCCGCCTATATTTGAAGCAAAAATTTCAACTATCAAATATGGCAGAGGATTTATATCCAATTTTTTTGCAATAGCAAAAGTTACGGGCAAAATCAAAATAACCGTTGTAACATTATCCAAAAGCGCACTTACAGCAGCTGTGAATATGCCGAGCATAAAAAGTATTTTAACAGGATGACCTTTTGTAAATTTCAAAAGTTCATTTGCTATCCAGCTAAATACACCGCTCCTTGTAGTAATAGCAACGATAATCATCATTGATACAAGTAAAAATATTACATTAAAATCTACAAAATTTATAAAATAATGCGGATTTATCATACCGTCAGCTATTTTTGTCTGGCTTACAAGACCAAGCAAAATAACTGCCGTAGCGCCAATTAGCGCTATTGTAACTTTAGGAATTTTCTCAAGTGCAATAAAAATATATGCCAAAATCAAAATGGCAGCACTCAGCGCAACCGCATGGGTTGAAACAAAAGTCTGAATTATTTCCATATTCTATCTCCCCGTCCTTTGCAGATTAAGTATAGAAGCTATTGCAACTGCTACCATTTCTTCTTCGCCAGTTTGTGTTTTCTTTTTGGCAGGAGCTGTTTCAATAACTTTTGGAGGGAATTTTTTATTCAAATAAGCTACTATGCTTGATGTTATATTCATTGCAAAAACCATAATAGTTAAGAATGCAAATACGACAAGCATGCCTACAACAGTGATAATAACGCCGTCAGATATGGCGTTTAAAAAATTTTCCATTATTATTCTCCTTTATTTTTTAACTAACTTTTAAAAATAAAGGAAAAACTAAGGCGCTCGCCTGTTTACTTCGGTTGAGTATGCGAGTTTAGTGCAATTTATTTTGAGAAATGAATTATCGTAAATGTATTTTATAAGCGCTTGAAACTGGCTGTACTTAAATTCAAACGCATAATTTGAAACATATTGATTGTTTGATTCTCTCTGAGATGAAACCGATTTTGTAGAAATATTCTGGCATACAAAATGAGAATCATTTTGAGATTTATTTAACATGCCGTTTTGAGAACTGTTTAAAACAAAATCCTTGTGAGAGATTTTTGCACTGTGGTAATACTGCGCATTATCGGCACAAAATGCGGTATATGCAAAAAGCTGCACGCACAGGAATATGAAAGTAAATAAAATCCTCAAATTCATAATTGTATTTTATACACAAAATACTACGCTTGCAAGGCAAGACCGTCAACAAGGACAAAACGCCCTAAAGGCAAGACTTCACAGTATTTTTTAAGCGAATCGATAAAACATTTATTCTCGCAAAAACCGCCTGAAATACATATTTTATCAGGATTTTTTGTAAAATTATAAGCATTATACGCTATACCGTGTATAAATTTTGAAATCGCAACAGAGGGGTCAAGCCCTTTTGAAACATCATCCATGATTTTTTCTAAACCAAAAATACCGCAGGTTACTGGGTATTTTTCATCAGTATATTTAAGAGATTCAACCTCAACATCATAAAATTTTAAAAGCATTTCAATTGTTGCGCCCGTTGCTGCTGCACAACTTGAATTCCAGTCCATATCGCAAAATTTGGCGTTTTTGTACTTTACCCATTTTATATCTCTTGAACCTAAATCAAGCGCTACAAAATTGTTTTCAAGATGAATTTTCGCCCCTTTTGCAAGCGATACAACTTCATTTTCGTAGTTTTTTGCAGCTTTATCAGTCGTATGACCCGTTATTTTTTCATACTCCAAATTAAACTTCCTTGCCTCGCAAGTCGGATAGACACTGTATTTTCTCTCGCCAAAAGGCGTTATTTCAAGTATTTTTGACCAGGTAGTGCCTGCATCTATATAAAATTTTGACTTATTCATCTTAACCTCAGAAACGCCTCTATCTTAGCATAAGCGGAGTTTGAGGGTATAGCGTCTATATCAATGTATAATCCGTTGTATTTATCCGCAAGATACTTTGCAAGAAGAGTCTTTGAACAAAAAGTCTGCGCAAAAAAGACTGTTGGAACATCAGGCTCAACATACATTTCAAGCTCAATGTTTGCAGGGTTTTTAGCCTCAACACATCTGCTCCAGCCAAAAACGTGGGTATTGTCGGGGAATAATTTTAAAATATTTAAGTCGTTAGGAGGCACTCCCCAAAAACCAAAAGCAGCATTTGATGTTTCAAGGTGCGAGTAGTCTTTTTTCTCGACAATATTTGCCGTAATAAGCTCTATTTTTTCTTTTAAGGGCAAATTGCTTTTTGAAATGGGCACATCAGGCAGTTTATCAAATGGCAGAGTCTGCTCAAAATACGACATCTCAACATCAAAACCCTCGTTTTTTAAAAGATTAGCCGCAAAAAAACCGCTGTCACACTTGTCTTTGCCGACTCCCGCAAGAATTTTTATAATTCTTTCTTTAAGATAAAAAGAATTATCAAAAATATTTTTTATAATCCCGCAATACGCATCAGGAGTGAATTTTGAGGGAGGATAATTAAAACATATATCTAAATCCACCCACTTGGCGTCAGGGTAGAGATTTTTTGTTTTATTAATTAAATCAGGGTGAGGATAGCCCCAAAAGGCAATTATATCTTTTGTCATAAGCTTAAATAGAGATTTATTTCATCTGTGTCGTTAAGTTCGGTTACTGCGGTTAAAATTCTTTTATCATCAAGCGCAACACCGCCCAAAATGCCGTTTTGCTTGAGGTATTGCAAGTATTCTATTGCGTTTTGAGAATTATTCAGTTCATAAACAAACTCGTTAAAAAAGTTTTTAGTTAAAATTTTATGTCCTTTTTTCTCTAAACCTTGCGCAAGCAGGTGAGCATTTTTATATGAGAGATAATTTACCTCTCTAAAGCCTTTTTGACCTAAAAGACTTAAATATAAAACAGCGCAAAGCGCACAGTGAGCCTGATTTGAGCAGATATTACTTGTAGCTTTTTCTCTTCTTATATGCTGCTCGCGCGCCTGAAGAGTCAGAACATAAGCGTCACGACCGTCTTTATCTACCGTCTTTCCCGCTATTCTACCTGCAAGCTGACGCTTATATGCGTCTTTGCAGGCTATAAAACCGCCGTATGGCCCGCCAAAATTAAGCGCTAAACCTAAAGTTTGAAAGTCGCCGACTGTTATATCACACTTTGGCGGCTCAATAAGCGCAAGAGAAGAAATATCAACAATAGCTACAATAAGCTCTTTTGAATTTTTCTTAGGCGCATTTACTATCTCACCAAAGTAATCAGGCGTTTGATAAACCTTGCAGGATAAATCCATATCATCCGAGTCAGTACCCACAATAAGCTCTATATCAGCTGCAAAAAGGTAGGTTTTAATTACTTCAAGGTAATTAGGATTAATGTTTTCACTTACAAAAGCTTTGTTGTTTTTAGTAATTCTGCAAGCCATTAAAATTGCCTCAGCTGCTGCACTTGCGCCGTCATACACAGAGGCGTTTGCAACGTCTTGTGCGCAAAGCGAGCAAATCATTGTTTGAAATTCGTACATAATTTGCAGCGAACCTTGCGATATTTCAGCCTGATAAGGAGTGTATGCGGATAAAAATTCATACCTTGAAGCAGTGTCAAAAAGCGCTGAGGGAATGAATTTTTTGTATGCGCCCGCACCCATAAAACAGGCAAAGTCGGTTTTGTTTTTTTTGGCTATGCTTTTTAATTTTTTTTGAGCTTCAAGTTCCGATAGAGGTTCTTTGAAATTAAAATCCTTAATTTTTGCGCTCTGCGGTATGACATCAAAAAGCTCATCGGGGCTTTTTATGCCTATGTCATCGCACATTTGAGTGCGTTCTTTATCACTTAAAGCTTCAAAATTGTACATTATGCAACTTCTTCTCTATAGTCTTCATATTCCATAAGACCAAGTGTATCTTCGCTTAAAGTATCACATTTAACTTTAATCAGCCAGCCTTTTTCCCAAACATTTTCGTTAATAAGTTCAGGGGCGTTGATTAGCTCTTCATTGATTTCTACAACCTTGCCGCCAACAGGCATATAAATTTCACTTGCTGCTTTAACCGATTCAATCGTTGCAAAAACTTCTCCCTTGGCAAATTCACTGTCAATTTCTGGAAGTTCAACAAAAACTATATCGCCAAGTTGTTCTACCGCATAGTCAGTTAAACCAATCGTGCACAACTCTCCATCATCTAAAACCCATTCGTGGCTTTTAGAACAAAGAATTCCTTCCGGTGGTCTTTGAGTACTCATTTTATCTCCTATTTAACATATTTCTTTTCAACAAAAGGTTTTTTAACAATTTTGGCATTGTACAATTTATTTCTTACCATAATTTCTATATCCGTGCCAATACTTTTTTCCTTTGTGTTAAGCGATGTTACCAGATTTGCGTTTTCTCCCTCAAAAGAAATAACGCACAGGCCTATACTTTTTCCTAAAATCGGCGATATAGAGCCCGATGTAACCACACCGCACTCAATTCCTTGAAAATAAACCTTAGCGCCGTGTCTGGCGATGACTCTGTCATTAATTTCAAAAGCAAAAAGTTTTTTCCTTAAAGGTGTATTTTTAAGGCGTTGGTTGAGAATTACCTCTCTGCCGTTATAGTCTTCTTTCTTATCCTTTGGCACAGACCAGGCTAAATCAGCCTCTATCGGGGTAATATCTTCATTAATATCAGAACCGTACAAACATAAACCCGCTTCAAGCCTTAGAGTATCTCTTGCACCGAGTCCTACGGGCAGAATATTAAATTCTTTTCCTAAATTTAAAAAATCCTGCCAGAGTTTTATAGCGTTTTCATTTTTTACAATTACCTCAAAACCGTCTTCACCGGTGTAGCCCGTGCGGCAAAGATAAACATCAAAGTTCAAAAGTTTTTGCTCACAAATGGTAAAAAACTTAGGCAGGCTTTTATTTTCTACACCTGCTTTTTCAATGATTTTATAAGCATTTGGGCCTTGAAGAGCTATCATTGAATACTCATCTGATTTATTTTCAAGATTAATATTAAAACCTGATTTATTCATTTCAAACCATTCAAAATCAGCCTCAATCCTTGAAGCATTAGCGATTATAAGATATTTATCTTTCAGTCTGTAAACTATTAAATCATCAACCATACCGCCGCTGGGGTAGGTAAGCTGGCAGTAGTGAGCATGATTTTCGCTGAATTTTGAAACATCTTGAGGAAGAAGTTTTTGCAAAAAATTAAGCGCATCATCCCCGCTTACAAAAATCTGCCCCATATGAGAAACATCAAAAATCCCGACGCTGTTTCTTACGGCTTTATGCTCTTCTATAATTGAACTGTAGCTTACAGGCATATGCCAGCCGCCAAATTCAACCATTTTGGCATTAAGTTTAATATGTTCATCATGTAGTGTTGTCTGCTTCATTTTAAATACCCCTTATCTGACATAAATCCTTGGCAGGCGAACCTTTAAGCGGCAAGTAAGCTCATAGTTTATAGTATCTAATTCTTTTGCCCAAGTGTCAATAGAGAAAAAGTTCCCCGCCTCATCATCTCCTAAAAGCGTTATTATATCACCATTTGAGGCTTGAATATCTCCTATATCAAACATCATTTGGTCCATGGTTATTCTGCCGATTTGTTTAATAATTTTACCGTTTAGAGAGGCTTTTATTTTGCCCGATAAACTCCTTGAAACACCGTCAGCGTAGCCTATTGGAATGGTTGCGATATTTGTTTCTCTATCTGCAATAAAAATATGCCCGTAGCTTACGCCATCGCCTTTTTTAACCTTGTGAATATTTGTAATTCTGCCTTTTAAACCTATTACCTGCTCTAAATCGGGTAATTTAAACTTAGGTTCTCTATCGTAACTCAAGGGAGTTAAGCCGTATAAAATAATTCCAAGGCGCACCATGTTAAATTTTAGCTCGGGATGACAAAGCGCTGCAGAGGAATTTGAGCAGTGGATAATAAGGTCTTTGGTGTCAATTGAGTTGATTACTTTTTTAAAATTATCAATCTGCTTATTTGTAATTTCATCTGACTCAACATCTGCAAAATGGGTAAAAATACCGCCTAAATCAAGATATTTAGCATCTTTTGCTTTTTTTACAAACTCAATTGCATCATTTGGATTTATCCCGATTCTGTTCATGCCTGTATCTATTTTTATATGAGCCTTTAGCTTTTTGCCGCCAAGTCTTTCGCTTATTAAGCGGGCAGCCTCCAAGTGCTCTTCAGAAAAAATTGAAACGGTAATGTCGTTTTTTATAGCCGTTTCGTAAGCCCAAATAGGAACTGAGCCTAAGACTAAAATGGGCGCGGTTATTTTGTTTTGCCTTAACTCCAGCGCCTCATCCACACTTGCCACACCAAAAGCGTCTATACCGCATGCAAGCAAAGTAGGAGCACACATAACACTGCCATGCCCGTAAGCGTCAGCTTTTATGACCGCCAAGAGTTTTGGGCAAATGCCGTCTTTTAGAATTTCTTTTTTTATTTCACAAATGTTGTGTTCAAGATTTCCTAAATTTACCTCAACCCAAGCGTCACGGTGCTTGTTTACAAATGTTCCCCTAAAATTTTGCATTTTTTAAACACAGCTCCAAAGTATTTTCCATAAGCATTGCTATTGTCATAGGCCCGACACCGCCGGGGACAGGGGTAATGTGTGAAGCAACTTTTGATACTTCCAAAAAATCAACATCTCCTTTGATTTTTCCCTCACTGTCGCGTGAAATACCCACATCAACCACAACTGCGCCCTCTTTTACAAAATCTTTTTTTATAAGGTTGCTCACACCTGTAGCGCTTATTAAAATATCAGCGGTTTTAGCTGTTTGAGAAAGATTTTTTGTTTTTGAATGAGCCATGGTGACTGTTGCATTTTTATTTAATAAAAGAATTGATAAGGGCTTGCCTACCATGTTCGAACGCCCTATAACAACGCAGTGTTTGCCTGATATTTCTATATTATTTTTCTCTAAAAGTTTTATAACACCCTTTGGAGTGCAAGAAATTGCATAGGGATTTGTATCTGTTAAAAGTTTCCCGCAATTAATGGGATGAAAACCGTCTACGTCTTTTTTAGGGTCAATTAATTCAATAAATTCTTGCGCTTTTAGGTGCTTTGGCAAGGGCAGCTGCAAAAGTATGGCATCTGTGTCCACATCAAGATTTAAGTTCAAAATTAAATCTTTTAATTCTTGAGCGGTTGTGTTTTTTTCTAATCTGTAAGTTTTAGATTTAAAACCAAGCTCGAGGGCAGTTTTTTCTTTATTTTTTACATATATTTTTGAAGCCTCGTCATCTCCGACCAAAATAACCGCAAGCGAGGGCTTTCTTGTCATTTTTTCTACTTGAGCTTTAATATCTGATAAAATTTCTTTGGCGCACGCTTTACCGTCTAAAATCTCTGCCATTAAAAACTTCCCTCCTGAGGGAGATTTAAGCGCGGATAAAAGTCTTTTATTTTTTCTTTTACTTCGTTATAATCGGCCTCTTCGCCTAAGTCCTCAATTATTCCCAATAAATTTAAGTTATTTAGATTTATCTGCTCAACAAATTTATTGAGGTTTTCTTTTTTAGCTTTGTTTAAAATAACACCAAATTGCCCGTCGGCTGCGTATTTTTTAGAAAATTCATAAATCTCGCCCGCAAGGTGAACGGATTTTTGTGTAGGATT
The DNA here is from genome assembly GCA_949285255.1 of uncultured bacterium. Classification (GTDB taxonomy): domain Bacteria; phylum Cyanobacteriota; class Vampirovibrionia; order Gastranaerophilales; family Gastranaerophilaceae; genus Galligastranaerophilus. The sequence continues at coordinate 68,941 of CASDXV010000001.1, read as the reverse complement.
AGCAACGATAATTGCCGTATCAATCGGGTAATCAACAAGCAAATTAAGGTATTTTAAATCAAACTCCGAATCAAAAATCACAAAGTCATACCTGTCTACAAGTTTTACAAGCGCATCGTTCATCTGCTTTGTAATAGGGCAGCGGCAGTCTTTTGACGCTACAAACCAAGAAACGATTATGTCGGTATTTTCTTCCACTTCTTCAAGAATATCCTCAAGCGCCCACTCAATATATTCCTGTTTTGTCATACCTTTTGGAATACCGGTTTTGTATTCGTGTTTGCCCGAGCGAATACCGTAGATTGTATTTCTTGATTTTAAACCGAAACTCCCTGCAAGTTCGCATGTTAAGTCATTATCCACAAGAAGAATGGAGGCATTTGGAAAATATTCTCTAATTAGAGCGCAAAATGCCCTTGTAAGAGTGGTTTTGCCGCTGCCGCCTTTGCCAAGTAGTGCTAAAGTATGTGTCATAGAGCCACCTGACATCTTTCTTTAAGGCGATTTGACAGGTCTTTTGTAAGTTTAAGAGCTTTTAGCGCATTTTTCTCATCCAATGAACCGCAGCCGCAGCTTGGAGTAAGGAAAATATGCTCGTATAAAAGACTCTCATTCATTCCTTTTTTTAAAAAACATTTAAGCGCTTCATCAAATTTTTCTACAAGGTCATCTGTGCTTAGATTTTCTAAAATTTCCTTATCAAGCGTAGGCACTATACCAAAAGCCAGATAACCGCCTTGCTCTACAAACTTTTGAGCAGTTGAGGCAAAATTAGCTACACTTTGAGCATAAAAATAAGCGTCAAAATTAACAATATCAGCCCCGCAGGAAAGAGCTATTTCCCAGTCTGTTTTTCCGCAGCAGTGAATACCTGACAATGCGCCGAATTTAGCTAAATCACCCGTTATTACTTTTAGCATTTCTATAACGTCTTTGCTCTCAACGGATAAAAACGCACAAGAGCCGACTTGAGAAATGGACGGTTCATCCATAAAAATAACCGCGCGGGCTTTGGGGGAGGCTTTTTTAAACTCTAAAACCTGCCATAGCGCCTTTAGAGAAAGAGTTTTTGTGCAAACATCCTTTAAAACATCGTTATAATAAGCGCATTTACCCTCATTATCAACTATTGAAGTAGAAAAAGTAAACGGGCCTGTTATTGAACCTTTTACAAAATCAGGGTTGTGATTTTTAAGTTCATTTAAAAATGGTCTGAGTGAGTTTGAATTAGGAGCTAAAATAGCGTATTTTTCAAGTATTTGCTCGCACTCTTCAAGTGAATTTGAGGCAATAACCGTTTCATAGTCAAAAAACAGCTCTTCAAGCTTTACAAAAAATTCTTCACTGTCTGAAGATAAATAGTACTTATCTCCCTCAACCACAAGCCCTGCAAGGTTTTGAGTGTATTGAAAAACCATATCCTCTTCGCGCGCAAAGTGCGGCAGCTGAGGCCAAAAGGGCATGCTCTTAAATTCGCTAAAAATAAAATCCAGTGATTTTTTGACGGCGTCACTTCCGCAAAGCGGTAATGAGCCTATTCCTGTGTAATTTAAAGTCAACTCGCTCATAGAATTATTTTATTATAAAATTAAAAAGAAGTAAAATTTATAAACGAGGTAAAAAGTGCAAAAAGACTATAAAAACATACTTTTGGTAAACTGGGGCGGCATAGGGGATGAAATACTTTTTATGCCTGTTATTGAAAGTCTTAAAAAAGAATTTAAAAACGCAAAAATCACCCTTGCACTTGAACCTCGAAGTGCAAGCATTATGGAGCTTTGCCCCGATATAGATGATGTTATTAAAACGGATATAAAAGCCAAAGGCATTAAAAAATACCTTAATATGGCAGGTTTTCTTTTAAGCGTATGGAAGAAAAATTTTGATATCGTAATCTCAAGCGGAAAGTCGCCCCTTGTAGCGATTTTACTGTTTTTAACGGGCATAAAAGAACGCATAGGCTTTAAGTCAAAAACTTCTTTTCTTTTGACAAAAAATGTAGAACTAAGAGAAAATCAATATGCCTCAAATATGTATCATGACTTGATTTCTCCAATATCCAATCTTAAATGCGAACTGCCTAAAATAGCCACTGACCCCAACTACACACTGCCTTTAGGGCTTGAAAAAAATAACTTTATCGCTCTGCACCCCGGAGTAAGTAAAATGAGTATAAGAAAAAATATCCTAAAGTGCCCCGATTTAGCCTTTTGGGAAAATTTAATACTTGATTTAGTTAAAAACAACCAAAAAGTAGTGCTCTTTGGCACAGGGGATGATGAAGAACTTATTTCAAAAATAATTGAAAACAAAGAAATAAAAGAAAATGAGAATTTTATAAATTACTTTAAAAAAACAAAAAGCCTGCTTGATATGGCAAATATGTTTGCAGCCGCAAAATGCGTTATCTGCGCCGATTCTGCCCCTATGCATGTGGCAGTTGGTACAAATGTAAAGACTTTTGCTATTTTTGGGCCGACAAATGAGGAAAAACTTTTACCTAAAAACGAAAAATTTGTCGCTATAAAAAACAACGTCCCCTGCCGCCCCTGTCTGTGGCACAAAAGAGCCTATAACTGCGAGCAGAGCGATTGCCTTAAAATAGATTATAAAGAAATTATAAGCAAAATCCCAAGCTAATTTGCCTAAAGAAGTATTTTTAGTGTAATATTTTCATAGGTTTTGAGTAATATGAGGCTTAAAATATATGAAAAAGATATTTTGTTTGTTGGTTTTAGGTTTGTTGATGTTCTTCTCTTCAAGCGCTAAAGCTCTTGAAGTAACGGATGTACAAAACGACCACTGGGCGGCAGCTCAAATTGCAAATGCCCTAAATAAAGGCTATATGGGCTTTAAAAGCGGATACAGTTTTGCACCTGATGAAAAACTTACAAGAGCAGAGTTCGTTCACTCTCTCCTTAAAGTTATAAGAAGTGAGGACATCCTAACAGGCGCTCAAACAAAGTTTAAAGACGTAGACTCTCAAACTCCTTATGATGAGAGCATTTTAACATCAGAGCAGTTAAGGCTTATCTTTGGCTATCCCGATTACACTTTTAAACCCGAGCAGCCAATCTTGCGCTCTGAGGCTAACTCGGTGATTGCCAATGTTACAAAAGGCTTCTACGGTGATATTAACGTGCTTGATTCTTTCACAGATAAAAACCAAATCCCTAACTGGGCGATTTATTCATACATTAAAAACGTAGTTAACAAACTCTACATTAACTACCCCGACCCAAACAAATTCAGACCAAATGACTATTTAACACGTGCTGAGGCAGCGGTTTTATTTACTTCTGTTGAAAAACAGTTAAACCTTGTTGAAGATAAATTTAAAAGAACTGCAAATAAAATCCCTACCGAGTTTCTTGGAACAAACACACTTAAACTAGTTGAAGGCGCACCGAGAAATACCGTAAGTCTTTATAACACCAAAAACGTGATTGAAGCAGGTAATATAATCCTTGTTAAGCCTGACCAGCCTATTCAAAGCAAAAAACTTGAAGTGGGCGATCAGGTAGTATTTAGCGCAATAAATGATGTTTACACTCAAGAGGGAACATTCCTCTACCCTGCAGGAACAAAATTTGTTGCTGATGTACAAAAAATTAAATACACTCCTTTCAGACACAAAAAACAAAAAAATCTTATAGTTATCAGAAAATTCTACATGCCAAACGGCATAAGCCACCAAATGGCAGCTGTAACTTACACTACAGACAAGGGTAAAATCGTTACGACAAAAACGGCAGATAAAAAAGACCCTGTTAAAGAAGATTATTTTGAAGGAGCTAAAACTATCACAAAAGCAGAATTCAGAATTAAATACACCGATAAATTATCTCCCGTTATCAAATACGACCTAAAGGGTGATGAAATTATCTATGCTCTTTTAACGGGTGATATGGTTATTCCTAACGAAAATTATTGGGAATTTGAAGTTGAAGATGAAAGCACCGGTGACGACTCAATCCCCACACATGAAGATATGTAGGAATACAAAATAAATTAAACGGCTCTTACAAAAGAGCCGTTTTTTTAATCATTTTTAAATCTTTCAGGGTTAAATCTCTCGGCGAACCCTCATCTTGCGAGTGCTTGCGAAGAAGATATGACGGGTGCAAAATGGGAACAAATTTTATACCCTCATAGCCTTTAACATTGTCAAAAATCTCACCTCTGATTTTTGTTATTTGAAATTTTTTATCAAAAAAGCTCTCAGCTGCAGTTGCACCGCATAAGATAATTACTTTTGGATTAATTGCTTTTATCTGCTCCTTTAAAAAATGCTCGCAGGCTGCTTTTTCAGCAGGTTCGGGCTTTCTGTTTTTTGGCGGACGGCATTTAATCGTATTTGTGATGTAGAGGTCTTTTTGCCTGTCTATATCCGCCATTTTTAAAAACTCATTTAAAAGTTTTCCCGCACGTCCGACAAAAGGCTTGCCCAAAGCGTCCTCATCAGCGCCGGGGGCTTCTCCTATTAGCATAATTTTTGCATTATTTGAACCGTCAAAAAAGACAGTATTTGTCCTTGTAGCACAAAGCGGACACTTTAAACAGCTTTGTGCTTGTTTTTCAAGTTTTTCAAGCATTAATTTTTATATTCCTTTTCAAAACCGAACAGAGATGAAACGCTCTGGTCATCGTGAATTCTTGAAATTGCCTCGCCCAAAAGCGGAGCAATGCTCAATTGAGTAATTTTTGTAGGAATAAATTCGTTTTTCAAAGGAATTGTATTTGTAACTACAACTTCTTTAATTGGTGCTTCATCAAGTCTTTGAAGTGCAGGGCCTGAGAATACAGGGTGGCAAGCGCAGACATAGACTTCTTTTGCACCTTCTCTAATAAGTAATTTTGCAGCCTCGCAAATCGTTCCTGCGGTATCTATCATATCGTCAAACATAACGCAGACTTTGCCTCTGACATCGCCTATAACATGGTCTGCTATAGCGACATTGTGCTTGTCACGGCGTTTATCGATAATAGATAGAGGACAGTTAAGCGCTTTTGCAAAAGAACGAGTTCTTTGTACACCGCCTGTATCAGGAGATACCGCCATAAGAACATCTGAGGGGATATTTAGATTTTTAATATAATCAACAAGAACAGGGGTAGAGTAAATATGGTCAACAAGGATATTAAAGAAACCTTGAATTTGACCTGTGTGTAAGTCCATTGCAAGAACTCTGTTTGCACCTGCAGTTGTTAACAAATCGGCAACGAGCTTAGCGGTAATTGCCTCTCTGCCTGATGTTTTTCTGTCCTGACGAGCGTATCCGTAGTATGGAATAACCGCAGTAATTGTTTTTGCACTTGCACGTTTAAATGCGTCAATTATTATCAAAAGCTCCATAAGGCTTTCATTTACGGGATTGCACACCGGCTGCACCACAAAAACGTCATCGCCCCTTATAGAGTCTTGAATTTGTACATAAATTTCACCGTCGGAAAAGTTTTTTATAATCATAGGCTCTACCGTTGTGCCAAGGTATTGTGCTATTTCTTGAGCCAAAACGGGATTTGAACGACCTGAAAAAAGTTTAATATCATGCGTGGGCAAAACCGTGGTTTGCGGTTGTTCCATTACTTCAAGCCCTAGTTTCATTTTATTCTTCTCCTTTTTTGTTAAGTAAATTTTTCTGTTTTTCAACCCAGTTAGGGTACTCTTTTTGCGCTGACCTTGAGAGCGCAAGGGAATTTTTTTCTACATTTTTTGTAATAACACTTCCTGCGCCTACAAAAACATTTTCTCCAAGCTCTACAGGTGCTACTATAACGGCGTTTGAGCCTATTGATACACCGTCTTTCAGGTGTGATTTTTTCTTTTCTTTTGTTATAGAGTTATAATTTGCAAAAATCGTACCTGCGCCTATGTTTACATTTGAGCCAAGAGTAGCGTCGCCGACGTAGCTCAGATGTGAAACATTTGTATGAGAACCGATTGAGGCGTTTTTCAACTCTACAAAATTGCCGATTTTAGAGTAATCACCGACACTGACATTGCCTCTAAAGTGAGTAAAAGGCCCGATTTTACAATTTTCGCCTATTGTATTTTCGCCGTTTATAAAAGTATTAGGGTAAATAACAGTATCAGCGCCTATTTTTGTTTCAGGGGAAATTGATACAGTTAAAGGGTCGACAATTGTCACCCCTTCATCCATAAGCTCGTCGAGCTTTTGCATTTTCATTATTTGTGTAGCTTGTGCAAGTTGTTTTCTTGAATTTATTCCAAGAGTCTCATCAGGATTATCAATCACAAAAGACAAAGCTTTTTTCTTTTTCTGACGAGCCCAGTCAATGATATCCGTCAGGTAATACTCGCTTTGCGAGTTATTGTTTTTAAGCTCTCTAAAGCAGTCCTTAACAGATTCCCACTTGAGGCAGTACACACCTGTGTTAACTTCTTTTATTGCTTTTTGTTCTTCATCAGCGTCTTTTTGCTCGACGATTTTTTCTACCGAGCCGTCTTGAGCACGAACAATTCTGCCATAGCCAAAGGGGTTTTCAAAAATCGCACTCATAACAGTAACATCTGATGAGTGTTCAATGTGATACTCGCACATTTTTCTTAAAGTAGACGATTTTAAAAGCGGAGTATCACCACAAGCGATAATCACCGTACCTTTAAAGTCTTTAAGCTCATTAAGAGCCATAGAAACCGCATGGCCCGTGCCCAATTGTTCCTTTTGCAACACACAGGTAACGTTTTTGTATTTTGTAAGGTATTTTTCAACCTCCTGCGCGCCATGGCCTACTACAACAACGCTTTTTATATTTTTGTCGGGGCAAATATTATCAATTGCCTCTACAACTCTTCCTACAAGGGGCTTTGAAAAAATCTCATGCAAAACCTTTGGTTTTTTAGACTTCATTCTCGTGCCTTTACCTGCAGCGAGGATAATTGCACTTAATTCGGTTTTGCTATCAAAGCTCATTGGGGCGCCTTATAATTTCATACTTTCCTTACCGTGAATTTTCTCATGAAGTTATGTAAATTTAAAGATTTAAAATTAAGTTTATGAACATTTTTTTACAAAAGGATATTTAATTGTATAATATTTAAAAAATAAGGAGAAAATTATATGAAATCTGACGCTATTAAAGAAGGAACAGCTCACGCGCCGCACAGAGCGTTATTATATGCAGGAGGCTTGAGCGACAAGAACATTAAAAAGCCTTTTATAGGTATTGCAAGTTCTTTTTCTGACTTAGTACCCGGACATGCCGGCATGAGAGATTTAGAGCGCCAGATAGAAAAAGGTATACACTCTAACGGCGGTCAGGCGTATATTTTTGGTACACCTGCAATATGTGACGGTATAGCAATGGGGCACTCGGGTATGAGATATTCTCTACCCAGCCGTGATTTAATCGCGGACTGCGTTGAGGCGGTTGCTGCAGCGCACCAGTTAGACGGACTTGTACTTTTGACAAACTGCGATAAAATCACTCCGGGGATGCTAATTGCCGCACTTCGCTTGAATATACCCGCTATTATAGTAACCGCAGGCCCATCCCTTGAGGGACAGTGCAAGGGTGAAACTTTAACATTTATAAGAGGCTCATCTGAAGCGGTAGGGCGCTATAGAGCAGGAGAAATAAGCGCTGAAAAACTATGCGAAATGGAACACTTCGCTTGCCCTACAATAGGCGCATGCCAAGGGTTATACACCGCAAACACCCTTGCCTGCTTAACTGAAGTTATGGGTATGAGCTTAGAAGGTTGCGCAACAGCTTCTGCGGTAAGTTCTAAAAAAAGACGTATAGCTTTTGATTCGGGCTATACGGTTGTAGACCTTGTAAGAGAAAACATTAAACCTAAAGACATAATAACAAGAGAGTCACTAAGAAACGCTATAATTGTCGACTTGGCGCTTGGCGGTTCGACAAACTCTATTTTGCACCTGCTTGCAATAGCTAACAGCGCAGGTATTGACCTTAGCTTAGATGATTTTGAAGAGTTAAGTTTTAAAATTCCTCAAATAATAAAACTTGACCCCTCATCAACTCTTACAATGACCGATTTAGATAACGCAGGCGGTATTTCAGGGGCGCTAAAAACTATCTGGGGTCACACAGATGAACTTAAAAATACCGTTAATTTGGTTGGTCAAACGGTTGAAGGGCGTGCAAAAGGTGCCTGGGTAAACAGTGAAGTAATTAAACCCTTTAACAATCCTATTACCTCAAACCCCGGTCTTGCAATACTTCACGGCAACTTAGCGCCGTTAGGTGCGGTTGTTAAAATCTCGGGCGTTGATGAAAGCGTGTTTGAATTTGAAGGAACCGCAAGAGTTTATGAGCGCGAAGAAGACGCTATGCGAGGCATTGAAACAGATGAAGTAGTAGCGGGAGATGTTGTAGTTATAAGAAATGAGGGCCCAAAAGGCGGCCCCGGCATGAGAGAAATGCTTGCCCCTACATCATTGCTTGTAGGTAAAGGGCTTGGCAAATCCTGTGCGCTTATTACAGATGGCAGATTTTCGGGCGGTACAAGAGGCCTATGCATTGGTCACATTTGCCCTGAAGCTCCTGAGGGCGGTATTATAGGGCTTATTAAAAACGGCGATAAAATTAAAATAGACATCAACAAAAGAACTATCGACCTTCTTGTAGATGAAAAAGAACTTGAAGAAAGAAGAAAATCTTTTGTGCCCGTTAAAAAAGATGTGCCCGCAGGATTTTTGACAAAATACGCAAAAACCGTTCAAGGCGCAAATGTAGGTGCTATAACAGGCTAAAATTATTTTTTAAGAGATATACTGTGGCGTTTTTTGTACAAAATAACAAAGAACGCCACTATTATTAGCGTTGCACCTAAAATAATAAGTTCCAAGTGGTCTTTAATGCTCTCTCCAAAGAGCATAAGAACTATACTTACGATAAAAAACCTCATTCCGCGCCCAACAACTGACGCCAGAGTAAAAGAATAAGGGTTCATATTTAAAATACCGCTTGCAATAGTAAAAACCTTATAAGGTATGGGCGTAAAAGCTGCAAAAAACACCGCATGCACACCCCACTTGTTATACAGAGCCTCAACTTCATTAAACTTTTGCAGAGCATCTTTTAGTTGTTTTCTTTTTTGTACACCCTCTTTTTTTGATAAAGAAGTTAAAATCCATATAAAAACAGGCCTGCCGCCGAATTTTCCTATTAAATACCCTACAACCCCGCCAAAAGCAGAGGCTATAGTGCAAATAAACGCATAATAAAGAGCTTTTTGCGGGTTAGCCAAATCCATTGCTATAAGCAAAAAATCAGGAGGCGGAACAAGAAAAAAGCTTTCTATAAAAGAGTTTAGGGCAAGACCTATTGTCCCTAAGCTTGAAAAATACTCGTTCATCGCTCCAAATATTTGCATATTCTATACCTTCTCTTTAAAAAATTCATCCACACTTCGCATAACTCTGCCGCCCTTAAGCGCCGTTGCCTTTACTATAGCACTAACAGAGAGTTTATTTGTTTCTTTTATAAAAATTTCTTGCAAAAATGTCACTGTTGTTTTTGTAAGTTCGATAATTTTTGTTTTTAAAACTATCTCATCCATAAGTTTTGCGCTGTATTTGTATTTGATATCAAGCTCTATTACAGGCATAATGACATCTTGCTCTTTTTGCAGTTTATCAATTTTGAGTCCATAGTCCTCTAAAAGTTCAACTCTGCCCTCTTCCATCCACCTTAAATAAGAACCGTGCCAAACAACGCCATAGGCGTCAGTGTCGGCGTATTGGACTTTAAAATTTAAAACATTTTCCATTTATTTTTTGTCCTCATATTTTTTATAAGTAACAAATGACGGGGGTTTTATTACCGTTCTTACGAGAACTACATTGTCTTTACCGTATCCTGTTATGGTTATTGTTTGCAATTTATCATCAGAATCTATTGAAATAGAACCGCAAAAAACATTTCCGCTTACATAGGCGGGGAGCTTTTTATCATAGGGGTTTTTACTTAAAGTGTTCAGTTCGTCCATGGTTTTTCTTGCAACATCTGAAGCTTTTGCATCTTTATCGGCAGAAAAAACACTAAGCGCTTTTGATGTAAAAACGGCGGCGTTAGCGTTAATTTTTGCCATTCTTCTTTCATCAACTTTTTTTGTGAAAAAAGGCGACATATAAAGCCCTATACAAAGGACTAAAATTATCACAACCGCTATTTCAAGTTTTGCAATTCTGTTCATTTATACCTCTATTTTTGAATAATTAAAAACGATTTTACTTCTCTTTGCCCGTTGCTTGCACTTGAAATTTCATTATCCCCGTAGTTTAGAGATGTTGATGGGCCGCCGTCAAATGCCATTATTTTTTCAAAACGATACCTTTTAAGCTTTTGACTTGCTTCACTTAAAGTAACAGGAGCAAAGTTTGAAAATATTATGACATAAAGATTTTCATCTTTAAGAGCCACAAGTGTACGAGCTCTTTTTTTCAAAACATGAGCACTTTGGATAACAGGGGTCTGAGTTTCGTCATATTTTACAAAACCCTCCTGCTCAAGGTTAAAATCAGGATAAATCATCGGCCCGCCGCCTAAAGAGTGCAAAATATCATAATACTTTGGCACGGGGTCAAAATGCCTAGCAATGTCAAATTTTAGAGCACCTGTTAGATGATGTTTATAAACTCTAAGTTCGCTCCTGTTTAGAACATTATCAATCCTATCTTCTTTATAGAGATTTTCTATCATCTCCATGCCCTCAAAAGGAGAGCCGACAACTTTTGAATCTATTACTACATAAGAAACCGACTTTGCACTGTTGGGGTCAAAAAATCCGCCGTTTATAACAAAATCAAAATCATTTTCCTTAAAGACTTCTCTTGCGGTTTTTAAACCGTCTTTAACAACATAGGGTCTAATTCTTTCTCCAACAGATTCAAGGTCAATTTTATAAATATAAAATTTTTCTTTTTTATTGTAATCAGCCTCAATTGCCTCTTTTGCAAACACGGGAGCGCTTATTAAAAAAATCAAAAGTAAAAGAATTATTTTTTTAAACATTATAAATCCCTCGCTTTTTTAATTACAAATATCGCCGCAATAAAGACTATTATAGGAAAAGCCGCAGCAATAAAAGGCGGCAGAACTCCTTTTTGCGCAAGCAGGTCAAAAAACGGCAGGGTGATATAGTAGGCAAAAATCATACCTACGCCTATTGTAAAGCCGACAAGTCTTTGTGAGCGCGGAGGAGAAAACCCGAGCAGACAGCCTATTGCAGCAAATATTACACAGGTTAGAGGGTGCAAAAATCTCTGATAGTATTTTGTAAGCATAAAGTTGTGCTCGTCAGTGTATTCTTGCTTTTTAAGGAGTTTTACATAATCCCCGAGCTGCTTATTTGTATAAGACCTGTCTCTTCTTGTGGCGTTTTTCATCAGCTGAAATACTTCATCGGAGAGTTTTTCGTTTAATATGGGATAATCTCCTACTTCTTTTATTTCAGTGTATATGCCGTTTCTGTTTATTCTGTATTCCTTAGATTCTTTCATAAGCCACATATCGTCTTTTTTAAGAGCATACGGGGCAAAAATTATACTGTTAAACATCTGCGCATCTGCGTATCTGTTAGGCGAAAAATTAAGCAGTATAAGGTTTTTAATGGTTTTAACACTAAAGTTTGAAACAATTAACGCCTGTTTTGGCGTTTCATTTTTGTCTTTAATAATATAGACAAAATGCACATCAAAGCCGCCTGATTCGCCTGCTTTAGCAGATGCGTAGGGGATAAATTTGTCATTAACAACATAGCAGCAATAAGCTAAAATTACGCCGAGAACTATGACAGGCGCCATAATTCTGTTAAAAGACAGGCCTACACCTCTAAATATACTGAGTTCGGAGTTTTTTGAAAGTGTATCAAAAGTAAACAGCGAACCAAGCAAAATACCTACAGGAATAGCTTTAGCCAAGACTTTTGGTATCTCGTACAAAAGCATTTTCATACCTTGAACAAAAGGCATATGCTCGATTAAAATCCTTTTAATAGTTCTTACAAGCGTTTCGGGGGCAATCCAAACAATGATAAACAAAAACAAGCACACAAAAGTAGCGCCGAGCACTTGTTTAAAAACGTATTTATCAAAAATTGTAAGTCTTAATTTATTCATCAAAGCGTAAAGTCTTTTCCTAAGTAAAATTCTTTTGCAACAGGGTCAACTGCGACGTCTTTTGATTTACCCGAGATTTTTATTTTTCCGTCAAAAATTACATATGCTCTATCTGTAATAGACAATGTTGCCTTTGGGTTGTGGTCGGTAATAAGCACACCTATGCCTTTTTCTTGAGCAAGTTTATAGATATTGTCTTTAATTTCGCCTATTGCAATAGGGTCAATACCCGTAAAAGGTTCATCAAGAAGAATAAAGTGGGGCGTAGCAGCAAGCGCACGGGCTATTTCCACCCTTCTTCTCTCACCGCCCGAAAGTGACACGGCAGAGGCTGTTCTAAGTTTTTTTACACCAAATTCTTCAAGCAAGTCCTCAAGTTTTTGAGCTTTTTCTTCTTCATTTAAAGACTCATTCATCTCTAAAACAAGCTTTAAATTGTCCTCAACGGATAATTTTCTAAAAATTGATGCCTCTTGAGGAAGATAACCTATGCCTATTTTTGCCCTTTCGTTCATGGGCATATTGGTTATTTCAAGCGATTTAGCATAATTTCCGCCCTTTGGCAGACCGTCTTTATCATCAACATTAAGATAAATATGACCTTTATTTGCCTTAACAAGTCCTACAATCATATAAAAGGTAGTGGTTTTGCCTGCACCGTTAGGGCCTAATAAACCTACAACCTCACCTTTGTTGACCTCAAAAGAAACATCATTTACGACAGAGCGGTCACCGTATATTTTTACAAGGTTATTTGCAACTATTTTCATCTTGGTACTTTCTGTTATATTCCAGTTAATTATATTATAAAAATTAGCTTTAGTGCATAAAATTTATTTTTATGGTAATTTTAATTTATAAATTTTGATTTTAGATTTAAGGAGAAATTTTATGGGTATTATGGATGGCAAAAAGGGTATTATCTTCGGTGTTTCAAACAAACACGGGATTGCAAATGCCATAGCTGAACAAATCTATGCGGCAGGCGGAGAAATTGCTTTTACATACGCTAATGAAGCAATGGAAAAACGCGTAAAACCGATAGCTGAGGAAATGAACGCTAAAATGTGCATAGAATGCGACGTTACAAAAGAAGAAGACGTTGAAAAAGTTTTTAAAGAATATGAAAAAATCTATGACAGACTTGACTTTGTCATCCACGCAGTTGCTTTTGCAAACAGAGAAGACCTTTTAGGCGATTTTTATACAACAAGCAGAGAAGGTTGGGATTTAGCAATGCATGTAAGCGCTTATTCTCTTTTAACTCTTACAAAATACGCTAAACCTCAAATGGAAAAAACAGGCGGCGGCTCAATTTTAGCCCTTACATATTTAGGTTCAACTCATGCCGTTGCAAACTACAACATTATGGGTGTGGCAAAAGCTGCGCTTGAATCTTCAATGAGATTCATCGCCGCAGATTTGGGCAAATTTAACATTCGCTGCAACTGCTTATCTGCAGGCCCTGTTAAAACACTTGCAGCAAAAGGTATCGGCGGATTTGACAAAATGCTTAAATTCAACGCTCTTAAAGCTCCGCTTAATCGCACACCGTCTTTGGAGGACGTTGGTAAAGCAGGTTTATACTTGGCTTCTGACTTATCTTCAGGCGTAACCGGACAAGTTCAATTTGTTGACTGCGGTGCATCAAGCGTATTTGCATCAATCGACGAAATGGAGTGCGTAAGTCAAGCAAGCTTAGCATAAGCTTAGCATAAATTAAATATTCAAATACTAAAATATCGCCTTGGAAATCCTTGGCGATATTTTGGAACAATAGTGAGAAGAACAAATAAGGGGGTAGTTTTTATTCTGCTACCTGCATTTTTGCAGCCATAGCAAGTTTTTGCGCTTCAGATAGGTTTTCATAAGCGCTTATTCCTTTAAACTCCGTATCCATCGCAGCTTTAGCGCTTTCCGTTGCACCTGCAAAAGTGCCCATCGAAGCTTCTATATCTTTTATTCTATCCTCAGATAAATATTCTCTGGGGTTAATAAATTTACCAAATGCGATTGCTTTATTTTGAATTGCGCTCATTTGCATAGCGTCAAAAATCGCATCCGGGTCTTTAGCCTCTGTTTGAGGTTGAAGAGTATCAGGCTGTTTCTCTTCAGCTTTCTTTTCATCATTCCCTTTTTTAACCGCACCGTTTTGGACGTAAAAGTTAGCATTTGCAGCTATTTTTGAAATGTTGTCCATATCTTCTCCTTATTGTTCTTATTGTCATTGCTTACAATAGGTATTTCGGATAGATTTTAATGAACTTTATATTTTGGACAACTAATTGTTACAAAAGTTTATATATTATTTAAAATCCAATAAATTATGAATATCTGTATCCAAAAACTCTGATAAAACAAGTATTTTACCTAAAGACATATTTGCTCTGCCATTTTCAATATTGGCAATATAGTTTTGAGAAACAGACATAATTTCTGCAAGCTTTTCCTGCGTTAAATCTTTCTTAATACGTTCTATTTTGACGTTTTTGCCAAACCTTTTTAAAAGACTTGTTTTGTTCATAATTTATAAGTATATAAATATTGACTTATAAATTTAACTATGTTATTTGTTATAATATAAAACTTATTAGTTATATAACAAACCAATGAACAAACAAAAAGTACTACAAAAAGCCATCAAACTGGCTGAAGAATTGGAAGAATTGCAGGAAGAAATGTCCGTCGCGCTTGAAAACAAAGACGACGGACAAATTATTGAAATTTTAAAAAAGATGCAAATTAATTCTGATAAAAGCTGCGAAGTACTTAAAGATTTTGTTAAATTAAATAAAAAAATTAATTAATATCACTTACCTGTCTTGCCCAGGCACTGTGGTTGTGAATGCTCTCAAATGCCTCTATTTCAACTTCATAACTGCTAATAACGGGGTGATTTTCAAGCTTAATAACCACATCTCTTATAACATCTTCAACAAACTTAGGGTTATTATACGCCTGCTCTGTTACAGATTTTTCATCCTCTCTTTTTAAAAGCGAATAAAGCTGAGATGAGCCGCAGGACTCAATTTCTTCTATCAAATCTTCAAGCCAGATGTGCTTATCTTCATCGTATGAAACTTTAAGCGATACAATTGCTCTTTGATTATGCGCTCCGCAGTCGGATATTTCTTTTGAGCAGGGGCAAAGGGTTGTAAGAGGGATTTTTATACCAAGATAAAATTTATAATTGTCACTCTCATCAAGCGTGCCCTCAAAGTAGCAATCATAGCACATAAGCGCTTCAAGAGCGGATTTTGGGGCTTTCTTTTTAACAAAATATTTAAAATCAAACTTCAGATACGCGCTTTTTGACTCGAGGCGGATTTTCATGTCCTCAAGCATTTTTTTAATATCAACGCCGATGAGATTTTTCTTTCTGTAATCTTCCAGTATCTCAATAAAGCGCGACATGTGAGTGCCCTTGTAGTTTGAGGGCAGATAAACACTCATTTTTGCCTTTGCATATACTTTCTGAGATGTTTTAGAACCCTTTCTTTCAATATTTAAAAGGGTTTCTACGTTTTTAACACCGACCTTTTGCAAAGGAATATTTCTTTTGTCTATGCTGTTTTGTACGTCTTTAATCATTATCTTGAGGGAAACTCTTTTCTTCAAGCGCTAAAAGCAGTTTAAGCGCTGCTTTTCTTTGAGTTTTTGGGTCGGCATTTCTTAAAACTTCTATTGCTTTTATCATAACAGGGTCATTATCATACCAACGATTACCCTTGCCCTGATATTTTGTAACTATTTCATAAATGCGCTCAATGACATCTTTTGCTACATCTTCCTGCAATTTAAGTATAAAGCTCTTTGCGGCTTCTTTTTCATCATCTGACGACAATCTTAAAAGCTCAAGCGCCTCTTTTAAGATAGGGTCTCTGTCATACCAGCGTTTATATTCAAAAGATTCTTCCATTACTCACCTGCTAAAAATATCAAAAAAAGTATATCATACGCACGATAGACAAACAAGCACTATAATAGTAAGATATAATTGCAATAATGTGTACACTTTGGAGGATGAGTGCAAAATCAGCCTGATACAAACCCGATAGAAAATAATCCTGCAACAAATCAGGATGATTTTAGCGCTGCTCAAAATGATATAGATTTAATTGAAGATATATCAGAAGAGTTTAAAAAAGGCTACAAACTCTACAACTTCAGACGTCCGGATAAATTTTCAAAAGAGCACTTGAGGGCACTTCAAGATATTCACAGAGATTTTGTAAGACAGTTGGCGCTTACTTTGACTACCTATCTTCGTATGGATGTCGAGATGGATATAATCTCTGTCGACCAGCTCACATACGATGAGTTTGTCTGCTCTATGCCCCCTCATTTTCAAAACGGTATTTTTAAACTAAACCCGCTATCAGGTGAAATTTCTCTTGGTTTAAGCAGCGAAGTTTTAACTGTAATACTTGACAGAATGCTTGGCGGGGACGGTTCAAATCGTGATTTTAACCGTGATTTGACACAAATTGAAGAAGCTCTCACAAAAAAAATTATTGAAAAAATAATAAAAACACTTGAAAACTCCTGGTGTTCGGTTTTACCCGTAAAAGCTGAATTTACAAGTCTTGACAACGGATATCACGTCGTACCTATTACAACATCAGGTGAAATTGTTGCGCTTATTTCTTTTGAAATAAGACTGGGTTCAAAAAACTTCGGACTTATAAACCTGTGTTTCCCTTACCCTGTCTTAGAAACAGTACTGCAAAAACTCACTCCGCAATACATTTTTCAACATACAAATGTTGTTTCAAATGAAATAGGAAGAAATGAAATTCTAAATAAAATCTACCCTGCAAACCTTGATTTAAGCGTTGTTTTGGGAACTGCAAAAGTTCTTATTAACGATGTACTTGAACTCAAAGAGGGTGATGTAATTAAACTTGAACAGAAAATTGATGAAAAACTCTATGTTTTAATTGATAACAAGAAAAAATTTGAAGCAATGCCGGGCAGAAAAGACGGCAGAATATGTGTAAAAATAGTTGACAGATATGTACCAAAGGATTAAAAATGTCTGAAAAAGAGCCTAAAGACCTTGATTTAAGTAAATTTGAAAATGTTGAGCGCCCTGTTGAAACAGAACAGGACAATGCTTCAGGCAGCACTTTGGGGCTTTTGATGGACGTTGAGCTTGAGCTGAGTGCGATTTTAGGCTCAACTGATATGAGCATTAAAAAAATTCTTGAACTCACAAAGGGTTCAATAATAGAATTAGAAAATAAAACCGCAGAGCCCATTGACCTGCTTGTAAACGGTAAATTAATCGGCAAGGGCGAAGTTGTAATTATCGAAGATAATTTTGGGCTTAGAATAACAGATACCGTTGAAGAGGGCTTAAAAATCCATGAGTGAGCAAGTTGTAATCCAAAAAGAGACAATTGATTTAATCTATAAAATCGCACAAATTGATAAACCCGAAACTCTTAGCGATGAAACTATTAAACTTGCACTCTGTGTAATTCAAAAAAAATTAAGCGATGCTGAGTCACTAGATATTGTCCCTCAAGAAACAAAAGAGGGTGAATACTCAGAAGCTGATTGGCAAAGAGATATGGCTATGGCAGGCTTTGGTGAAAAGAAAAAAATCCTTGTAGTAGATGATATTGGTGTTGTAACTTATCAATTAAAAGTACTGTTTCAAAAAATAGGTTTTGAGGTTGATACGGCAAAAGATATTTATTCTGCAGCACAGCTTATAAGAAAAACTGTTTACGACTTTGTTGTAATGGATTTATTTGTTTCAACAGAAAGAGAAGGGTTCTTATTACTTGATGAAACAAAGAAAATAATTGTAGCAAACAATCTAAAAACAAAAATTATTGTAATAACGGCATCTACCAAGGGTGAGCACAAGGTAAAGTGCCTGAATCGCGGTGCAAATATGTTCTTAGAAAAAGATACAGGCTGGCAAGACGAGCTTGTTAAGTTTGTAACAGCGGCTTAACTATTCAATTAACATACAATCACCGTAGCTAAAAAATCTGTATTTTTCTTTTATTGCTTCTCTGTAAGCGTCAAGCACAAATTCTCTTGACGCAAATGCGCTTACAAGCATTATAAGAGTTGATTTTGGCAGGTGAAAATTTGTGATGAGTTTATCTATTGATTTTATTTTATAAGGCGGATAAATAAAAATATCTGTTTCATCTTGTGTCGGGATAATTTTACCGTGTTTTAAATATGTAGCTTCAAGCGTTCTTAAAACCGTTGTTCCAACCGCTACAACAGAACCTTTGGCAGAGTTTATTGTATCTGCTGTTTCTTTTGGTATTACAAAGCTCTCATGGTGCATTTTGTGTTTTGTTATATCATTTGTTTTAACGGGCAAAAACGTCCCTAAACCTACATTTAGCGTAATATAGACTATTTTTACACCTTTTTTTTCAATTTCTTTGAGGATTTCTCTGCTAAAGTGCAGTCCCGCAGTCGGCGCTGCGGCAGAGCCTGTTACTTTTGCAAAAACCGTCTGATAATCTTCCTTATCATCTGCTGTTGCCTCTCTTTGAATGTATGGAGGCAGAGGGATTGAGCCGTATTGATTTAGGGCTTCATAAACATCATTTGCGCTAAATATAAGCTCTACAAGGTTTTTTGGCAGGTCGCCTTCTTTTGAGTTTTCTATATCTTTTTTAATTACTTTAATTTTAAAATCGTCGCTGACACTGAGTATTTCATCTTCCCTAACCCTTTTTGAGCGTTTCATAAGACAAAACCACCTGTTGTCTTTGCCCTCGGGATTAAGCAAAAATACCTCAACCTCTCCGCCTGTAGCTCTTTTTGCGATTATTCTTGCAGGGAAAACTTTTGTATTATTTAAAACAAGCACATCATCTTTTTTTAAATAATCAACAACATCAAAAAAGTGCTTGTGCTCAAGGGTTTTACTATCTCTGTGTAAAACCATCATCCTTGCATCTTCGCGCTTTTTTAAAGGATAACTTGCAATAAGCTCATCAGGTAAATTGTAGTTAAAATCTTCAGTTGTTAAATTCATATTTTACATTCAAGTGTCTAGCCGCAAGAGTTTCATCAGCCTTTGATACAGGGGTTTTTGAAGGATAGTTTTCAAAACTTTCCGGGTCAGAATCAACTTCTTTTGCAATTTCAATCATAATATTTATAAAGTTATCTAAAACTTCCTTGGATTCGCTTTCTGTAGGTTCAATCATCATTGCCTCATGGACAATTAAAGGAAAGTAAACCGTTGGCGGGTGGCAATTTGAATCCATTAATCTTTTTGCAATTTGAAGTGTTGATACACCTTTTTCTTTTTGTAAATCTCCCGATAAAACAAACTCATGCATACAAGCTCTGTTATATGGAAGTTTATAGTATTTTTTCAGTTTTTCTTTTATGTAATTAGCGCACAAAACAGCATCTGTACTTGCATTTTTTAAGTCTTTTGCCATCATTAAAATATAAGTGTAGGCTTTTACAAGTACTGAAAAATTACCGTAATATGTGCTTACTTTGCCTATAGAATAAGGTTTATTATAATTTCTGAAATATTTTTCCCCGTCAAATTCAATTGTAGGAGTCGGCAGATAATCTTTTAATTTTTCAACAACCCCAACAGGGCCTGCCCCGGGGCCTCCGCCGCCGTGCGGAGTAGAGAAAGTCTTGTGTAAGTTAAGATGAACTATATCAAAACCCATTAAGCGAGGGTTTGTATGACCCATAACGGCATTAAGATTTGCCCCGTCATAATAAAGTAATGAGCCGTTTTTGTGCATTAAATCAGATATTTTTAAAATATTTTCATCATAAAGCCCTAAAGTATTAGGGTTTGTCATCATAATGGCTGCAATCTCATCCCCGTAAGTGTTTATGATATTTTCAAGCTCTTTTATATCAACCCCGCCTGATACATCAGACTTTACTTCAATACAGTCAAAACCGTTCATCTTGGCGCTCATCGGGTTAGTGCCGTGAGCGTTATCGGGGATTATAACTTTTTTTCTTTTAAGGTCGTTTTTTTGCAAAAAATATTTTTTTACTATACTCATTGCACAAAACTCGCCATGAGCGCCTGCGCATGGCTGAAGAGTAATAGCGTCCATTCCTGTAATGATTTTTAACATTTGCTCTAAATCATACATAATCTCAAGAGCGCCTTGAGAATCAGTATCAGACTGCAAGGGGTGCAGATTTAGAAAATTTTCATCTCTTGTAACTTGCTCGTTTACCCTTGGATTATATTTCATAGTGCAAGAGCCGAGAGGATAAAAGCCTTTTTCTACACAAAAATTCCTGTCGGAAAGTTCTTTAAAATGCCTCATCACCTCAAGTTCTGACATATCAGGCAAATTAAGAGGGGATGTTCTTTTGTTAAACTCAATTTCACCCTTAAATAAAGGTTTAGAGTGCAGAGATTTATCTTTTTCAAATATCGTTTTCATACTTTAATACTACTACAAAATTTTATTTTTGGCTTAAAATTAAGACGGGAGGGTTTTAAAAAATGGAAAAAATAAAAATTGGCGATAGAGAATTTACTTCCCGCCTTATGGTCGGCACGGGTAAGTTTGATGATTTTGAAACTATGCAAAAAGCTCACAGTGCCTCGGGAGCTGAGATTGTAACTGTTGCAATAAGAAGAGTAAACGACAACGCTCAAGGGCACGTTGGCTTAATGGATTATATTGATACAAATAAATACTGGCTTCTGCCTAACACTGCAGGATGTGCAACTGTTGATGAAGCTCTTAGAGTTGCAAGATTATCAAGAGCAATGGGTATAAATAACTGGATAAAACTTGAAGTTATACCTGACCCTAAATTTTTACTTCCTGACCCCATTGCAACACTTGAAGCCGCAAAACAGCTTGTTGAAGAGGGTTTTTGTGTTCTTCCCTATATTAACGCAGACCCGATTTTGGCAAAAAGGCTTGAAGAGGTGGGTTGTGCTACTGTTATGCCTTTAGCAAGCCCTATCGGAACAGGTCAGGGTGTAAAAACTTTAGAAAATATAAAAATAATAATCGAGCAGGCAAATATTCCTGTTGTAGTTGACGCGGGAATCGGTGTTCCCTCTGATGCTTCTCTTGTAATGGAGGCGGGAGCTGATTTTTGCTTAATTAACACTGCAATAGCTAAGGCTGATGACCCAGTGAAAATGGCTGAAGCTTTTAAATACGGAGTTATAGCAGGAAGATATGCTTATGAAGCAGGCAGAATACCAAAAAAAGCCTATGCAAGCGCTTCTTCTCCGCTTGACGGTATTGTAGGTAAATAATGTTAAAAGATTTTTTTGAACAGTTCGCAGACTTAATATACAAACAAAAATGTGTTGTCTGCGGCTGTTCAAAAACAAATCAAATTCTGTGCAAAAACTGTTTAAAATCTGTTCAAAAACTATCACCTTTTGCACAGAGAAAAGTTCAAGGTGTTAATATTTTTTGTGCTTTCAGGTACGAAAACACCATAAAAAATCTAATCAGAAATTTTAAATTTAATAAAAGAAAAAGTGCCGCAAAACCCGCTGCCTCTCTACTTTTTGAGTACTTTAAACAGGTGTGTAAGGAAAATGATTTAAGTCTAAATCCTAAAAATTCAATATTAGTGTGTATTCCAAGCCACCCGTTTAGGATTTTTCAGCGCGGTTATTGTCATACAGAACTTATATTAAAAGAATTTTCACATTTAACGGGCATTAAAGCTGATTTTAATATCATTAAAAAGACAAAAAATACCACTCCTCAATACAAAATAAGAGCAGATAAAAAGGCCCAAAACGTGCGCGGGCTTTTAAAGTCAGGTATTATAAAAAATATAATAATAAAACCATAATACTTATAGATGACCTTACAACAACCGGTGCAACTTTAAATGAGGCAGTTTGCGAGCTTAAAAAATCCTCTTATGATAACATTATTTGTTTTACTCTTGCCTGTTAAAAACTGTTCAAAAATAATCTGAGTTTTGCACAGGTAAAATATCAGTATTTATAAGGGTTTTTAGAGTTTTGCACAAAAGTTATTGTATTATTATGTATTATTATTTTTTTATAATATAATTAATATAAAATATAAAAGGGAAGAGTATGGAAATTATCTTAAGTAAAGAAGAGCTTTTAAACGGGATTAAAGTTGTTGAAAAAATTACCGCTCAAAAAGGTACACAACCCGTTCTTTCAAATATATTAATTGAAACGGTATCAAACGACAGAGTAAAATTTTGTGCAACGGATTTAAACTTATCAATCAGTCATAAAGTAAAAGCTCAAGTTGCAAAAGAAGGTAAAATAACCCTTAGTGCAAAAAGACTTGGAGAAATTACCACAAAACTTGACAATAAACCTATTACTCTTTCTCTAAATCCTGATAACAACATAGTTACAATAAGCTGCGGCAAGGCAAAATTTGAACTTATAGGAATAAGTGCAAACGAATTTCCAAAAGTTTTTGACGAAGAAGTTTCGGAAGAAAATCAAAAATCTTTTGAAATAAACAAAAACACTCTTATAAAAGGGGTTAAACAGGTAGTATTTTCTGCAGCGTTGCATGAAAGCGCAAGTGTTTTATCGGGTGTGTGTTTTAATATTGATTCAAATACGCTTGAAATTGTTGCAACAGACGGTAATCGCTTAACCCGCGCATCAAAAGAAATTAATTCAAAAGATGACAGTGCTATTTTTATTGTTCCTTCAAGAACACTGCAAGAGCTTATCAGAATTTCATCTATCATAGAAGATGAAAAAGTAACAATAAAGCTTGAAAAAGCAAAAATCCAGTTTAACTTTGAAGATGTAGTTTTTCAATCAAAACTTATAAATGGAACATATCCTAAATATCAACAGTTAATCCCTACAAATAACGATAAAATTGTCTACATTGACAGAGAAGAGCTTATAGGGGTTATTGAGAGGGTTTGTGTTATGGTAAACGAGCGCACAAACATTATAAAATTTTCTTTCAATCAAAATTCTCTTGAACTAAGTACAGACTCTCCAGACGCAGGTTCAGGTAAGGACTTTATAGACGTTGACAGCAATTTTGATGAAATAATTATAGCTTTTAACTACAAATATGTTTTAGACAGTTTAAAAAATATGGACACTAAAAAAGTAAAAATAGAAATCGCTACAAGCCTCAGCGCTACTTTGTTTAAACCATCTGATAAAGATGAAACAAAAGATGATTCTTATGTTTGCTTGATTATGCCTGTTCAAGTGAGGTAAAAATGAAAGTAGGTATTCAAGTTCCGGCTACAATGGCAAATCTCGGCTGCGGCTTTGACTGTCTTGGTTTGGCTCTTCCTATATATAATACTGTTATTGTGGAAGAAACGGTTCTACCCGGTTCCGGAGTTGAAATTAATATAATAGATGAAAAAAATCAGGAAAAAGTTTTAAACATACCGACAGATAAAAATAATATAGTTTATAAAGCAATAGAACTTTTATACAGTTATATCGGTCAAAGCCCTGATGAGATGAAAATAACAATAAAAACTCAAATCCCTGTAGCGCGCGGGCTTGGCTCATCTGCTTCAGTTATTGTAGGCGGTTTAATGGCGGCAAATGAGCTTTTAAGGAACCCTGCCGATGAAGCTGTATTATTATCTATTGCAACAGAAATAGAGGGACACCCTGACAATATTACCCCTGCTATTAAAGGCGGCGTAACATTATCCAGCTGGGAAGAAGACGGCAGTGTGGTCTATAGAAAGCTCCCTTGGTATGATGATTGGAAAATAACAGTTTGTATTCCCGATTATGAACTTGCAACAGAAATTTCTCGCTCTGTATTACCAAATGAAGTAGCTCTTAAAGATGCGGCGTATAATTTAAGACATTCTGCTATGTTTATAGAAGCTCTGCATACTCATGACAGCGAACTTTTAAAAATGGCAATGAGAGATAAATTACACCAACCCTACAGAAAAAAACTTGTCCCCGGATTAAGCTCTATTATGGATAATCTAAGACATACAAAAGGTGTTATAGGCTGCTTTTTAAGCGGTGCAGGCCCAGCTATAGGGGTTGTTTCCTGCGGAGCAAATATAGGTGAAGTTAAAGAAATAGTATCATCCACTTGGAATGATATAAACGTAAATACACAGTTTTATTCACTGCCTCTTGACAATGAGGGTGCAAAAAGAATACTCTAAAAATAAAAGGAGAAAATAATGAAAAAAGTAATACTTTCAATTATGAGTTTTATGTTTTTAACACTTGCTTCAAATGCTGCAGGCATTGGCTATGTTAACTACGATACTATTTCAAAAACTTACCCTCTTGCAAAAAAATATACAACTGACCTGAATAACAAAGTAAAAAATATTAAAACTTATACAACTCAAAAAGATAAAGAAGTAGCAAATGCAAAAACACCTGCTCAAAAAGCCAACATCAGAAAAGCAGCTTTAGCTGAAATTGAAAAAAGACAAAAAGATTATCTGGCCACAAGAAACAGATATGAAATTGATTTAACTAAAAAAATCAGTGTAGCAGTTGAAAAAGTCAGAGTTCAAAAGAAACTTGATGTTGTTTTAAACAAAGATTCTGTTGTAGCAGGCGGAGTTGATGTAACTCAAGCTGTTCTTGCAATATTAAAGTAAAATGTTTAAATTTGACACAATTGTAGTTGGCGCAGGCCATGCGGGAATTGAGGCAGCAGTTAGTGCTGCCCGTCTTGGTGCAAAAGTTTTATTTTGTACACTAAACCTTGATAACATTGGTCTTATGCCATGTAATCCTGCTATAGGCGGCCCTGCAAAGTCAAACCTTGTAAGAGAAATTGACGCACTTGGCGGTGTTATGGCGGATGCTGCAGATAATACATATGTGCAGCTAAAAATGCTAAATTCTTCGCGCGGCCCTGCAGTGCGCGCGCTGCGTGCTCAATCCGATAAAAAAGAGTATATGAGATATTTTAGAAACCTTTTAGAAAGTGAAGAAAATATCTCCCTTAAACAAACTCAAATAACTGAAATTATTGTAGAAAATAACTCTATAAAAGGTGTAAAAGATGAGCTTGGACTTGAATATTTAGCTCCAACTGTAATTTTAACAACAGGAACAAGTTTAGAGGGTAAAATTTATATCGGTCTAAAATCCTTTAGTGCAGGCAGGTTAGGCGAAAGAGCTGCAATAGGATTGTCTAAAAGCCTTGAAGAGCACGGCCTTAAAATAAAAAAACTAAAAACAGGTACACCTGCTCGAGTTGACGGCAGAACAATAGATTATTCAAAATTAATAATTCAGCCGCCTGATAAAGTAATAAATAATATGCCAAACTTTTTCTCTTTTAAACCAAACAGACCAATAAGAGAACAACTGCCTTGTTATTTAACCAAAACAACTCAAAAAACCCATGAAATTATTCGCTCTAATCTCGATAAATCACCTCTTTATCAAGGCTTAATTCACGGCAGAGGCCCGAGATACTGTCCAAGTATTGAAGATAAAGTAGTTCGCTTTGCGCAAAACCCTTCGCACCATATTTTTATTGAACCTGAGGGAAAAAATACATACGAAGTTTATGTACAGGGATTTTCCACAAGTTTACCTATTGAAGTGCAATTTGATATGCTGCATTCTCTTCCGGGATTAGAAAATGTATCTGTCATAAAACCTGCTTACGCAGTTGAATATGATTCGGTAAGCGCTCTTGAGCTTGATTATTCTCTAATGACAAAAAAAATAAAAGGACTTTTTCTTGCAGGTCAGATAAACGGCACTTCAGGATACGAGGAAGCTGCAGCACAAGGGCTTGTTGCAGGAATTAATGCGGTTAATTATCTGCAAAATAAAAATCATCTTGAACTAACGCGCGCTAACTCTTACATTGGTACACTTATTGATGATTTGGTTACAAAAGACTTGGATGAACCGTATCGAATGCTAACGTCAAGAAGCGAGTACAGGCTTGTTTTAAGACAGGATAACGCCGATGAAAGACTTATGGAGATGGGTTATTCATGCGGGCTTTTAGGTGAAGATATGATTTTAAGATTTAGAAAAAAACAAGAACAAATTGAGCTTGAACTGAATAATCTTAAAAATACAAAAATCTCTCCCACTCAGGAAAATAAAGAAATTCTTGCAAAATATAACGAGGGGCTTGATATAGGAAAAAGCGCTTATGAACTTTTAAAACGTCCAAACATTGACTATAATGTGCTTTTTGAACTAAATTATCAAACTTGCGGAGAATATATTGACGAGTATTTTAAAAGAGAAGTTCTTGAGCAGGCGGAAATAAAAATAAAATACGACGGCTATATTAAGCGTCAGGCAAGCCAGATAGAAAGTGCCGATAAAATGGAGCGCATTAATATTCCTGAAGATATTGATTATTTTGCAATAAAACAAATATCAACCGAAACAAAAGAAAAACTCGACAAAGTTCGCCCCAAAACTCTGGCTCAGGCGCTTAGAATAGGCGGAGTTAAACCTGCAGATATTTCTTGTCTTATGGTTTTAATAGAATCTCGCAGATTAAAATCTTAAACTATAAACCGATATAGTTTTTTAAATTACCGCTCAGGTTTTGATTTCTGCAGAGTTTTTTGAGTTTTGAAATAGCACGGGTTTCAATTTGTCTTATACGTTCTCGAGAAACACCGTAGCGGCTGCCTATTTCATCTAAAGTTTTCTTTTGTCCGTTATCATCAAGACCATAGCGCATAATAAGCACATCTTTTTCTTTTTGATTTAGTTGATTAAGCATTTTATGCACATCTGTTAAAAGGTTTTCCTGAGTAACTTTTGTATCGGGTGTAAGATGAGAATCATCAATGATAAAATCGGCTATTTTAGATGAATCATCTTTTTGATTAGCAGGTGTTTCTATACTTATGGTGCTTTGTGCGCTTTTCATAAGAGCAGACAATTTTGAAGGGCTCATACCTATTCTGTGAGCAACCTCTTCTTTTGTAGGAACGCGATTTAGTTCGGTAGAGAGTTCAACCGTTGCGCGTTTAATTTTTCCTAAAGTTTCAATCATATGAACAGGAAGCCTTATCATACGTGACTTATCTGCTATACCTCTTGTAATAGACTGCTGTATCCACCAAGTGGCATAGGTTGAAAATTTATAACCCTTAGAATAATCAAACTTTTCGGCAGCTTTCATAAGTCCCATGTTACCTTCTTGAATTAAATCAAGAAAAGAAAGTCCGCGTCCAATGTATTTTTTAGCAATAGATACAACAAGTCTTAAATTTGCATTTATTAAAATTTCTTTTGCTTTTTGTGAGTTATTTTCTTTAATTTCTTTTGCAACTTTTAGTTCCTCTTCAAAAGACAAAAGAGGAATTTTACCTATTTGCTGCAGATAAACTTTAACGGAATCATCTGCGCTTATGGTTCTGTAGTCTTCTTGTTTTTCTTTTAACTCTTCAGATTCCCCGTTTTCATCTTCAAGATTATCAATATCATCCATCTCAAAAACGTCATCTGTGAGTTCATCTTCTAAGTGATGTTTTGAACTTTTAGTTTTCATTTTCTTCTCCAAAAAGCCTTAAATTATTATACAATTTTTTGACATATAAACAAACTATTTTTGAAGTATTTGTCTTATACTTTCATAAACTATAACGGCACAAGTGGCAGAAACGTTCAGCGATTCTATAGCACATGGGATTTTTACTTTAAAATCAGCTTTATTAATTAAAGTCTTAGAAACTCCTTCCCCTTCTGCGCCAAGTATAACGGCAAAATTCATGTTTTTGTAATCTATGTCAAAATAATTATCTTTACTTTGTCCGTCTGCCGCAATTATCCACCAGTCGTTTTTTTTCAAAATATCTACAATAGTCGGGAGGCTATTTGTTTTTATTATTGGAATGTAATTTATCGCACCGCATGAAGTTTTCTCAACAGTTGAAGTTATAGGGCAGCTTCTGTGTTTTGGTATAATTACCGCATCATACTTTGCAGCGGCTAATGTTCTTAAAATTGCACCAAAATTGTGAGGGTCTTCTACCCCGTCTAAAATTACGATTTTTCTAAAATCTTCAGATTTTTTGTTTAAAAATTCATCAAAATCCAAGTATTCAACAGGCGAAACAGAGGCAATAACCCCTTGAAAATTTATGTTTTGGATTTTATCTGAATTATCTTGAAAATATTTGTTAAACTTATTAAGATTTGTAAATTGAACTTGTATAGAATTTTTATCTGCAAGTTCTTTTATTTTTTTTAATCTGTTGTCAAAATTTATACCGTCAGAAAAGAAAATTTTATTTATTCTTTTGGGGTTTTGGCTGATTGTTTCAAGTACGGAATTTTTTCCGTAAATATAATTATTAAATTTATCAGAGGAATTTTGCATTTTTCTTTACTCCGTTTATTGTATATTTTTTTTAAAAAGGTTTTTAATTTGTACTGATTATTGTATTATAAAATAGATAATATAGTATTTTTTACGAGTTAAATATATTTAATGGCACAGTTTGTTAATTCAACAAAACAAATAGTTGGAGTTTCGGTTACACCAAGTGTTGGTGTAGAAGTTGCGCTGCTTGATAAAAAAAGTCCTACTGTTATTAAGTATGCAAAAAGACCTATTGAATATAATCTTGCAACAAGAGAGATTCAAGACTATTCGGTCTTTAAAGCTACAATTATAGATTTATTCAAAGAACTTGATATAAACCTAAAATCAAGCGTTTATTTAACCCTGCCTAATGTCCACTTGGATTTTGAAAGTCTTCCCCTTATTATTGGTGATGAAGCCATAAGTAATGCTATATTATCAAAAGCAGAAGATAATTATATCTTTAAAAGAGTTGAACCTATAAGTGCATGGGCAGACTTACTAACCAATACTACAACAGATAAAAGAATTATAGCCTATACTTCTTTTCAGGAAACTGCAGTTAATCAGATAAAAGAAGTATTTTTAGAGCTTGGTTCAAATCTTGTCGGTTTAGAAAGTTCATATTCCGCTACAATTCGCGGTTTGTGGTTTACAGGCGCTATCGGAGAAGATGTTGATGAAAACACTAACTGGAACCTACTTCTTGTAAATTCTAACAGTTACGCCATGTTTTCTATGCAAGGCTCAAGACTTGTTGATTATACGGAAGTTCCGCTTGCTATTAAATCTTTTTCTTATGAAGAAGCATATCAGGCTATTGCTACATCAGTTTCTCAAGTTCTTCCAAACTTCCCTGCTAAAAAACTGTTTATTTTAAGCCAATCAGATGAGATTTGTGCAGAAGTTTTAAAAACACAAATTACTTTTGATGAAGAAATAATAACTCATGACAGTAATAAATATTCAAAAATTCCTCCTATCAGCTATGCCTCTTCCGTTATAGAAAATGAAGCGGCGGCTATGACATATGCGCTAATTGGTATTTTTGCCACAGAGCATATGGAAGAAAAAATTCTTGATTTAAATATTTTAAGTAAAATGCATTCATTTAGTGAAGCATATTTCACTTTTGAATTTTATGATAAAGAAATTATTGTTACCCAAGAAGTAGCACGAAAAGCGCTTTTTATGATTGCAGGTGTCCTTGCGGTAATTTGCGCGCTAATTTACGGTTTATTTTATTTGCTTGAAACGCAAGTTAATAAAAAAGCTTCTGAGTTTCAAACACAAACTAATCAAATACAAGAACAAATTAACTCAATTATGGGTCAAGGCGGTATAGTTGATATTGAAACTCTTGTTACAAGAATAATTGATACAAATAAAAAGGCAATAAGTTTTTATGATTCTATAGCAACAGATATTCCTCAATCCGTTTGGCTTCAATACTACTATAACAAAAACGGAGATAAAGTAGCTATAGAAGGAGTAAGTGCTAATATTGCAGATATTTATAATTATTATAAAAGTTTAAAAATTATATCTCCTCAATCAAGTATTAAATTAAATAAACTTCAAATTTTGACCGAAGTTAACGGAGATAATTTTGATATAGCAGCTCCTGATTTAGGTGCAAAATTCTATGATTTTGAAATTTCAAATGTAAAATCACCCAGAAATAAATCTCTAAATCCTGCAGGACAAAACCAAGACCAAAATAATAATCAAGGTGAACAGCCTCAAAATACAGGTTCTGATACAGCACCGACAAACGCACTTCAGCCTGTTGATATAAATAATTAATTCGGAAAAACAAAAAAAATGGACAAAACACTTAAGATAGCACTTAATATTTTAAAAGAAAATGCAACATACGCTGCACCGATTGTTCTTGTCATTGTCCTTTTTGTTAATTTTGTTATTCCCCAGTTTACAAAAAGCCTTGATGCGCTTAAACTTTTAAAATCAAATAAAGCTCAATATGAGCAGGTTGTTGAACAATACAACATGATTAAAATACAGCAGGATGCACAAAACAGACAAAAAAAAGTTGTAAAGGACGGTAAGGTAATTTTTGAAGCTCCTGATATGCAATTTAGCCCCGATGCTTCTTTTGCGCCTTTGTTTGAGCTTGTTTTAACAATAGCTCAGCAAAGCGGTATCAGAATAAGAGCAATAGATTATAATTATTCACCGCAAGAAGATGCAATATTTGCTGCAAAACTTGAAGGGTATAATACTTGTGAACTTAATATGGTTGTAGTTGGTTCATACACCGAACTTCAAACATTTTTTAAAACAATTATGAAAGAGCAGTATGTAACTAACCTTGCAGAGGTTGAATTGAACCCTTGGGATAAAGACAAAAAAGTTCTTATTGCAAAAGTTAAACTAAGACTGTATACAAGGACATTACCTGAATAGGTTTTATCTTAATTCACCCTTGTGAACTTTTCTGTGTCCTTTAATATAGACAAAATCAGGACGAGATTTGTCTAAGACGTTTTTATAGTCTTCGTTTTCATTAAGTTCAAAAATATTAAAATCAGCGTCTTTGCCTACTTCAAGGCTTCCTATAATATTATCTAATCTTAAAATTTTAGCTGGCACTATCGTAAGATACCTAATAGCTTCAAGTGCGTCTAATCTGCCGTTATTTACATATCTAAGTTCATTTAAAAGGCTCATATCTTCATCAAACGCAAGAGAATTTGTGCCAAAACCAAACCTGTTTGGGAAAAATTCAAGCACCTTGTCAAAATCAAGCATTTTATTGTGAAGATTTTTGCTAACTCTTGGACAATATGCAAGTGCAACTTTATTTTCTTTTAAAATTTCAAGGTCATCATCGTTTAGATAGTTGCCGTAACTTGCAATAAGTCTTTTATTTATAACATCCATTTGAGCAAGGTATTGAACAGATGTTACACCTTTATATATAGGGTCAAATTTCTTTTGTCCCGTTAGTTCGTTTAACAAATCAATATCTGAAAAACCGTATTTAAGCCAGTCTTTTTCTTCTTGGCTTTCAGATATTCTTATTGTCATTAAGATATTATTTTTTCTGCAATATTTAACAAGAATTTTAAATAATCTTTTGTGCACCGAGCAAACACTGTGAGGAGCAACACCCACAAAAGTGTTTTCGGATTTTTGTTTTATCAGTTTATCAATTTTTTTCTGAATAGACCTGAATTCTTCTTTGCTGCTCTCAGCAGAGTCTGAGAAAAGCTCAAAGAAAAGATAGGTTTTTATGGGCAGGTCATTTAAGACTTTAAAATACTTGCTTTCTTTAGATAATTGAGCAACGCAGGTTGTGCCGTTTAAAAGTGACAGTTCAAGCCCTTTTTTAAAAGAGGCGAGTTTATTATCCGAACTTAGGCAAAAATACTTGCTTAAAAGGTCTGCCAGTTTCCATACAAAAGAGGTTTTTTTCATACCTCCTATAAAATACTGCTTTTTAAGTTGGGTATATGCCTTTTTAAATGCGTATTTAATGCCGTTTTGTTTAATGTTTATATCAGTATATTGAAGATGGTTGTGCAAATTTACAAACCCCGGGGTAATAACGCACCTGCCGTAGTCTTTTACGTTTTTGCACTCGTCTTTGTTGAGTTCTGAGGTTTTTACTATGCCCTCAACTTTGCCTTCATCCACAACAAGAGTGCAATCTTCATAAAGATTGCCATCAGAAGCTATTATCCATTTTGCACTGTAACCTTTAGACATTTTTACCTAAATTTCTTGTGAATATTATAATATTATTAAATTTTTAAACTCTTTGCAAGTTTTAAAGGCTAGGTAAGTTTGATAAAATCGAGTTTATCTTTTTTAATGTCGTACAAAATTGCTTCTTTATTATCATTTATTCCATAGAATATTTGATTTTCCTTTATTTTCATAAAAGTTTTTTCTTCAATTTTACAATCTTGTACAAAAGAAACACTTGTGCCTAAAAATTCATCTAAACATTGGTAAGTTTTATAAACACTATCTGTAAAATAAAGTCCAAAGCGGATTTTGTGACATCCTAAGCATTGTAAATCTTCAGTTATTAAAGGAGGCCCCGCAGGAATAGAGCGAGAGGCGCATTTTGGATTGGATAAAATTCCTGTAGCCCTTAAAAGTGCAATTCTAAGCTCTTTTTTATATATTTCATACTCGTTTATGCCTTCTCCCATTACACTTACACCTTGTGCGTGCACAAAGTTTAACATAGGGAAAGAATTTGTCTTAAGTTCATTTGGACGCTTTGCAGGCTGGTTTTTATAAAGTGAATAATGCGGGTCACAATCTCTTTTTATGACCCCTAAATTATCCTGTGCAAATGTTTCAAAGATTAAATCATCAAGCTTAAAGACCGCTTGCAGCTTGTGATTTTTGGTTTTGTTGTTTATATTTGCACAAAATTCAAAAAATCTGCTCTCATTGTTTAAAATCACATCAAGTTCAAGATTTTTGTAATAAATCCTTAATATACCTTGTATATCGCCATTTTGTACAACTTTTGATTTTATGGGTTCAATAACGCTCTCTAATGATGCGGGAGCGTAGTTGTAGCTGTCGCCGTGGTCTTTGGTGTCTGTTATTTTAAGGAAATTTTTATAAACTTTTTTTGAAATTTTATCTTCAATATTTATTTTTCTATCTTTAAAAGTCAACTTTAAATAGGGATTTTCAATAGAGTTTTCTTTTAGAAAAACTTTCTTTTGAGGTTTTTTAATGTTGTGAGTTTTGTAGCTAAATCCTTGCTGCGGCTCAACTTGGGCTATTTGTTCATAAAGAGTTAAAATATCCTCTGTTACGGGCACCTGCCTTATGTCATAGAGTTTTGAGTCGCTAAAACCCTTAGTTTTTGAGATTATCTGAGCGTTTTTAAATTTATGTTCACTTATAAATTTTACAACACCTGTGTTTTTGTATCCCGACAGGTTAAAAACACCCAGTTTATCTGGCTTTTTAGTGTTTTTATGAAAATCTCTTATAAATCTTTTTTCAAGTCCTGATAGTATTTCATCTGCTTTTTCAAAACGCATATCAACATTTTTGTGCACTTTATCCGTTGAGCAGCCATAAATTGAATCATGGGCATGGTTTTTTAAAATAAGTTCGTAAGCGTAGTTTATGTTTTTGTCATAATTCAGATTAAGAAAGAAATTCATAGGCTCAATTATGCGTGAAATTTTATGCATAAGCTTTGAGTTTTGCACTTTTTGATAAATTCTTGATGAAAACACCCCGCCTAAAATATTACTGTCAGAATTGTCTAAAAACTCTCCGCTGTAGCTTTTAGCACCTTTAAAACTTACTTCATTAAAATATTTAAAAGGGCTCGAGAGTTCTATTTCATATTTTTTTAAGTATTTATTTATATTTTTAATTTTTTCAGATGCGTTTTTTATAATTCCCAAATGGTCGCCGCCAAGGGGTAAAATAAGCGTGTCGGAAGAATTTTTTGCAATTTTATCTAAAATTTCTTCAAGCTTTTGAGCAAGAACATCATCAGGCAAATTTTGGTGCAATATGTCTATAAAATACCCCTCGCTCAATCTTGCAGTATGTACCCCTCTTAGGTTCATTTCATTTTTTATGCTGCCTGTTGCGCGCCAGATGAGAGAGTTTTTGATGTTGAATTTTTTTAAAACTTCAAAAACTCCTCTTGAATGTCCGAAAATATCGGGTAAATATCCTATAAAGTCGCTGCAGCCAAGGTTTTTTGAGTATTCTATACCTTTTTCAAGATTTTTTATAAGACATCTTAAATTCACCAAAAAAGCGTCAGCACTTACAAAAAAAGGCCCGATGCAGAGTTTTTTGTCTTTAATGAGTTTTTTAATGTCAGTGAGTTTTTCTTCTCTGAATTTTAAATAGTCAATAATAGCGCTTGTTTGCCCGTCAAAATAAAAACAGGGAGCGTTGTTTTTCTTTAGTTCTTCTACAACTTCGTCAAAAACCTCAAGAAGCCTCAGGTTGAACTCTTCTTTTTCTCTGTACCACTCTCTGTCCCAGTGTGTTTGAAGATATGCAATTGTGCGCTTTTTCATATAATCATTATACTTGTTGTGCAACAAAACTTTTTCCATTCTTTAGAGGAACTTTTAAGAGAAAATATGTTGTAATATATTTCCGTAATTCCCCGTTATTAAGGTTTATATGGACAAGAAAAAACTAGAAGCCCTAAAGGTTGAGATTATTAACTGTAAGAAAAAATTAAAAGAATTAGAACCCCAAATATCTGAAAATACTAATTTAGAGAGGGTTTATAATAAAACTTTGATTAAAAAAGCTGTGCTTATGCAAAAGTACAATAAAATCTGCCATAAGCCCTCTATCAAAGAAAAAATCAAAAGGCTTTTAAGAATTCACTCTAAAAAGAAACTTATCTGCGATTACTTTAAGACAAGCGAAGCTTAAACTTCTACCCCTCGCATCATATCTTTAAGAGTTTTTATGGTAGTTGCCATGCTGACCGTGTCAGAGACTTTTTGCTGCAAGAAAGCGTTTATCTGGGGCATCAGCTCAATTGCAATATCAAGTTTTGGGTTAGAGCCTGCCTGATACATACCAACGTCAATAAGGTCTTTATTTTCTCGATACATTGCAAGCAGGCGGCGCATTTTTTGCGCGGCTTCCTGATGTTCTTTATCGGTAATTTCCGTAAATAACCTGGAAATTGAACCAAGAGGGTCAATAGCAGGATAATGGTTCATCTCTGCAACTTTACGTGATAGGAAAATGTGTCCGTCAACAATACCCCTTACAGTATCTACAATTGGGTCTGTTATGTCATCTCCCTCCATAAGCACGGTGTAAAGAGCTGTTATTGAACCTTTTTCAGAGTTTCCGGTACGCTCAAGCGCACGCTGCAGCCAAGAAAATATAGAAGGCGGATAGCCTTTCATAGTAGGCGGTTCACCTATTGAAAGACCGACTTCACGCCCCGCCATAGCGCAACGAGTTACGGTATCTGTCATTAAAAATACTTTTTTACCCTGGTCTCTAAAATACTCACACACAGTAGTCGCCGCAAGAAGAGCTTTTTGTCTGATAAGAGGGGGCTGGTCGCCCGTCGAGCAGACAATAACCGAGCGCTTCATGCCCTCAGGGCCAAGCGAGTTTTCAATAAATTCTTTTACCTCTCTGCCGCGTTCTCCAATTAGCGCCATGACATTTATATCGGCTTCAGAGTTTCTTGCTATCATACCAAGCATAGTGGATTTTCCCACCCCCGAGCCTGCAAAAAGCCCCATACGCTGCCCTTGACCCATTGTAAGAAGTGAGTCAATTACCCTTATACCTGTTGATATTGAATTTTTAATAATAGGGCGATGAAAAGCATCAGGAATAGTGCCGTTTATGTTCATATATTGAGCATCTGTTAAATCAAGCGGACGCCCGTCAAGCGGCTCTCCAAGCGGATTAACCAGCCTGCCTAATAAAAAATCTCCCACAGGAAACATAATAGGCCCGCCCGTTGTTTTAACAAGGCTGCCCTGTCCTATGCCTTCTCCGTCATATAGGAGCAATAATTGAGCCGTATCACCCTTAAATGCTACAACTTCGGCGGCTTTTTTTTCTCCCGTGTAGGTTTGAATGTAGCATAAGTCGCCAATTTTAAGCCCCGGCAATTTAACCTCAACAGTCAGACCCAAAAGCTTTGATACCGCACCTTTGAAGCCGTAGAGCTGAGTGTTTTCAAGCGTGTTTATAGCTTTTGTTTTTATGTTATGTAATTTTAGTTCTAAATTCTCATCCATTAAATAAATTATAACACACTGTACAAACTCTTCACAAAACAGAACAATTGTAAAAATTACATTTTATATTTTTATCTTAAAAATATATTGAATTTTTAAAGTATGATTTTTTTGTATTTTTACAATAAAAAAAATGGGGCATAAGCCCCAAACTGTCTGGAATTAAGAATAGCTGGAAGTATGAAAAAGATTAATTATATATAACAATACTTATGTTAACTTCGCAATAGTACATGCGGGTAGTATTTTTTTGAGGCATGCCACAGTAAAAAATAAGTGTACATTAGACAATTTTATACATTAATATTTTATAAAGGTCTTAAAAATATGCCTAAAACCCTTGCTATATTTGAAAATAAAAAATTTTAACACAGGGGTTGACAAATGAATTTTTTAGGTACATAATGTGAGTATAAAGATAAAGTGTTA
Source organism: uncultured bacterium (assembly GCA_949285255.1). Classification (GTDB taxonomy): domain Bacteria; phylum Cyanobacteriota; class Vampirovibrionia; order Gastranaerophilales; family Gastranaerophilaceae; genus Galligastranaerophilus. Next base: position 32,350 of record CASDXV010000001.1, on the reverse strand, counting down.
GACAAACACTAAAAACAAAAAAACAAGAGGTTAAAGAAAAGAAAAATGTTAGCTATAAATGCAATAAATAATGTAAATAGTACACTAAATAGAAACATAAGCTTTGGTTACAGAAGCAACGAGCTTGTTAAAGCTCCCGCTCAAAGCAATGATATGGTTCAAGGCGGTTTAGGCGGTTTGTTCACAGGTTTTGTCGGAACATTAAAAAATTCTCCGCTGTTTGATTTCAATTCTACGGTAAAACAAAGAAGCGAAAGCATTGATAAAGGCCTTGAAAAAACAAAATTAAATCTCATTGCATAATGAGGATAAGCATTATCAACACCTAACAACACAATCCCGAAGCACAACAACACACGACCCTGCAGTTTATGTGGGGTTTTTATTTTATGTATTAAAAGATTTCACACACGGCTTGCGCATTTGGTACGGCTACGCCCTGTCGGCAAGGCTCTTCGCCTTCCCGTTCGGGCTTCGCACACCCAAGCGCTCGTCTTCGCTTGCTAAGCTTACGCTAAGCTCGCTTGACTTGCGTCATCGTACGGTTTCATCTTTCGCTTTCTCAACGAAAGCTCAAGATTTCACACACGGCTTGCGCAGCTCCTGTGGGTATCTCGCGCCTTTGCGCTCGATTATCCTACGTCGCCATCGTACGGTTTCATCTTTCGCTTTCTCAACGAAAGCTCAAGATTTCACACACGGCTTGCGCAATTTTGCTTGACAAGGAATATTTATTTGAGAATATATTAATTAGTTGAAATAATTTTATTTTTTCTTTAAAATAAAATTAATTACTAAGGAAAAGGAGAGTTGCAGTTGCAAAACAATAATCTACCTAAAAACATGGGAAAGAAAATTGCCGATGCATTAAAGCAACAAGATATGTCGGAAGATAATCTTGATACATTACAAATAGATGCAGATAGTGTATCTGATACAATTGATTATCAAGAAACAAATGAGTCTTTTGATAATTCCTTTGACTTAGATGAAGATGATAATGATAAGTCTAACGAAGAATACAACCCTGTTTTTTCAGTTGATGTTGATGAAATTGAGCAAACACCTGATTTAAAACTTTCAATCAACTCAGAGGAAGACGATGTTGCTGAAGAGTTTGAAATGCCTAACAACATCAATGTTCTAAAAAGACTTATCAGCCAGCTTCCGACAGGTGTACCAAGACAAACAGGTGCGCAGATTATTCGTCAAACAATTGAAGCTCTTGGTATTCCTATGAAAAGCGTTCTTCAAGACGCTCAAAGAGTTAGAGATTGTCTAAACAGCTCAATTAAAGATTGTAACTATACAATTCAAGAATATAAAGCAAATATTCGCAACCTTGAAAAACAAGGTGCAAATTACCAAAAACAATTAAACAAACTAAACGATATTATCGGCTTGTTTGTTTACAATGACAGAAAATAAGTTCTATGCCCCCATCGTCTAGAGGCCTAGGACAACACCCTTTCACGGTGTAGACAGGGATTCGAATTCCCTTGGGGGTACCATTTAATAAAGCGGCTATGACCGCTTTTTTAATTGGAATTCGAATCGGAGTCAAAACTGACGTTTCTTCGCCGGTCGCTCAGAAAGTTCCCTTGGGGGTACCATTTAATAAAGCGGCTATGACCGCTTTTTTAAGTATTTAGGAGGATTGTATGAAAAAATTAACTTTACTTGCGGCTATCACAATATTTGCAATTATGCCTGTTTTTTCTCTTGAAGTTAATCCTCCAAAAGACAGTACTTTTGCTCCTGTTGAAAATCAAGAGGCGCTCAATCAATATAAGCTAAAATGTAGCGAAAAAGTTCAAACTAACTGGAAAAATTCTAAAATTAAACATGATGATACTGAAATAAAAATCTCTTTTAAAACTCTGCCTGACGGCTCAATAGAAGATATTAAAGTTCTTCAGTCTTCAAAATACGAGCAAAATAATCAAGCAGCGCTTGACGCCATAAGCGACGCCGTTCCTTTTGAGCCTATTCCAGAGGAACTAAATGCCCAGTACGCTGAGCACATTATGTCATTTCCTTGCAGAAGATATGCAATAATCACGCCAAAAATGCAGTAATACTCTTTATGAGTGAGCTTTTTTATATAAAATATTGTTATAATTTTTTATTATGAAAAAGATTATACTTTTGGCAATTCTTTTTGCATTATTTATACCTGTGTACAACACTGTAGCACGCGCAGATAGCGGCTATAGCTATGAACAGATGTATCAAATAAAGAAAAACTACAGAATCAAGTTTGAATCTGCAATTAAAAGTGCCTTAAACAACCAATCCCTAAAAATCCAAAACGGTATAGCCTTAACTGGTGATGTTTCTGCTCAGGGTAAGCTGGTAAATGTAAAAGTAGTCCAAAATTCTGACGCTAAAAGAGCAGAAGATATAGTCCTAAATTCGCTAAAATCACTTAACTTAATGGGTGCAATCAGTCCTAATGAATTTATGCCCACGACTTTTAATCTTTTCTTGTATCCTGCGCCAAAATACTCAAATGAAAATTTCACAATGGTTTTTGAGATGTCCAATAATTTGAAATATTCATATTCAACACTTGAGTGGAACGCTTATTTAAGGGGAATAGAGAGCGCTATTCAGTCAAACTGGAATCCCAAAAACTTGAATAACAGTACTTTAAAAATAGTTATATTAAGATTTTACATAAAAAGAACAGGCGAGATTGATGATGTTATTGTCATAAAATCCTCCGAAGATAGAGCATTTGATAATTTAGCCGTTCAAACAATAAAAAACAGCTCTCCTTTAGCGCCACTGCCAAGCTATATTAAAGGGGATTCAAAGTTTATTGACTATTCACTTACAAACCGTGAATTTTTAACAACTTCGGGAAATACTAAGAAAAAGAAAACCTTTTTGCAAAATTTTTCGGATTTGAATAATGATTATTATTTAAGATATCAAAACATGAATCCTTGGATGTAATTATTGAATAATTTCTATGCCGCTTTTTTGTTCATCAGCGCTTGGGGCGAGTTTTTTGTATCTGTAGAGCGGTACTTTTTGATTTTGTTTTTTCGCTTGAGAAATTTTTTGGTCAAAACTTCTTTTCTCTTGTACATAAAGTTGTTTTACAAAAGTGTCGCTATCTTCAATTTGAGAGGGCATTTCATCTAACGGAGTACTAAGCACGAGTTTTTCTTGCGCTATAACAGATGATGCGCTAAAAAACACGCAAAATATCATAACAAGAGCTGTACTTGAAATTTTTTTCATAACAAAATAATCTTTCTTTTCACTACCTTCTTAATAATATAAATCCCTGTAATCAAAAATAATCACAGGGATTTATAAAATTGTTTACCAAAGTTAATATTTTTAGTATCCGATAGCTTTAAGCTGTGCGTCGTAAATCTTGTTAATATTAGCTTTTCTGGTGTTTAAAGATTCAAGTTGTCTTTCATAAGTTCTGATTCTTATGGTTTTTTGTGTTTGAAGCAGAGTCTTATCGTTGTTTGTTTGTTTGATAAGTTGTTGTTTTTCTTTAATTTCTGCCTCAATTGGTTTTAGCTGTTCAGCTCTTTTCTTTTCAATTTCGTTCTTTTTAGCTTTGTTTTGTGCTTGTTTTTGGGCCGTTGCTGCTCGTTTTTTAGCTGCGACATCTTGTTTTGCAGCTTCTTTAACAGCGTTTAGGTCGCTTTTAACCGCATTTTTAAAAGCATTTCCAAATTCGCTTGCAGCGAATACCGAACTTACACTCAAGCAAAGTGCTAAAGCTAAGCCTAAATATTTTTTCATAAACAACACTCCTTTTAACTACCCTACTATGATAACATCTATTTAAGTCTTTGTAAACTCAAAACCCCACAAAGCCAAGCTTTGTGAGGTTTTAGATTGTTCTTTATCCCCCGCATATGTTCAATGGCAAAATATTGCCTCTGAAATTTCTTTTTACATATAAATAAAAAAATATTTTAAATATGATATTCGCTAAAACCTTATTTATTTACATTTCTCAATATTTATGCGCGGTTGCAATTATGCACTCAAGGTGTTAAAATTTTTGTACTATAGCAGTTTTTTAAGGTTGGCAAATGGTTATAAAAAAACCCCAAAGTGCATCTGAGAGAATTATTCTGGCGCTTGATGTAGATACGCTTGAAGAGGCTCGTGAGCTTGTAGTGCAGCTAAAAGACTATGTGGGCTATTTTAAAGTCGGTCTGCAACTGTATACTGCATGCGGATATGACGCTGTCAGAATGATACATGAAATGGGCTCAAAAGTCTTTTTTGACGCAAAGTTTCATGATATTCCAAACACTGTTGCGCGTGCAAGTGCAAATCTTGTAAAAAATGATGTAGACTTTTTTGACCTGCATATTAAAGGCGGCTCAAAAATGCTTTCTACTACCTGCAGACTATGCAGAGAAGTAGCCAAAAAATATAACAAACCTCAGCCTACAATTCTTGGTGTTACATTGTTATCAAGTTTTGGCCAAAAAACACTTAATCAAGAATTGAATGTAAATATGAATATTGACGAGTATGTTTCTCGTCTTGCAAAAGTTGCACTGGAAGCTAAGCTTGACGGTGTTGTGGCTTCAGCGTCTGAAGTTGGCGCTATAAGGCGTGTTTGCGGTGATGACTTTATTATAGTTTGCCCTGCAATTCGCCCCACATGGTCTGTTGTGGATGATCAGGTAAGAGTTGTAACGCCGACTGACGCTATTGAAGCAGGAGTTGATTACATGGTTGTAGGCAGACCAGTAATTTTTGCAAAAGACAGAATTGAAGCAATAACACTTATAATTGATGAAATTGAAGAAGCAAAAGAAATTATTAAGGAAAGACTTTAAATGAAGATAAATTTTGGTATTCCAAAAGAACTAAAAGAGGGTGAAACCCGAGTTGCACTTACTCCTGATTCAGTCGGTATGCTTACCCAAAAAGGCCTATCGGTTGCAATAGAATCGGGCGCCGGAGATTTAAGCGGTTTTGATGATGTTCAATATGAAAAAGCGGGCGCTCAGATTATCTCTGACCCAAGGGAATTATGGGAAAAATCAAATATAATCGTAAAAGTTAAAGAACCTCAAAAGTCTGAGTATCAATGTTTTAGAGAAGATTTGGTTATATTCTCTTATCTTCATTTGGCAATTGAAGAAGAACTTACAAAAGAACTTTTAAAAAAGAAAGTCTGCGCTATTGCTACTGAATCGGTGCAAACTCAGTGGGGCGAGCTGCCGCTTTTAAGACCAATGAGCGAAGTAGCGGGCAGAATGAGTGTTCAGCTTGGTGCAAGATTTTTAGAAAAACAAAATGGCGGCAGAGGTTTGCTTTTAGGCGGTGTGCCGGGTGTTGCGCCTGCAAAAGTTGTTATTTTAGGCGGCGGTGTAGCAGGTTCAAACGCTGCTCAAGTGGCGCTTGGCATGGGGGCTGATGTTTCCGTGTTAGATATAAATTCAAGACGTATGTCTAATTTGGACATGTTTTTTTCAGGTCAAATAAAAACATATTATTCTAACCCCTCAACTATAGCTGAGCAAGTTAAGGAGGCAGATTTATTAATTACTGCCGTTTTAATACCCTCGGCTCGTGCTCCAAAACTTGTAAGTGCCGATATGGTTAAAACAATGAAAAAAGGCTCGGTTATTATAGACATTGCAATAGACCAAGGCGGAAACGTAGAAACTATAGATAGAGTAACTACTTTGGATAATCCGGTGTTTGAAAAATACGGCGTAATTCACTCTGCCGTGCCAAATATCCCCTCATATGTTCCAAAAACCGCCTCTTATGCTTATTCTTATGCGATTTTACCTTATCTTCAAGATTTAGGCGAAAAAGGCACTTTTGTTGCTCTTAAAGAAGATGACTCTCTAAGCCGCGGCGTGGCTACATTTAGAGGTGCTGTTACAAATGAAGCTCTTGCTCAGTCTTTAGGTTATGAGCATACTGAAATTTCAGTCTTAATAGGTTTTAAAATTAAATGATAAACGACGCAAACAGAATAGTTTTTAAATTCGGAACAAATATTTTAAGAAACGAAGAGGGCGAGATTTCCCTCACTCACATGTATTCTTTTATAGAAGACATCGCATCTTTAAGAAAAAAAGGCAAAGAAGTTCTTGTTGTAACCTCAGGTGCTGTTGGTATCGGTGCAAAAAAACTAAAAGTTGATACAAGTACAAGTAACGTCTTAAAACAGGCTGCAGCCTCTGTCGGGCAGCAGATTTTAATGCGTATATGGCAAGACGGTTTTGAAAAATACGGCATATCCGTGGCTCAAATACTTGTTACTGAGGATGATTTTTCTAACAGAAAGAAATATTTGAGCCTGAGAAATACTCTCTCTAAGCTTTTAGAGCTTGGTATTGTTCCAATAATTAACCAAAATGACGCGGTGTTGCCATCAGAGCTTGTGCATGTGTGTTTTTCGGATAATGATAAACTATCTGCCATAGTTGCCTCAAAGCTTGATGCAGATTTGCTTGTAATGGTTTCAGATATTGACGGTTTATTTGATAAAAACCCTAAAGAATACCCTGACGCCAAAAAAATTGATGTGGTAGAAAAAGTGACCGCAAAAATTGAAAAACTCGCCTCAGGTGCGTCCCTTGGCGGCAGAGGCGGTATGATTACAAAACTCTCCGCGGCAAAAGTCGTAAACCTCTCGGGGCTTTATGCGATGATTGTAAACGGCAAAAAACCGCGAATTATAAAAAGAATTTTTGAAGAAGAAAACGTAGGCACATTGTTTTTGCCAAATAAAATTCTTTCTCATAAAAAACGCTGGATTGCCTATGCTACAAACATCATGGGCGAAATCACGGTTAACGCGGGCGCAAAATCCGCTATAATTGACAAGCAAAAAAGCCTATTGGCCGTTGGTATAGTTGATGTTAAGGGTGATTTTAAAGCAGGCGAGATTGTAAGTATTTTTGATGAAAATCACGAAGAATTTGCTCGCGCTATGGTTAACTACAGCTCTGATGAGTGCAAAAAAATCATGGGCGCACACAGTCATGAGATAGAAAATATCTTGGGCTATAAGGGTGACGATGACGTGGTTGTAAAAGATAATCTTGTAATTTTATAAAGGTAAGTTATGGATAATATAAAAGATATTGCAAAAGCAGCGAAAAACGCCTCCCTTGAGCTTTTAGGGATGAGTGAAGAAATAAAAAACAAAGCCCTTGAAGCTATGAGAAAAAATCTTGAACTGCATAAGGATGAGATTTTTGAGGCTAATAAAAAAGATTTAGACGAGGCAAAAGCTCTTGTAGAATCAGGCGAGATAACTCAATCTACCTATGGCAGATTAAAGCTTGATGAAAATAAAATGAGAGATATGCTAAAAGGCATAAGTGATGTTATCTCTCTTGAAGATCCAGTAAATAAAGTTTTTTGGACAAAAGAGCTTGATGAGGGCTTAGTTTTAAAGAAAATTTCCTGCCCTATAGGGGTTATAGGAGTGATTTTTGAGGCTCGTCCGGATGTAATTTCTCAAATTGCCTCTCTTGCGGTCAAATCAGGTAATGCAGTTATTCTAAAAGGCGGAAAAGAGTCCAATAACACAAATGCCGCTATTGCAAAGATAATAAACGAGGCGCTTAATGAGGTTGAGGGCTTTACAAAAAATGCCATTAACCTTGTGTTTAAAAGAGATGATATAAAAGGACTCTTGGAGCTTGATGAGTATGTGGATTTAATCATCCCCAGAGGCTCGAATAAGCTTGTTAAATACATTCAAGAAAATACAAAAATTCCAGTTTTAGGCCATGCCTCAGGCATTTGCCATATATTTGTGGATAAAACCGCAAAGCCTGAGCTTGCACATAAGCTCTGCGTTGATGCTAAAGTTCAATACCCGAGCGCATGTAACGCCGTTGAAACCATACTTGTGCACAAAGACTACCCGCAGCTTGATGAATTAAAAAATGCGCTTAAAGCTGCGGATGTTAAAATTGTTGAAAATCCTGAAGATTTTTCACATGAATACGGTGATAAAATCGTTTCTCTAAAAGTCGTAAACGATACGGATGAAGCAATAGCCCATATTAACAAATACGGCTCGGGGCACACTGACAGTATCTTAAGCGAAGATAGCAAAAATGTTGAAAAATTTATGAACTATGTGGATTCTGCAGGAGTTTATCACAATGTATCCACCCGTTTTTCAGACGGTTTCAGATACGGTTTTGGCGCAGAAGTAGGCATTTCAACAAATAAAACCCACGCAAGAGGCCCTGTGGGCTTAGATGGGCTTACAATATACAAATACAAGCTTTTTGGCTCTTATCAGACAGTTGAGCCTTACGCTAAGGGTGAAAAAACTTTTACACACAAGTTTATTTAATTATTTTTTTGTTATAATAAAATAATCTAAGCAACAACAAAAGGCGCACTTATTAGATGCAAGAGATTATAGAGAAAATAAATAAGCTCAAAAAAGAGCGCAAAGCGATAATTTTGGCGCATTGTTATCAAAATGTTGAAATTGATAATGTGGCAGATTATGTCGGCGACTCTTTAGGTTTATCAAGAATAGCGGCCAAAACAGACGCTGAGATAATTGTCTTTGCGGGTGTTTATTTTATGGCGGAAACCGCTAAAATTCTTTCTCCCGATAAAAAAGTTCTCCTGCCTAATATGAACTCAGGCTGTCAAATGGCCAATATGATTGATATTAAGCGCATGAGGGAATTTAAAGCAAAATACCCTGATATTCCCGTTGTTTGTTATGTAAATTCAACCGCAGAAGTTAAAGCACAGGCTGATGTTTGCTGCACAAGTTCAAACGCTATTGATATAGTTCGTTCTCTTAATTGCAAAAAAGTTCTTTTTGCTCCGGATTGTTATTTGGGCTCTTGGGTTGCAAAAAAATTGCCTGATGTAGAAATTATCTCATATAACGGTTTTTGCCCGACTCACTTGAGGCTTATGCCCGACGAAGTCAAAAAAATGCGCATCTTATACCCTGATGCTGCGACTCTTGTGCACCCCGAGTGCCATCAGGAAGTAGTTAAGCTTGCCGACTTTGTAGGCTCAACCACTCAGATTATGCAGTATTGCGAAAGAAGCAAGAAAAAAACATTTTTAATAGGTACGGAAAAAGGCGTTGTAGACAGGCTCTCGCGCGATTTTCCGGAAAAAGAATTTATACTCATTTCAGACAGGCTTGTCTGCCATAATATGAAATATAATACTTTAGAGGACATTTTGCATGTTCTGCAAACAGGCGAGAATGAAGTTTTTGTTGAAGAAAACTTAAGAAAACTCGCTCTTGGCGCTATTGAGCGCATGGTAAAATGCGCGGTTTAGTTAATGTATTTTGACCAGTTTTCATCGAGATTTTGAAAAAAATGATGTGCGTCTAATACATCGTCGTAATTTATCGGCTCTGCGTTAATTTCTGGCTTTTTTTCATCCATATCAAGAGCTTTTTCAAGTTCGTTTGAATCCATGCCCAAAAGCGCCATGCCAAAGCACCTTTTGCACTTTTCGCATTTTACTTGAAAAACAAGTAAACCCTTTTCACTCCTCATAATTTTTATGGAATTTTCATCATATTCGCTCCTGCATCGGGAACAGTGCATATTAATTAACAGTCTTTTTATATTGCTTAATTCTGACATAATTAAATCCTCATTATTAATTTTTATTACAATATCGTGTGAAATTATAAAGAATACCCCTTTTTGTGTCGATTAAAAAAGTACAAGGAACAGGTTGTTTAGAAAGCGAGGCTTATATATGTTTGAAGCTCTTGGTTTAGTATTTTTTGCAGGTGTCGTATATTTATTTCTTGTTGTAGTACCTGCTGCAATTGAATTTATCGGCAATGAAGAATTTAGCAGCTCTTATTTTAAACATCTGGCAAAACCCCACGTAAACTCATTCGGACGCTAGGCGAAGCATTTTTATAACTTTAGAGTGCATATTTTTTATGCGCTCTTTTGTTTTTAATGACTTTTCTATCCTCCTTTTGTTCCAAAAAGCTTGAAAAAATAGCCTGAAAGGGTAATATATAAGATATGAATATCAAGAAATTTTTGTTCATATTTTATATAATGTTTTTTGGTTTTTATCCTGCCTATGGTGAAGAAATTACACCTCAGAGCGAGGATAAAAGCGAGCTGCAGCAGTTTGTCTTTGCAGTGGATGACGCTGATGAAGTTATAGAAGGCGCTGTTGAGATAACTCAAGAGGAGGAAAAACCTTTCTTGGGAGATTATATTGAATTAAAAGAAACTGCCTGCGATGATGATATTTTGCTAAATACCGATTTTAACCCTAAATACAGGGTTAATCAGATAAAAAAAGTGTCAACTTATTCAAAATCTCTTGAAATGCCCTCGGGAAACGATATGATGCTGGGGAGTGATAAATTTGGTATAACTTCAAAATCTACTCAGTATAACGATTCAAACACTTTAAATAAAAATCTCCGTCAAGAGCTTGGTGCAACGGTTAGAGGTAAATATCTAAGTCTGACGGGCGGAGTTGAAACTATCTATGATACGACAAATATAAGTTCTGCCTCAAGGGGCGCTTTTATTACTCCAAGCATTCGTTTAGGGGAGAGAGCTTCTATATCTTTTAAAAACAAAATAAGCGGTCAAAAACTCAATAAATATGAGCCTATGGTCGGAATAGACTACACCCCTAAATACATTAAAAACAGCAGTATATGGATGGGCGCGGGTGCTACTATTCTTGATAATGCCATGCAATCTCAATCGCTTAATTTAAGAACCAATTTTTATGTCTTTTAAGGGGAATTTATGAAAAAAATAATAGCTCTTTTTGCCTTTATTGTGCTATGTATGCCCGTAAGTGCGGATTTTAACTATAATAACACTCTTTTGCGCCATAAAATAGGGCAAATGCTTATAGTTGGATTTGACGGCACAAAGCTTGAGAAAAATTCTACTCTATATAATGACCTTGAAAATGACAGAATATCAGGGGTTATAATTTTTTCTAACTCTACAAAAGACCCAAAAAGCATTAAAAACGTAAAAAATCCAAAACAGTTAAAAAAGCTTATCTCAGATATTAAAGCAGCCTCAAAGACAAAACTTTTTATCTCAATTGACCAAGAGGGCGGAAAAATCTCCCGCCTGCCTTCAAACAGGGGTTTTAGCGTTGATACCCTTTCTCATAAAGAACTCGGGGACAAAAACGACGAGATGACAACTTATCTTGAGGCAAAAAAAATTGCCTCAACCCTTAAAGATTTGGGCATAAACTTAAACTTTGCCCCATGTGTGGATTTGGCGCTTAATCCTAATTCAGAGGTAATTTATAAACTCGGGCGTTCTTTTTCAGACGACCCGAAAAAAGTTATAAACCATGCTAATGCGTATATTCTAGCGCATAATCAATACGGTATTTTAACCGCTCCAAAGCACTTTCCGGGTCATGGCAGTGCTTCGGGTGACACTCACAAAGGCTTTGTTGATGTTAGCGATATGTACACAAACCTTGAACTTGAGCCTTATAAGGCGCTTATTTCAAGCGCAGCTGCACAGAATATTATGGTTTCTCACATTTACAATAAAAATATTGATGATAAATACCCCGCTACACTTTCATATAAAACGGTAAATGACCTTTTAGCGGGCAAACTCGGTTTTAGAGGGCTTATTATAACAGATGACATGCAGATGGGTGCAATAGCTGATAATTATACATTTGAAGAGGCTGTAATAAACTCTATTAACGCAGGCTGCGATATATTGGTATTTGGTAACAACATAAGCGAAGATAAAGAAATAGCTAAAAAGTTTAACGATACTGTCTTTAACGCCGTAAAAGACGGCAAAATAAGCCCTCAGAGAATTGAAGAGGCTTATATAAAAATATCAAAAGTAAAATCCGCGCTTAATTAATTTTCTTTTGTTTCGGGAGGATTTGTTTGAACATCAGGGCTTAAAGACCACAGAGTAGCAACAAGCCAGCCTAAAAACGTCCACCCGAGAAAAATTGTAATTAAAGTTATGGGCAAAATTTGATTATGTTTTCTTGCGGCAGCAATTATAATAGGCAAAAAATACAGCGCTAAAGCTATAAAGCCGCCAATTGCAAGACCTAAGAACATAAACATTATTATTATGCTGAAAAATGTTTCAAATCCCATTTTTACCCCTATTCATTTTCTTGTGCGCTAAGCGCGCTTTCTTGTCTTTTTATTTTTAATTTAACAATCCTTGCGCCGTCTGTTTCAAGGACTTTAAAAGTAAAGTCGCCGATAGTTGTGATGTCATTTTCTTTTGCGATGTGACCCAAGTACTTAACAACAAGACCGCCTATAGTATCAACGTCCTCATCATCAAATTTTAAGTCAAAGTACTCGCTAAATTCATCCAATCTCATCATGGCATTTGCCACATATTCATTGTCATAAATCTGTCTGATGTCGGCTTCCTCTTCATCAAACTCATCTTGCACTTCGCCAAAAATTTCTTCAAGCACATCTTCAAGAGTAATAAGACCCGATACTCCGCCAAATTCATCTATAACAATTGCCATCTGAGTCTTTTTCTCTTTAAATTCGAGCACCATATTGTCCATAGTCATTGTTTCAGGGACTAAAATGGGCTCACGCAGGATTTCTTTTAGGTTTATTTCTCTGCCTTCAACCATAAGAGGATAGATGTCTTTAACATGCAATATACCTAAAACATGGTCTAAATCGTCACTGTAGACAGGGTATCTTGTGTATTGATTTTCAATAATGAGTTTATTTAAGTCTTGAGTTGATATGTCAATAGGAACACTCACAACGTCGGGACGAGGCACCATGACCTGTTTTGCCAAAGTGTCGGAAAATTTAAAGACATTTTGTAAAATTTCTTTTTCCGTGTCGTTTAAAACACCCTCTTTGTGAGATTCGTTTATAATCATATCCAGCTCTTCAACCGAGTGTACAATATGTGCACTATGAGCCGGAGGGATTTTAATTAACGATAAAAGCCAGTTGCCAAGACCGTTTAGAAGGAAAATAAACGGTGTGAAGATTTTTGTTATAGCATACATCGGACGTGCTACAAAAAGCGTTGTGCGCTCAGGAAACTGCAGTGCAATAGACTTTGGCATAAGTTCGCCTATTACAACGTGCATAAATGTAATGAGTGAAAATGCAAGTGTAACTGCAAGAGAGTGTGTTGCAAAGCCGCGCCAAGCCTCGGGTAAAAAGTGGAAAACAGGCTCAATAAGCCTTACAAGAGTAGATTCGCCCACCCAACCTAAGCCGATACTTGAAATTGTAATACCTAATTGAACCGCAGCAATTGTTTTATCAAGGTGTTCAATACCGCCAAGTGCGATTTTAGCGTCAGTATTACCCTCGTTTGAGAGTTGTGAGACACGCGTTTTTCTGATACTTACAAATGCAAACTCGCTTGCTACAAAAAATCCGTTTGAAAACAACAAAAATGCCACTACTAGCAAATTAAATATCAAACTCTGGTCTATATCCATTTTTTCTCCCTAAAGTGACAGTGTATATTATACCTGAAAATCTGGATTTTTCAAGTAGAAAAGAACCCAAAAAAAGAGGCACTATGTTGTATAGATTTAATCTACCTACCTGGAGCGTGCCTCATAGAATTAAGATACGAAAACTTAATGACATATTGGTTTAATATAAAATTGTAAAATCTTACCAGTCACGGTTTTTGGCTTCATCCCAGCGGATTCTTATATATCCGCCCGAACCGCTGCCGCCCTTGCCCGGGTCCGCGCCTTCAATCACTCCGCCGCCTGCGCCTCCCGAGAGAGGGATTTGTTCTTCCTGCTGGTATTTTTTGCCGCTTGTACCGTCAGGAGTACCGTTTAAACAGTATATTGTATAGTTATAGAGGCTGTTTATCGAAACAGTCGGGCCGTATGACGCGCTTATACCCCCGCCGCAGGCTACTCCCGAGGCTGTCTGGGATGTATAGGTTCCGCTGAATGTTGTTCCGCCCATACCGCCGTCCAGTCTGTAGCTCCATGGTGTTTGCGATGTGCTTGTGCCCTGAGGGCTTACCTTGCCGTCATTGCCTTTAAAAGCCTTATAAGTGGTTGATGTCGGGCGGCTTACACTGTAAACGTAAGAACTTGAAGAAGGCAGAAGGAGCCCAAGAGAATTTGTCGAAATATCTCCATCTGCGTCTATAACGGAAGCCCTGCCCGCAGAAGGCGCCTCATAACAGGTTGTGTTTATAAGGGTTGATGGTGTTGTGCTGCCGCCCGAGCCGTTTGAACGTGAATCAAGGCATTCTTTAAAATTTTGTTTATCTTCATAAGACACAGCTTTTGCACCCTCGCCGCCAAAAAATACCATTGTGCCGTTTGTGCCTTTTATACTTGTAGCCGAACCGTCAGTGCCGTCCTGATTCTCTTCTCCGCCCTGACCGCCCGAGCCAACGGTAAGAGAGAGTTTTTCACCTTCTTTTACTTTATAAAGAATTTCATAGGACTGATATGCCCCGCTGTCATCTTTTGTGGTGGAAAGCCCTGCTACTCGTGCTCCTGCGCCTCCGCCCGCACCCGGGATTTGTACTTTGTATTTAAGGCTTATATTTCCGCTGCCGCCCTGACCTCCGCTAAAATAAGATTTTCGCTGCGTTGTGGAGTAACCTGCGCCCCAGTTGGGCACAAAACCGCCGCCTCCGCCCCCGCCGAAAGCCATTATATCATCGGCATCCGCGAAAGAATTTTCCCTGTTTTCACAGTAATAACTGCTTGAAGAAGAGCTGTAAGGAGAGGCTTTTTCCCCCTTAGTACAGGTGTTTTCTTTTGTTGTGCTTCTTGTATTTGCAGAGCGTGAATCATCAACAAAGTTAACCCCGCCGCGGGCTTTATATTTTGAATCCATAGGGCTTGCAGCACCGTCGCCGCCCGCTTCCGCCGTGCCTTTGTCTCCTTTTTGCGAATTTTTACCGCAGCTTGTCGTGCCACCGGTAAGACTGCCTGAAGGAGTATTTCTGTACCGTGCATAGCAAACGGAACTTGTGGAAACCGTGGAGGCTGAGCCGTGAGCGGATGAAGTTGCGCCTTTTCCTCCCGTAGCGCCGTTTACATAGTATGTACCCATAGTGGTAGAGCCTCTTTTATGGACAACTTTTGTTTGTGCGCCCTGCGAACCGTTGCCGTTATTAATGCCGAGTTTCCCGCCGGCACCTCCTGCGCCTATGGTAAATGTAAGCACATCACCGGGCAAAACTTTAAGAGTCCTTGTCAGCTGCGCCCCCGACGACCCTCCGCCGCCGTTATAATTGGTGCTTCTGATTAAAGGACGCGCACAGCGTACCGTTACGGCTTTTCCGTATGTATCCAAATAGACTTGTTTTATTGTATAATGCTCACCTGTGTAACTATTCATATCAAGAATCCCACCCTGAATAACTACTTCATTAGGACTGCATTCTTTACCTAAAGTTACACCGGGGCAGTGATTTTTTCTTGCACAATCAACCAATTCCGTCGCAATATTCCAGCCGCATAATTTTAAACCCGTACCACCCCATTCATTGTAATATTTTATTATTTTTTGCGCCTGAGAATTTGTTAAAAGGGAATAACTTGCACTGTTATATTGCATAATTAAAGAATATGATTCTTTTGAATGATACATCCTGCATAAAATATCTCCAAGTTTAGCACTTGTAAGAGGTCGATTTTTTGAAGGGTATACAGGATCTTCATATAATGAGGGAGAATCAACACCTTTCGGCCAATAACAGTAACCTGTTTGCAAGCAATGTGATATATCCGCCGCTGTAGAATCTTTATACATAGCTTTTATTTGTGCATAATCATCCGCATGGACACCGCTTGTAACAGTCCAGTCGCCAAAATTTACATTTTTCTTCGTTATACAGGAATCATAATCATTATCATCTCCCCGCACAGCCAAAAATTCATCGCTTAAACACTTATTTGAATACAGAGTTACATCAGGAATCCTTAAATGATATCCGTTTACTACAGGCGCGTTTGGTGTTGATGTTGACGGACTCATATACACATCTGCGGCATCCTTGATATACCCCGCGCCGCCTCCGCCGCCGGAGCCTGTTATGGTGAGTTCTATTTCGCTGACGCCTTTGGGAACGGTCCAGTTGTATGTAGAGGAGGTTATATTTTCTTTATTGTAATTATCCGTATGTTCAAACCATGACACGCCCGAACCGCCGCCGGAGCCGCCTGCAGCCTGAATATAGAGGGTGTTTATCCCGATAGGAATTTCAAAGACATAATCACCGGGGTTTGAAAAAACTTCTTCGCCCTTCTTTTTTGTCATCTGAACGTCCACTGTCTGCTGCATTCTCTTTGTAATAACAGGGGCAAGCGCCACCATAATTATTGATATTACAAGCACGGCGGTCAAAAGTTCCGCAAGAGTGAATGCCGCACAAAAAGACCTGCGGGCGGTTTTCGTATTTAATTTGCTCATTTGAATTACCCTTTTAAATGATAATTTTTAATAAAATATTACATTATAATTCGATAAATTACAACTTAAAATAAGAAAAATATAGAAAAATCTATTTAAAAATAAGTTTTTATCACCGTGCTTTAAAATTAAAATTGTTTAAACAAGGAAGATTCCATGCGAGAAATTGAAGCCGCAGAACTTAAAAAAACTCTGGGCAAAAGAATTAAATTTTTCAGAAAAAAACAAGGTTTATCACAAACGCAGCTTGCGGAGTTAGTAAATATAGAGATGAAAAGCCTTTCAAGGATTGAATCTGGACATAACTATCCGCAGTGCGAAAACCTTGTTGCGATAGCTCGTGTCCTAAAAGTTGCCCCATGGCAGTTATACTTTGATGAAAAAGAGCCTGACCTTGAAACCATGAAAAAAGAAATAATCTCTGCTATTGACAAAGACAAAAGCAAAATTACCCCGCTTTATCAATATTTAGCTTATTTAAGATGAGAATTTTTATAAATTGCATTTAGATAATTGCTTAAAATCTTTGGTACAAGGGGTGAATGGATAGATGAAAAATCTATAATAAATTCATTTATTCCAAGGTTTTGATAATAAGGGATTTTATCAAAATTCTGCACTATTTTTTCTTCAAACATATGCATTTTGCAAAAACCATCCACCATAATGGGGAAAGTTTTTTCTATAAGAGGGTCTGTTATGCACCAGTGGCCCTTATGGCACGGAGCTGAACAGGAAAGCCTTGAAACAACGGCACTGTCGCAGTTAAGCGGGCAAAGTCCGATGCTCTCAACCCTTTTTGCACCGCCTATAAACATTTTTTTATTAGGTATTAAGCGTTTTGTTTTTTTAATGCAAGAAACTACATTATCCTCATCTCCCAATGTAGAAAAGTCTATAGCGCGTATGGGGTGCAGGTTTGAAAGGCATTTTATAGAATAACTGTTAAGCAGGTTTATTCCTCCGCCGATTTCAAGATTAACGTCGGTTAATTTGTTGTCGTTAATTATTGCCCACCACATGCCTATATTGTTTACAACAACGGTTGTGGGTTTTGGGGCTTTTAAAGCAAGAGTCCTTATAAGTTCATAAACCCTGTCAAAGTCCCTTTCTATAAGTATTCTCGGTGTAGAGAGGTTAAGTTTTATTTTATGTTTTTTGCAAAAATCTTTAACAACATTTACTAACTCATCAAAACTTTTTGTATAAAGGTCAACCGTTGAGGCTACTTCTCCGTATTCAATTGAGTTAACGGGGTTAAAGCCTGCCTTTTCAATAAATTTTTCGAGCTCTTTTAGCTGCTCTAAACTTGATATTCTAAGGTTTAATTTTGGCAGTTTTAACTCTTGGTAGCTACAGTCTTTTTTAAGGGTTGAACCTTTTATTTTCCAGTCATATTTGTGTATATTATTTGCAAATTTAAAATCCCCGCCCTGAGCGCTTTGTATTTCTCCGCAGAAATGATTTGTCCTGTAGAAACTCTTTCTCACGTGTTTAAAGGGGAGTTTTTGCTCTTTAAACATTTTTGGTTTAGCAAGGATTTTTTCTATAAGTTTTATAGCATGCAAAATCTCATCTGAATTTTGGAATTTTCCCTTAATTACAACAGATGAAACCGCGCGGGATTTTATAATATCATCGGCAAAGTACGGGAGATTATCCGTATCTATTGCAAGAGGGATTTTTGCGTATTTTTTAATTTTTTCAATATTTTTAAGGTACAATTCTTCTGTTATTATAAGTCTGTCAATTTTGTGGAACATCTCCATAAATTCTATACCGCAGAGGTTATGAATATCAAAGTAAGAATCTATAATGACCTTAAAAGGCAAGTCCATGGTCTTTATAATTTCAAGTATTCCGTATGAATTTACAAAAATACCGTTGATTTTTGTTGTATGGAGAAATTCTATAAACTTTTTGGTTTTTGATACTTCTTCTTCATCAATTGAGTGTTTAAAGTTTACATAAATTTTTGCGTCGCATTCTTTTGCCGCTTTTATGTACTCTTCAATATACTCAAAATTGTCGTTTATAAAGCGATGATGATATACGTAAAACTCTCTGCAGTTGGTCTTTTTGCAAAATTCTCTTATGTTGTCGGGAGTTTTAACAGGCGATACTATAAAAATATCTTTCATCTCTCCATAATAGGATTTTGAGCGTATTTAGTCAAGTTTTTAGGGATTAATTTTAATCCTGCCTCTGACATCTTTATCTATGTTTAAACTTTCAAAAAGACTGTTTCTTAATTCATCGGGAGAGTTTGCACTGTAGAATTTGCCCGATGTAGTAAGGGCGGTGCACCTCAGTTGATTTCTTGCCTCTTGGTCAAAAATATCAAAAGCTATAACGTCAATTGAAATATCGTTTCTTGTTTTCATAAGTTCTATAGCATAAGTACAAGGGCTCTCGTCGCAGTTTTCGCCCCCGTCGGTTAAAAGAATTATGTGTTTTTGACCGCTCACTCCTGCAAAATCTGAGTTTATTGCTTGCTTTAGCGAATAAGTAATAGGCGTCCAGCCTACGGCTGAGGTTTTATAGAGGGAATTTAAAATGTTGCTTGAGTTATTTGCGCCAAGCGGTACGGCTAATTTTGATGCCATACATCCGTCCATGTAAGTAAAGCCGCCCCGATGTCCGTAAATTCTAAGACCTGTTTGCACATTTTGGGGAATTTGCGGCAATATGGAAGACAGTGTATCAAGTGCTACATCAAGCTTTGTCCTGTCGCCCATTTTTTCATTCATACTGTTTGAAAAATCAACGATAAAGAGCACTCTTGAACTTTGAGAAAAATCTTTTGCACCAAGGTTTGAAGTTTCGCCTGCACGATAGACATTGTATTTGTAGTTTGGCTCGGATAGTGCCGTATTTACAAAAAAACAAAAAGCAAATAAAATTAAAATAAATTTTTTCATAGCGTTATTATATCATCAAAGGGGGTATTATGGATTTTTTTGAAATAGTTGATACGAGAAAAACTAACAGAAAATATGAGGATTATATACCTCCAAAAGAAGATATTAAAAGGATAATAAACTCTGCAAGACTCGCTCCGAGCGCTATAAATGCTCAAAACTGGAAATTTATTGCCATATACAATAATGAAATTAAGCACAAAATGGCTCAAGCCGTGCTTGATACTTATGATGAAATTTTATCAAAATTAAAAGATGAAGACCAAAAAGAAAAAATCGAGCGCTACAGAGGGCACTCTACGTTTTTTGAAAAAGCTCCGGTTGTTATTGCCTGTATAATAACAAAAGCCCCCTCATTTTGTGAAGGGGTTCTTGAGAACTGTGGATTTGAGTGTGCAAAAATCAGCCAAATGCGTCCTGATTCCCAGCTTTTGAGCATGGGGGGAGCAATTGAGAACATGGCGCTAAGTGCGCATGCTCTTAATCTGGGCAGCTGTTGGATGGTTGCGCCCGTTTTAGCATCAGACAGATTTAGAGAGATTTTAAATATAAATGATGATGATAGAATTGTTTCATTGCTTACCATAGGTAAGCCTGAGGTTTCAGATAAGCGTTCGCCAAAAAAAGAGTTAGACGAAATTATGACGATTTTGGATTAAAAGAGACTTCTATAAGCCTGTCAAACACTTATGACAGGCTTATAAAATCTTAAACTTTAATCAACACCTAAAGTCTTTTTTTAAACTACATTAAACCTAACATTTTTTTGTACCAGCTGAAAGTTTCAAGTTCAAGACCGTTGAATGTAGTTTTCAGGCATTGTTTTTTGAGATAGTGTTGGAATTCATCGTTGAATTTTGATTTGATGACCGGTTTTACTTTCAATTTTTCTACAAGAGTTGACATAAATTTTGCCTCCCATTTTTTTAAAGCACACACATATCTAACAACCTTAGACATATTATATCACACTTTTATAATTTTGTAAGCCTGTTTTATTACCCATGTGGCTAATTTTTAGGCTATTTTTGAAATTTTTTTGTAAATTTTTATTACACAAATGTTGCACTTTGGTATATATCTTTTATTTCATCTGCTATTTTTGTAGCAGGATGTTTGCTATCCCCGCTTTGAAGATATCCGTACTTATCTGCAATTCTTTGTTTAAGAGCATTTTTATAAAAACTGAAAAAGAGTTTGGGGTATAAACTCACTCCTTCAGAGTATAGAAAAGAATTTTGGTTATCAAATACTTTAGGGTATTTTTTCTCGTAAAATCTGTGTGCCAAAACATTTAAACTAAGGCAGTTAAGCTCTTCTTGTATAGAGTTTTCGCTGTCTTGGTCTTTTCCATGCCCGCATTCATGAAATATCGCCTCAGAAATCGCAAGTACATCAGAGTGAGAACATTTGTCTTTATAATTTGAATTAATAAAAATCATTGTCCCTTTGTCTTTGTCATAGTTTAGGCAGGCATGGACTTTAGGGTTAGAAAAATCAGCATAAAGTATTTTTGCGCCGCTGTTTTTTATCCACTCAACAGCCTCATGGCCGTTATTAAAGGGAGGGTTTGCACCTAAATTTTTTACATAAATAAGGTCATTTGGTAAAAACTCTACCTTATCAAGCTCGCTTAGTGCTCTTGTAATAGTTGAAATTTGCGTAGAATCAGGCGTCTCAAGCGTTGCATACACAGGATGTGCGCCTTTTTCACCGTCATTTCCCGCACTTTTCCCCCTAAGTGCAGGTGTTTTTAAATTAATCAGTACAGGCAATATTCTCATAATATCTCAGGTCTATAAAACCCCTAAAAAAATTTTTTTTATAGTATAATACAATTTGTGATTGAAAGATATTCAAGAGAAAAAATTTCATCCATATGGGACATAAACTCAAAGTTCTCTTATTACCTAAAGGTAGAACTTGCAGTTTGTGAGGCATACAACAAAGTCGGCAAAATCCCCGATGAAGCACTTTCACACATTAAAACAACAGCCTCTTTTGATGTTAAAAGAATTGATGAAATTGAAGCAGAAGTTCGCCATGACGTTATAGCTTTTTTAACTAACGTCAATGAAAATGTGGGCGAAAAATATTCTCCATATATTCATATGGGTCTTACAAGTTCTGATGTCATAGATACAGCCCTTGCACTTCAGATAAAAGACGCATCTGACATAATAAACGAGGATTTGGATACTCTTTTAAATTCTATATTAAACCTTGCAAAAGAGCATAAAAATACTCTCTGCATAGGCCGCTCGCACGGTATAGGAGCAGAGGTTATAACATTCGGGTTTAAGCTTTTGAACTGGTATGATATGCTATCTCGTGCAAAGGAGAGATTTAACTATGCACTGAATGATATTCTTGTAGGGCAAATATCAGGCCCTGTGGGTACTTATTCAAATGTTGAACCTCAAATAGAGCAGATGACTTGTGAGATTTTAGGTCTTAAAAGTGCAAAAATCTCTACTCAAGTAATCGCAAGGGACAGACACAGCGCCTATATTAGCGCATTATCTCACATAGCTTGTGCTATAGAAAACTTTGCCGTAGAAATTCGTCACCTGCAAAGATGGGAAGTTTGCGAGGCAGAGGAAGGCTTTAGCAAGGGTCAAAAAGGCTCAAGTGCCATGCCGCACAAGAAAAATCCTATAGCTTGCGAAAATCTCTCGGGCTTAGCGCGCATAGTTCGTGCAAATTCTCTTGCAGCAATGGAAGATATAACCTTATGGCATGAGCGTGATATTTCTCACTCAAGCGTTGAGAGGGTAATTTTCCCCGATTCAACGATTTTAATTGATTACATGCTGAATCGTTTTAATAATGTTGTGAATAATCTTGTCTTAAAGCCTGAGAATATGATTAAAAACATCGAAAAATACGGCGGGATAATCTATTCGCAGGCATGTCTTTTAAAGCTCACTCAAAAAGGCAAAACCCGCGAGCAAGCTTATGAAATTGTGCAAAAAGAGGCACTTGACGCTTTTAGCCGCGGTGATGAGGGTAATTTTAAAGAGAATATGCGTCATTATTTAAGCGAAGAAGAAATAAAAGACTGCTTTGACGAGAAAAAATATTTGCGCAACATTGAGGCGATATACAAGCGTTTCGGGGTTTAGAAAAAATTTTTTAAAATAAAAATGAACATTTTTATTTTGTGCTTCGTTATACAAATGTAGGAGCGAAAAAATGGAACATAAATGTAATAAATACGAAGCATATTTTATTTTTAAAGATGATAAAGAATTTCTTGAGCATGTTGCAAATTGCCCTGAGTGCACAAAAGAACATGAAAAGATGCAGAAAGTATCATCTTTAATAAATGAAGTACGCCCGTATTTTTTAGAGCAGAAAAAACGTAAAAACAGAGTTCAATATGCGCTTAAAACCGCATGTTTAACCCTTGCATTAATGTTCTTCGCCATAGGAGGCAGCGCGCTAAATTATCAATATGATATAGTAAATTCGCTTGTATATCATAATTTAAGTGCGGAGGATTTAGGCTTTCCTACGGATGAATACGGCCTGATAATGGTAGAGTGATGAAGTTTAGTGAATTAATCGAACAAAACAAAAAAAATGTCAGATATATAATCAAAAAAATTACAAACGAGCAAAATGAAGATATAGAACAGGAAGTTTATATCAAAGTCTGGCAAAATCAAGATAAATACAAAGAACAAGGGAAGTTGAAAAGCTGGATAGGAACTATCGCAAAGAACCTCTCCAAAGACTACCTGAAATCTTCCTATGTCAAAAACAGGACTGATATTGATGAAGAAAAAATAAATGAAATAAAAGACAAAAAAACGACTCCCGAATTGAAACTTATTCAAAACGAGCGTCATCAAATGATAATTAACGCCATAAACGGCTTAAAACCAAAATACAGAGAAGTTATTATGCTTCATGAAATAGAAAACATGCTCTACGAGGACATTGCAAAAAAACTCAAATGTCCTATAGGCACGGTAAAATCAAGATTGTACAACGCAAAAAAAGAGCTCTGCGAAATATTAAAGGATTTAATTTAGAAAGGATTTTTAATTATGAAAAAATCAATAGTACTTGCTTCAACTTTGGCACTTTTCTTCGTAACTTCAGCAACATATGCTGCTCCATGCCCTGTTAGTGACATAAACAACAAAGGCGTTAAATGCGAACAAAAAAGAATTGAACACCAAAGACCTCCTATGAGCCCTGAAATGAAAGCTAAAATGGAGAAAAAGAAGGCAGAATTTGACAAGAAATTAAATTTAACGGATGAACAAAAAGCAAAAGCCGAACAAATCAGAAAAGACGGTTTTGAAAAAATGAAACCCGTAATGGACCAAATCAAAGTTAAAAAAGATGAAATCCGTGCAATTCGTGAAAACGGTTCGCTTACTCAAGCAGAAGCAAAAACAAAAATTGATGCTCTGCACAAAGATATTATGAATTTGAAAGCTCAAGCAAGAGAAATCAGAAAACAAAATATGCAAGACTTTGAAGCAATTTTGACTGATAAACAAAAGAAAACTCTTGAAAAAATGAAACAAGAAGGCAGAAAAGAATTTGCTAAAAATCATAAAGGCAAAAGAGGCCCGCAAGGTCATCCTATGCCTCCTAAGCACCCCGATGTCCAAAATCCCGCCAAATAGATAATTCACTACAACCGAACAAATTGCCCCTAAGAGCGTCTTTGGGGCAATTCTTTTTTACTTGCTTTGCTTTTTATAAATTGTATAATATACTTATCAGACATTATTATGGAGAAGGTATGAAAAAAGCGCTTATAACCGGTATTACAGGACAAGACGGCAGTTATCTTGCCGAACTTTTATTGGAAAAAGGATATGAAGTTCACGGTATGAAGCGCAGGGCTTCATCTTTTAACACTTCAAGGATTGACCACCTTTATCAGGATATTCACAATCCCGATTTGAAATTTAAGCTGCACTACGGTGATTTGACCGATTCTGCAAATCTTATCAGATTAATAGGTGAAATTCAGCCTGATGAAATCTACAACCTTGCAGCTCAATCTCATGTAAAAGTTTCTTTTGATGAGCCTGAATATACTGCTAACTCCGATGGTATAGGTACTTTAAGACTTCTTGAGGCAATAAGAATTTTAGGACTTGAAAAAAAGACAAAATTCTACCAAGCATCAACTTCAGAGCTTTTCGGTCTTGTTCAGGAAACACCTCAAAAAGAAACCACACCTTTTTATCCCCGTTCGCCATACGCTTGCGCTAAGTTGTATGCGTATTGGATTACGATAAATTACAGAGAAAGCTACGGCTTATACGCTTGCAACGGTATTTTATTTAACCATGAAAGCCCCCGCCGCGGCGAAACTTTTGTTACAAGGAAAATCACCCGTGCTGCGGTTCGTATGGTGCTTGGTATGGAAGATAAATTATACCTTGGAAACCTTGACTCTAAGCGCGATTGGGGTCATGCAAAAGACTACGTTGAGGGTATGTGGAGAGTTCTTCAACAGGATGAGCCCGAGGATTTTGTACTTGCAACGGGCGTAACCACTTCAATTCGTGATTTTTGCAACATGACATTTAAAGAGCTCGGTATTGATTTAATCTGGCAGGGCAAGGGTCTTGATGAAAAAGGTATTGATTCAAAAACAGGTAAAGTTTTAATCGAAGTTGACCCGAGGTACTTTAGGCCTGCTGAGGTTGATTTCCTGTTGGGTGATAGCACAAAAGCACGCCAAAAACTCGGCTGGCAGCCTAAATATGACCTTAAAACCATGGTTTATGAAATGGTTGAAGAGGATATGAAGCTTGCTAAAAAAGCAAAAGTTCTAAAAGAAAGAGGATATGAAATTTTAGTTCCTCAAGAGCCTTAGAATTATTAGTTTAAGGAGAATGTATGAAAAAAATATTACTTACACTGGCTCTTCTACTCTGTGTGACACCTGCTTTTGCTGCAAATAAAGCGGTTGTTGAGTGTTTAAATTCTTTTTCGACAGATAACCCCTCTGCAACATTTAAAGGCAGAGTAGTTGAAGAAGTTGAGTTTAAAAACGGTGTTTTATTTAGAAAAAACGCTATTGTACAGGGCAAGGTTCTTCAGGTAGTTGACGCAAAACGTGCTAAGCGTGACGCTTACTTTATTATAAAACCGACATATTACACTGACCCCAGACAAAACGTAACTTATAAAGTAAAAGACGAAGACTGGGAGGCAAAAGTTGTAGGCTATAAGCCCTTTGATGCCAAAGACACCGCAAAAAAAGCAAGCATAAGTGTTGCAAACTTCTTTGTGCAAGGTTTTAGCACCGTTTATCACTTTGGTAACGGCTTTATTCACCCGACAGCAGGTAAGGGTCGTTTTAAGTCGGGCGTAAATGAAGTTTATGACAATTCAATACTTTCTTACATTGAAGAGGGCAAAGCACTTCAGGTAAGAAGCGGAGATTTGCTTGCGCTCAAGTTTTATCAATCCGATGTTCCAAAATGGAAGTTCTGGGCAAGAAATCGCTAAGCGTTAAATTCTTCAAAGAATTGCTTTAAGAATTTATACCCTTCAAGATAAGTTTTGGTATTTATGCACTCGTTTGGCGAGTGCATATTTTTTATGTCTGCAATTCCTATTAAAACCGGTTTAAAGGTTTTATTGTATTTATTTTTTTCATTAGCGTAGATATGAGTTTCAGCACCTGCATGGAATGAACTTACATCAAGCCTTAAACCTGTTTTTTTAGCCGCTTCGCGCCCTATTGTAACAAGGGTATTGTCGTCTGATTTTTCAAAAGGTTTTAAATGTTCCGTTACTTCAAGCTCTATATCTACAAGTTCGCCGTATTTTTTCTTTATAGTATCTGCAATATTTTTATAAGCGTCTATTAATTCCTTTTCATACCAAGCGTTTGAGCTTCTGATAGAGTAGTGAGCGCAGGCAATAGTGTTTATTACGTTATCCGTACAGTTTTTTGAGATAAACTTATGCGGATTTTTTTCTTTAGCGGCGGCTTTTAGTGTTCGCTCTATTCCCCCGCCTACAATGCAGCCTAAGTTAGCGGATGTAACAACGCCCAGCTCATCTTCGTTAATAACGCCTATGGGAGCGACTTTTACATAGTCGGCAATGATTTTTGCGGCGTTAATTCTGTCTTTTTTGTCAATATCAAGACCGCTGTGTCCGCCTGTTTTTGTTGTAACGGTTACATCAAGCTTTGTGTAGCTGGCGCCTGATATTTCAAACTTGCCAAGCTCTGATGAGTCAAGAACTAAAATATATTCACTTTCAAGATTAGAAAAATCAAGGTGGTGAATACCTGTCATACTCTGTTCTTCATCACGGGTAAATACAAGCTCAAGCCCGCCATGAGAGAGGTTTTTATTTTTATTTACTTCTGATGCCAATCTTATCGCTGCAGCTACTCCTGCCTTATCATCCGCACCTAAAGTCTTTGTTTTATCTGTTTCAATTATATCGCCGTTTACGACGATATTCACGGGTGAATCATCTCCCACAACATCCATATGCGCACTTAAAAGCAGAGGTCTTTTTGTATTATCCGTTGCCTCAATATAGGCGTAAACATTTCCGTAGTCATCTTTTTGAGCTTTTATGTTTTCTTCTTGCAGAATTTCAATGATTTTATCCGCAACTTTTTCTTCTCCTAAAGAGGGAGAGGGTATTTTTGCAAGTTCAATGAAAGTTTCTACGAGTTTATCCATTAATACATCCTCACAACTTCTTTTACTTTATCAAGTACCTTTTGTGCTTCTGTTTGTGCTTTTTTAGACCCCTCCATAAGAATTTCTCTCACAAGTTCAGGCTTTTGAGCCAACTCAAGACGTTTTTGCCTTATTGGCGCAAGCATTTCATTTACTTTCTTTGCAAGTTCACGCTTGCACTGAGCGCAGCCTATTTCACCTTTTCGGCAGAGTGAGTCTATTTCTTTTACTTTTTCTTCACTGTCAAAAATTTTCCAATAATCATAAACCACTTCGCAATCTTCAGGATGTCCGGGGTCATCGCGTCTTAGGCGGCTTCTGTCTGTAATTGCACTCATGATTTTCTTTGTCGTGGTTTCTTCATCGTCTGAGATTTTTATATCGTTGTTAAACGATTTGCCCATTTTATTTCCGTCTACGCCTTTCATAAGTGGTATTTGGGTTAAAAGCGGCTCGGGCTCTACAAAGTAGTCTGTTTTATAAATATTATTAAAACGCCTTACAATGTCGCGAGAAAGCTCAACGTGAGGCACTTGGTCAATGCCTACGGGTACATAATTTGCATTAAACATCATAATATCTGCTGTCATTAGCACAGGATAACCTAAAAGCCCGTATGAAACCTGACTTTCAGAGCTGCCTTTAAGCCTTAGCGCTTTTGCCATATCTTTAAGGGTGGGGTCGCGCTCTACCCAGTTTTGAGGTGTTATCATACTTAAAAATATATGCAGCTGGGCGATTTGCGGGACGTAAGACTGGACATATATTGTTGATTTTTCAGGGTCAATACCGCAAGAAAGCCAATCCAGCGCTACATTGTAGACATTTGTAGCTAAATCTTCAGTCGTATCAAATTTGGTAGTAAGCGCATGCCAGTCAGCTATAAAAAAGAAACTGTCATACTGTTCCTGCAGTTTTTTCCAGTTTGCAAGCACGCCAAAATAGTGCCCGAGGTGCAATTTTCCCGTTGAGCGCATGCCTGATACTATTCTTTTTTTGCTATCTTCAGTCATTTTGTCTTTCTACCTCTTTTAATATTTTTAATGCCTCGTCATAATCGCTAAAGACAACAAGCGCGTCTTGAGCGGCTTTTTTTGCCTTTTCAAATTCATTTAATTTCAGATAACACTGCCCCAGAGTCGTGAGCAGAATGTGATTTTTAGGGAATTTTTCCCTTAAATTTTCAAATATACCAACAGCCCCTTTGTAGTCTTTTAGTTTAAAATAGCACATAGCAAGCATATTAAGTATTTCAGGGTCATCTTTTGTTATATTTAGCATATCTTCAAGGATTTGCACTGCAGTAGAGTATTTTTTCTTCGAAAAATAAACCCTTGAGAGATTATAAAGCGCTATGTAGTTTTTAGGGTTAATTTTTATAGCTTCTTGCAGCTTTTCTATACCCTCGTCGTATTTGCCCCAAGCGATGAGATTTTCTCCGAAATGTGCCAGATAATCCGCATTATCAGGCTCAAGAGCAATGGTTTTTCTGTAGTATTCATCAGCCTGTTCAAAGTTGTTTGTTTTATTCAGATAAACGGCGTAGGCAAAGGTTATTTCAGGTTCATCCCCTTCAAGCTCGATTGCCTGTTTAAATTCATCCCCTGCCCAGTCGACAAAGTTCATTCTCAAATACAAAAGCCCTAAGTCCTTGTGTACAAAGGGATTGTGCGGTTCAAGGGCAATACATTTTTTAAACGCCTCTTTTGCACCCTCAAGCTCATCAAGGTTAATCAAAGAAAGTGCATAGTTGTAGTATATTTCAACATCAACCTTGCCTCTTTTGATTAATTCTTCTAATTTTTCTACCGCTTTTTCGTCATTTCCCGTGAGCCTTAAAAGAGCAGCATATTTTTTTGTTAAATCGGTATTTTTAGGGTCAAATTTTAACAGGTCTTTTACCGTTTTTATAGCCTCGTCATATTTTCTTAAGTCCATAAGGGTGGACATTAAGTTGTTTTGAAAATTAGCTTTATCGGGATAAAGCGCAGTAAGGCTTTTGTATAAGTCGCAAGCTAATTCAAGATTTCCCGCACGCTTGGCACAATATGCAAGAGTTGTCATAAGCGATATGGAGGGCTCTTTTTGGTATGCAACATTAAAATACGAAAGCGCTTTTTTGTAATCGCCTTTTATTTGATACAAAACTCCAAGATTGTAGTTTGTCATTGCAAAATCAGGGTTTTGAGCGTATGTATTTTCAAGTATTAATTTAGCGTTTTCAATTTCATCAAGCGCTATGTAGCAGTTTGCAAGATTATTTTGCAGCTGTAGATGGTCAGGACGCAGCTCAATTGCTTTTTTAAGGTATTTTATAGCCTCTTTTTGCCTGTTAAGGGCAATTGTTGCCGTTGCAATTAAATAATAAAGAAGATAATCGTCCGTTTTTACTTCTAAAACAGGCTCAATTAAAGAGATAATACTCTCATGATTACCCTGTTTCATATAAATTACCGCAAGGTTTTTATAAGCCTCAAAAAACTCATCTCTGAGCTCTATTACCTTTTTGTATTCTTCAATTGCCTTATCTTCAAAACCAAGCTTGTCATTACAGTTTGCAAGGTAGAAAAGCGCAGTTGCGTCGTTTGGCTCGATGCCAAGGGCTTTTTTAAAGGCGGCAGAGGCTTTTTCGTAATCTTCGGTATTTATGTAGCATAATCCGAGATTTTTTATAAGCTCAATATTTTTTTCATCTTCTAAACAAATTTTTTCTAAAAGTGCTGCTGCACTTTCAAATTCGCCTTTTGCCAACAGGTCGATAGATTGGTCTATTAATTCTTTTTTATTTTCCATGTACATAATTATAGCAAAGAAAAGGTTTTTGTGATAGAATAGCGCTATCTTTTATCTAAAAAAGATAAATTGGCGCAAACCCACTGTTTGCAAGGTGTTTTAGATATTTAAACATTGAAAAGGAGAAAATATTAATGACAACACAAAAACGTGTATGGCTCTTTAGAGAAGGTAATGCCGATATGCGCAACTTGCTTGGCGGTAAAGGTGCAAACCTTGCTGAAATGACAAATGCAGGTCTGCCTGTTCCCCCCGGTTTAACTATTACTACGGAAACCTGCATGGAATATATTAATGCGGGAAATAAAATGCCTGAGGGCGTTATGGATGAAGTAAAAGCAGCTTTAGCCGATGTTGAAAAACAAACAGGTAAAAAGTTTGGCGATAGCGAAAATCCGCTTTTGGTTTCCGTGCGCTCGGGTGCAAGACTTTCTATGCCCGGCATGATGGAGACAATCTTGAACCTCGGTATGAACGATAAAACCGTTGAGGGTATGATTAAACTTACCAACAACCCGCGTTTTTGCTATGACTCATATCGCAGATTTTTAACAATGTTCGGCTCGGTTGCTTGGGACATTGAAAGAGTAAAATTTGAAGAATACATTGATAAAATCAAAGAACAAAAAGGCGTTAAACAAGATACCGAATTAAGCGCTGATGATTGGAAATCACTTATCGAACCTTATAAAGAATTAATCAAAAAAGAAACAGGAAAGGAATTTCCCCAAGACCCTTATGTACAGAATATTCCTCGTGCGGTTGCTTACCGTAACCACTACAAAATCGACCATAACTACGGTACAGCCGTAAACGTACAAACCATGGTATTTGGTAATATGGGTGATGACTGTGCTACAGGTGTTTCATTTACCAGAAACCCCTCTACAGGTGAAAATAAATTCTACGGTGAATATTTAACAAATGCTCAGGGTGAAGACGTTGTTGCAGGTATTAGAACACCTAAACCGATTTGCGAACTTGAGCATGAAATGCCCGAACTTTATAAAGAATACGTTACAATCGCTAAAAACCTTGAAAAACACTACAAAGATGTTCAAGATATGGAATTTACAATCGAGCGCGGCAAGTTGTATGTTCTTCAAACAAGAAACGGTAAAAGAACAGCTGCAGCTGCAGTTAGAATTGCCGTTGAAATGGAGCGTGAGGGTATAATTTCAAAAGAGCGCGCAATATCCCTTGTTGACCCTTATCAACTTTACCAGCTTCTTTTACCTTCATTTGATACAAAAGCTAAAAAAGAAGCACACAAAATCGCTCAAGGTCTTGCAGCATCTCCCGGGGCTGCGGTTGGTAAAATTGTTTTTGATACCGACGCTGCAGCTGAGCGCGGCGAAGCTGGCGAGAAAGTTATTTTGGTCAGAATTGAAACATGTCCAGATGACATTCACGGTATGATAGCTTCTCAAGGTGTATTGACACTCAGAGGCGGTATGACATCTCACGCTGCAGTTGTTGCAAAAGGTATGGGTAAACCCTGTGTTGCGGGCTGCGAAGACTTAAAAATCGACCTTGCTAATAAAACCCTTACGGCAGGCGACGGTAAGGTGTACCATGAAAATGACATCATCTCGCTTGACGGCGGAACAGGTGAAGTTATGGAGGGTGAAGTAAAAACTCTTCGTGCCGATATGGATGAAAACTTTGAAACTCTCTTCAGATGGGTTGATGAGACTAAAAAACTTGTAGTTCGTGCTAATGCAGATACACCTACTGACGTTAAAAACGCCGTTAAATTGGGCGCTCAAGGTGTTGGTCTGTGCCGTACCGAGCATATGTTTATGGACCCTGAAAGACTTCCTTGGGTTCAAAAAATGATTATTGCAGGAACTCCTGAAGCCAGAAAAGAAGCTCTGGACAAGCTTTTACCAATGCAATATCAAGATTTTGTAGATATGTTTAGAGCTCTAAACGGACTTCCAATGACAATTCGTCTGCTTGACCCTCCGTTACATGAGTTCTTGCCCGATAAAGAAAGCTTGATTGAACAGGTTGCAACCCTCAAAGCTCAAGGCAAAGATTACAAAAAAGAAGAAGAAATGCTTCACATAGTTGAAAACTTGAGCGAATCTAACCCTATGATGGGTTTAAGGGGCTGCCGTTTGGGTCTTATGTTCCCTGAAATTAACGAAATGCAAGTAAGAGCAATATTCTCGGCTGCTTGTGACCTTAAAAAAGAAGGTTTAGAAGTAAAACCTGAGGTTATGATTCCTCTTGTATCTCATGTTAATGAGCTTAGAATTGACCGCGAACTTTTAGAGCGCGTAGCTCGCGAAGTTATGCAGGAAAAAGGCGTTGAAATAGATTATATGTTCGGTACGATGATTGAAATTCCTCGTGCAGCGCTTACTGCGGATGAAATTGCTCAATACGCACAATTCTTCTCATTTGGTACAAACGACTTGACACAGATGACTTTCGGGTTCTCTCGTGATGACGCTGAGGGTAAATTCTTAAACAAATACGTTGAAGAAAAAATCTTACCTCGCAACCCGTTT